>NZ_CP018839.1:1556460-1867753 GCF_001922305.1 Thauera chlorobenzoica
TCCTGCGCGGCACCGGCGCGATCGTCACCGAGGGCGCGCTGGCCGAGCGTGCCAAGGCGGCTTTCCCGTGGGCGCGAGGGGCACTGGTGATCGAGGTGGAAGCGGCGGCCACCCAGCTGTGACCGGTGCGGGCGGCTGGTCTTGAAAAGCAAAAATCGAGGGAGCCGCTTTTATCGTCTTTTCTGCAGCGACGCCCGGGTCGCGCGGCGGGAAGCTCAGGCGGGTTTCGCGCGGTGGCGCTCGCCCGGGTGGGCGAGGTGGTATGCGGCGCGGTGCAGGTGGGAGAGGAAGTGGCGCACCATCACCGACGGGCTGCTCGCCCGTCCGACCATCACCCCCAGGTTGAGCTCGAGCGGCCCCTCGGCGAGCGCGATGATGTCGATGTAGGGGGCGCTCAGGGGGTGTTCGGCGATCTGGGCCGGTAGCAGGCCGATGAAGTCGTCCGAGCCGATCAGTGCCAGCAGGGCCAGCGTCGAGTTGACGATCGCCGCGGCGGGCGGTGGTGGCAGGCCATTGCGGATGAACAGCTCGCGGACATAGCCGGTGTCGCCGGACACACCGGTATAGACCCAGCGCGCCTTGCTCAGCTCGGCCAGGCGCGCCGCCTGTGCGAGCGGATTGCCCTTGCGGGCGACGACCACCATCGAAATCGGCAGCAGCGCTTCGACCTGGAATTCCCCCTGCGCCAGGTCGTGCGGAATCGGCCCGATCGCGACGTCCGCTTCGCCCTTGCGCAGGCTGGCCATCTGGGCGATGTAGAGCTCTTCATGGACGCGCAGGCGGATCTGCGGAAACTGCCGGCTGAAGCTGTGCAGCGTTTCCGGGATCAGCAGCATCACGGCGAGCGAGACCGCGGTCACGCTGAGTTCGCCGACCATGTGGCCGCCGAGCTGATCGATCTCCTCGACGGCGCGGGACAGTTCGCGTGCGGCTGCGCTGGCGCGTTGATACAGCACCTTGCCCTGTGCCGTCGGCGACACGCCCCGGCTCGAGCGCATCACCAGCGGTGCGCCCAGCTCGAGTTCGAGTTCGCGCAGCATCTTGCTCAGTGCCGGCTGCGACAGGCCGAGGCGGGCGGCCGCCTTGCGCAGGCTGCCGTCGTCGATCGCGGCCACGAAAGCGTGCAGGGATGAAAGTCTCATGCGCCCAATGATAACTGCTGCTTATCGCGCTATCGATCCCGCCATCTTATTCGCGTGCGTTGCCTTGCCTAGACTCGCCGTTCGTCGTGGCGGAGCGCGGATGGAAAAGCCGCGTTCACCATCGATGACACACCAATCTTGCTGCCGAGGAGACCATCGTGAACATCCATCGCCTGCTGAGCGGCCTGCTGGCCGCTGCCCTCCTGCCGTTCGCCGCCCACGCCCAGGAAGTCGTGCTCAAAGTGGCGCACCAGCTGCCGCCCACCTCGCTCGCCCAGACCATGTTCATCGAGCCGTGGTGTGCGCGGATCGAGGCCGAATCCGGCGGGCGGATGAAATGTCAGATCTTCCCCGCGATGTCGCTCGGCGGCACGCCGCCGCAGCTGGTGAACCATGTGCGCGACGGGGTCGCTGACGTGGTGTGGACCCTGCCCGGCTACACCCCCGGGCGCTTCCCCTTCTCGGAAGTGTTCGAGCTGCCTTTCTTCACCACTTCCGCCGAGGCGTCCTCGCGTGCGCTGTGGGATTTCGTCCAGGAGCACGCCGGCAGCGAATTCACCGGCGTGCGCCCGCTCGCCACCTGGGTCAATGGCCCGAACGTGCTCCATCTGCGCGACAAGCAGGTCAGCAGCCTGGATGAGCTCAAGGGCATGAAGGTGCGCGCGCCGTCGCGGCTGGGGAACAAGCTGCTCGCCGCGCTCGGGGCCACCCCGGTCGGCATGCCGGTACCGCAGATGGCCGAGAGCCTGTCGAAAGGCGTCATCGAAGCGGCGCTGGTGCCGTGGGAAGTGGTGCCGGCGACCAAGACCCAGGAACTCACCCGCTATCACGCCGAGATCGATGGCGAACACGCGATGCTGGTGGCGACCATGGTCTATCTGATGAACCAGAAGAAGTACGACAGCCTGCCGGCCGAGCTGCGCAAGGTCATCGACAACAACAGCGGCCGCGAGTTTTCGGCGTGGGTGGCGGGGCAGTTCCTCAAGGCCGATGTGATCGGGCGCGAGGCCACGGTCGCCAACAAGAACACCATCTACGCCATTGCGCCCGACGAGGCCAGCCGTTGGCAAAAGGCGACGCGTCCGGTGGTGGATGAGTGGGTGCGGGAAGTGAGCGCGGCGGGTAGCGACGGCAAAAAGCTCTATGACGCTGCCGCTGCGCTGGTGGCGAAATACAGCAAGGACTGAACCTCGTCCGGCCTGCGCCGGTGCCCGCAGCAGAAATGAAATGCGGCGCCTCCTTCGCGGGGGGCGCCGCATTTTTACTGACCCCCGGCGGCCGTGGCGGGCGGCGTGCGTGAGCCACGCGCATTCCCTGCAGGGGGAGGCGTTGCGCGGGCCGCTCGCCGGGGGTTCGTCCCCGTTTTTCATCCATCCCGGAGAGCGTCCGGAGTCGGCTCGAGGCGGGCTTGTCGTGATGCGCAAAAGCGATCGAAAGGGAGCCAGATTGAATCACTTTGAGATTGGGGGGCTGGATAGACTGCCAGGCATCGACAAGGTCGGCATCGATCGGCTCGACAGACCTGGATTTCAATACAGAGGGGACTATGGCCTTAGCGCAAGTCAAATTCTCGGCACTGCTGTACGGGCTCAAGCATGTGCTGCAACTGATGGCGCGCCGCCATCCGCATTTCCGGCGCCGTCTCGGCGAGCGCAATCTCACCGTGCAGATGCAGACCGGCGACAACACGGTCGAACGCCATTTCACCTTCATCAACGGCAAGGTCAGCTCGGCGGCGGGGCGCCACGCTTCGCCCGCGATCACGATCACGGTCGCCAACGCCGAAGTCGGCCTGAAGCTGTTTGCCCTCAACGTCGATCAGGTCGAGCGGGTCGAGGCGATCAAGAACTTCCAGCTCAAGGCCGACGGCCCCGATGAGCTGGTGGTCTGGTTCACCCAGACGATGAACATGATCCCGACACTCGGCTGGGAGTACGGCACCGCGCTCGGCAACGGCGTCAAGCGCTATGTGACCAACACCAACGGCGGGCCGCTGTTCGTCCACGTCAAGGACGACAGGATCGTGCGCATGACGCCGATCGAGTTCGACGACAGTGACGCTCCGACCTGGTCGATCGAGGCGCGCGGCAAGCGCTACACGCCGCCGCGCCAGACCACGGTGGCGCCGCACACGATGTGCTCGAAGTCGACGATCTATTCGCCCAGCCGCCTGCTGTACCCGATGAAGCGGGTCGATTTCAACCCCGACGGCGAGCGCAACTGCCACAACCGCGGCATTTCGGGCTACGAACGCATCAGCTGGGACGAGGCCTACGACATCGTCGCCAGGGAAATCCAGCGCGTGAAGCGCGACTTCGGCCCCGGCGCGATCATGGCCAACCACGGCTCCCATCACACCTGGGGCAACGTCGGCTACTACATCAGCGCCGCCTACAAGTTCTTCAATGCCATCGGCACGACCAAGGTGATGCACAACCCGGACAGCTGGGAAGGCTGGTATTGGGGGGCGATGCACCACTTCGGCCACAGCATGCGGCTGGGTCAGACCGAGACCTACAGCCTGGTCGAGGACCTGATGAAGGAGGCCGAGATGGTGGTCTTCTGGTCGGCCGACCCGGAAGCGACCAGCGGTTCCTACTCCGCCTTCGAAGGGACTTCGCGGCGCCAGTGGCTCCATGATCTGGGCATCGAGCTGGTGCATGTCGATCCCTATTACAACCACTCCGCGGCGCTGCTCGGCGGCAAGTGGATCGCCCCCAGGCCCGGCACCGACACCGCGATGGCGATGGCGATCGCGCAGGTGTGGATCGTCGAGGGGCTGTACGACAAGCAGTACGTCGCCGAGCGCTGCGTCGGCTTCGACACGTGGCGCGACTACCTCCTCGGCAAGGAAGACGGCATCCCCAAGACGCCCGAGTGGCAGGAGTCGGAAACCGGCGTGCCGGCGCGCGAAGTGCGTGCCCTGGCGCGGCGCTGGGGGAGCAGGAAGACCTACCTGGGCGCGGGCGGCTGGGGCAACGGCCACGGCGGCGCCTGCCGCTCGGCGACCGGCATCCAGTGGGCGCGCACCCTGGCCTGCCTGCTGGCGATGCAGGGAATGGGCAAGCCCGGGGTCAACTACGGCCTGCTCCAATGGGGCACCCCGATCGACCTGTCCTTCTCCTTCCCCGGCTATGCCGACGGCGGCATGTCGGGCGATCTCGAAGGCACCGGCCTGGCGATCAGCCTGTACCTGCGCATGCCGCAGCTGCCTTCGTTCAATCCGGTGACGCAGAAGGTGCCGCGCCTGCGCATTCCCGAGGCGATCCTCGAAGGCAAGGCCGAAGGCTATCCGTGGGATGGCAAGACGATCGAAGGGCAGTTCCAGAAGTTCAGCTACCCGAAGCCCGGGCACGCCCCCGTGCAGATGCTCTACAAGTACGGCGGGGCGTCGATCGGGACCATGAACGACTCCAACCGCTACGTCAAAGCCTACCGCACCGACAAGCTGCCCTTCGTCGTGAACCAGTCGATCTGGCTCGAGGGCGAGGCCAAGTTTGCCGACATCCTGCTCCCGGCCTGCTCGTCGTTCGAGCGCTGGGACATCAGCGAATTCGGCGGCACCGGCGGCTATGCGCTCCACGGCCAGACCCAGATGAACCACCGCGTCATCCTGATGCAGCACAAGTGCATCGAGCCGCTGGGCGAGTCGAAGTCCGACTTCCAGATCTTCACCGAGCTGGCCTCGCGCCTCGGGCTGGGCACCTACTTCTGCGAAGGCATGACCGAGCTCGACTGGGTGAAGAAGATGTTCGACGCCTCCGACCTGCCCAAGCACATCAGCTGGAAGGAATTCCTCAAGAAAGGCTACTTCGTCGTTCCGCCGCTGCCCGAAGAGCGGCGCGACCCGCCCTCGCTGCGCTGGTTCTACGAAGGCCGGAAGAAGGACGCGCCCGAGCCGCACCCGCTGCCCGGCGACTATACGGAAAAATTCCAGGAAGGCCTGCAGACCCAGTCGGGCAAGTTCGAGTTCGAGTGCTCGAGCCTGAAGCGCTTCGACCCGGACGACCCCGAGCGCCCGCCGATCGTCAAGTACGTGCCGTCCTGGGAAGGCCCGCGCTGCGCGCAGTACCGGCGCTACCCGCTGCAGATGATCTCGCCGCACTCGCGCTTCAGCTACCACACCATGAGCGACGGCAAGGAGAGCGCGGTCAATGACATCAAGGAGCACCGCGTCCTCATCGACGGCTACTACTACTGGGTGATGCGGATCAACAGCGAGGACGCCGCCGCGCGCGGCATCCGGATGCACGACCTGATGCGGGTCTACAACGACCGCGGCGCGGTGATCTGCGCCGCCCATGTGACCCCGCGCCTGCCGCGGGGAGTGGTGCATTCGTACGAGTCCTCGGCGGTCTATGACCCCCTCGGCGAGCCCGGCTATTCGGTCGATCGCGGCGGCTGCGTCAATCAGCTCACGCCGAAACGCTCGATCGCGAAGAAGGTGACCGGCACCGCGGCCAACTCCTGCCTGGTCGAAATCGAGTTGTGGGATGGCAGCGCGGAGCTCAAGCGTGCGCCGGGGCAGGGCGAGGAAATGGAGGCGCAGCCGTGAAAAAGTGGAACCTGGTGATCGACGTGGCGAAGTGCTTCAACTGCAACTGCTGCGCCCTGGCCTGTCATGACGAGTATCACGGCAACAGCTTCCCCGGCTATGCGGCCGAGATGGCCAAGCTCGGCCAGCGCTGGATCGACATCCTGCAGCGCGAGACCGGGCAGGTGCCGATGGTCGAAGTGAGCTACCTGCCGGTGATGTGCAACCACTGCGACAACCCGCCCTGCCTGAAGGCGGCGAAGGACGGTGCGGTGGTCAAGCGCGACGACGGCATCGTCCTCATCGTTCCGGAGAAGGCGCGCGGCCAGCGCCAAATCGTCGATGCCTGCCCCTACAACGCGGTGTTCTGGAACGAAGAGAAGCAGCTGCCGCAGGCCTGGCCGTTCGATGCCCACCTGCTCGACCAGGGGTGGACGCGGACCCGCGGTGCGCAGGTATGCCCGACCCAGGCGATGCGCACCCTGAAGGTGAGCGACGAGGAAATGCGCGCCATCGTCGCGCGCGAGGGGCTCGAAGTGCTGTCGCCCGAGACCGGCGCCAAGCCGCGGGTGCATTACCAGAATCTCGCCAATTTTTATTCCGTTTTCATCGGCGGGGCGCTGACCCGGGAGCTGGCCGGGGTCAGCGAATGCGCGGCCGGGGTGAAGGTCGCCCTGTTCAAGCACAACCAGCTGGTCGAGGAGCAGGAAAGCGACACGTTCGGGGAGTTCCGTTTCCGCCGCCTGAAGCGCGACAGCGGGACCTACACCGTGCGCGTGGCCGAGGCGAAGTTCGCCATGGAAGTGGAAGTGAAGCAGGACAGCGTCTATCTGGGCGCGATCGATCTGGCACCGGCGCGCAAGCCGGCGCCGGCAACCAACTAAAGCAAGGAGGAAACAGTGGCCTACATTTTCCACCAGGACGAACTGCCCAAGCTCGTCTCGACCGTGCCCGGGCGCGAGCGGGTGTTCTTCGTCAGCAAGGAACTCAGCGACGTCGACCACATGCTCGCCGGGATCATGCGCTACCAGCAGGGGGCGAAGTCGCCCTACCACTTCCACAAGAACTGCGAACACTTCTATTTCATCATGGAAGGGCGCGCCACGGTGGAGACGCCCGAAGGCGTGCGCGACGTCGCCCCCGGCGACATGGTGTTCATCCCGGCCGAGGAAAAGCACCGCCTGCGCGCCGTCGATCCGCTGTTCTACTTCGAATTCCAGGCCCCGAACCGTTTCCAGACCACGATCCTGGACGGCACACCCGACGACCTGCTGTGGGAAAAGGTCGACGGCAAGATCTGGGTGCAGAGCTGACACGAACGAGGACCATGGACATGACGACTACATTCATCAAGACCGGCGAATGCGCGCGGATTGCGGTTCCGGGGGCGGGCGAAGCCGCCGAAGTGCTCAACGAGGCGCTGTGCGGCGCGAAGAACGTGCGCGGCAAGCTGCACTGGCTGTCCGCCGGTGACCGCCTGCAGGCGCAGGCGCCGGCGGGCGGGCACGAGCTGGTGTATCTGATGGAAGGCGACGGGGTGATTTCCCTCAACGGCAAGGACTACGACGTCAAGCGCGGCGCCGGCGTCTACCTGGGACCGAACGAGGCTGCCTCGATCCGCCCCGTGGATGGGGCGCTCAAGCTCTTCCATCTCAGCGTTCCCGAAGTCAGGGACTGAGCGCGATTTCCATCAGCGAGGAGGCGAGCGATGAAGGTAGCTCTGGTCGGCCTGGGGCGGATGGGCGCGGCGATCGCCGGGCGCATCCTGGAGGGAGGTTTCGATCTGGTCGTCCATAACCGCAGCACGGAGAAGGCTGCCGGGCTCGCCGAGGCCGGCGCGCGGGTGGCCGGATCGGTGGCCGAAGCCTGTGCCGGTCGTGACGTCGTCATCACCATGGTGGCCGACGATGGCGCGCTCGGGGCGGTCGCCTATGGCGCCGGCGGGTTGTGCGCGTCGCTGCCGGCGGGCGCCGTCCATCTGGTGATGGGCACCCACGGCGTCGCTGCCCTCGGTGCGCTGGAAGAGGCCCACCGCCGGGCCGGCCAGCAGCTGGTGGCGGCGCCGGTGCTGGGCCGCCCGGACGCCGCTGCCGCCGGCGAGCTCGGCATCGTCGCGGCGGGGCCGGCCGATGCGGTGGCGCGCTGCCGGCCGCTGTTCGAGCTCATCGGCCGGCGCGTGTTCGCCGCCGGGGAGCGTCCCGCGGGCGCCGCGGTGATCAAGCTTTCGAACAATTTTCTGCTGGGGTCCTGCATCGAGGCGATGGGCGAGGCGTTCGCCCTCGCCCGCAAGTACGAAGTCGCGCCCGAAGTGCTTTACGACGTGCTCACCGAAGGTCTGTTCGCCGCTCCGGCGTACAAGGTCTATGGCCGCCTGATCGCCGACGAGGCCTACGAGCCGGCCGGCTTCGCCGCCCATCTCGGCCTCAAGGACGCCACCCTGGTGCTCGCCGCCGGGGAGGCGGCGCGGGTGCCGCTGCCGAGCGCGAACACGCTCCGCGACCGCCTGCTGAGCGCCATCGCCCACGGTGACGGCGACAAGGACTGGTCGGTGATGGCCCGCGAGCAGGCCCGTGCGAGCGGGCTCGAGTGATGGCCGGCGCCGCGCTTTCCTGTAGTTGAACCCTCCCCGCGACGCCTGCACCGGAGCCGGTGCGGGCGCCCCCTTGCCGACCGATCTGGAAAGGAGTTCACGATGAAATACAACCGCCCGCATGCAACCGCGCCCTGGGGCACCATGGCCAAGGACTGGGAGCACGGCATCGACTATCCACGCATGGTGCGCGAGCGTTTCCAGCGCGCCCAGCATGCGGTCAAGGCGGCCGGGCTGGGGGCCGTGCTGTGCTTCAACGTCGATAACGTGCGCTATGTCACCGGCACCCACATCGGCGAGTGGGTGCGCGACAAGTTCGACCGCTACTGCCTGTGCCCGCGCGACGGCCAGCCCTACCTGTGGGACCCGGCGCCGCCGGCGAAGCGGATCAGCTCGCCGTGGATCGCCGAGCACCTGGCCGCACCGATCAGCACCCTGCAGGGGGCGCTGCCGCCCGGCGTCGGCGCCGAGCAGGCGTTCGCCCGCCAGATCAGGAAGATGCTGGTGCATTACGGCATCGAACGCGAGCCGCTCGGCATCGACCTGCTCGAGCTGCCGATGCTGCGCGCGCTGGAAAAGGAAGGGATCGAGGTGGTCGATGGCCAGCAGGCCATGCTCGACGCGCGCGAGATCAAGACCGCGCAGGAGATCGAGTGCCTGAAGGTGGCCGCGGCCATGGTGGACGCCACCTACTACGACATCTGCAAGGCGATCCGGCCGGGGGTGCGCGAGAACGAGCTGGTGGCGATCGCCAACGACCGCCTGTTCCGCCTCGGCTCGGAGCGCGTCGAGTGCGTCAATTCGGTCGCCGGGCCGCGCGGCACGCCGCATTCGCACACCTTCTCCGACCGCATCATCCAGCCGGGCGACATGGTCTATCTGGACATCATGCATTCGTTCAACGGCTACCGGACCTGCTACTACCGCACCTTCGTGTGCGGGGAGCCGAACAAGCACCAGATCGAAGCCTACGAGACCGCCTCGAAGTGGATCAGCGCCTCGATCGATGCGATCCGCCCGGGAGCGACGGTGGAAGAGGTCGCCAGCGTGTGGCCGGCGGCCGAGGAGTTCGGCTACCACGACGAGGACGAGGCCTTCCTGCTGCAGTACGGCCACGGCATCGGCCTGAGCCTGTGGGAGCGGCCGATCATCAGCCGGCGCTTCAGCGGGCAGAGCACGGTGCTCAAGGAAGGCATGGTGTTCGCCGTCGAGACCTGGAAGGGCGCCGCCGACGGCTCGGGCGCGGCGCGCATCGAGGAGGAAGTGGTGGTGACGAAGGATGGCTGCGAAGTGATCACCAACTTCCCGTCGGACCGGCTGATTTCCTGCGGCCTGCCGGGGTGCGACGTGTTTTGAATGCTTATCCGGCGCTGCAGGCGGAACAATAATTTTCACGCCGCCCGCTCGCCTCTTCATCGGCCGCCTGAACGCGGCCATCCGCACGACAAGGAGGAGAACATGGATCTTTCCAGCCGTTTTGCCAGACTGGCCGCCATCCTGGCGTTTGCCGCAGCGGGCTTCGCTGCACCGGTGCACGCCGAGGAGTGGCGCTTCAGCACGCCCACCCCGGCAGCGCACATCTACACCAGGACGGCCGAGCGCATCGCCCAGGCGATCGGCGCCGAAGGCAAGGACCGGGTGACGGTCGCCCCCGCCAACCAGCTCGGCGACGTGCCCACCGTGCTGTCCCTGCTGCAGGGCGGCGCGCTCCAGCTCGCGGTGATCCCGGTCGGCGACCTGACCAACCGCGACCCGGCGTTCTTCGGCTGGTTCCTGCCGCGCAAGTTCGATTCGCTCGAAGGCGCGGCGAAGGCGGCCCACTCGAAGGAAGCGCTGGAAATGCTCGACCGCCTCGGGAAGCAGGGCCTGGTCGGCCTGGCCTACGTCCTCAACGGCCAGCGCCACGTCCTTTCCCGCAAGCCGATCGCTTCGGTCGAGGATTTCCGCAACCTCAAGGTCCGCGCCTTCCAGAGCGACATCTTCCGCGCCTGGTGGAGCGCGCTCGGTGCGGCGCCGACCGCGCTGCCGCTGCCCGAGATCATGCCTTCGCTGATCACCGGGGTGATCGATGCGGTGGACGTGGATCTCGAGATCGTCAATGCGTTGCGCATGTACGAGCAGGCGCCGCACGTGACGCTGACCCGGCACATGGTGTTCCCCGGGGTGATCCTGGCGTCGCGGACGTGGTGGGAGCGGCTCGACCCGGCGCGCCAGGAAAAAGTCCGTGCCGTGATCGCCGAGGCGCAGCAGTGGGCGCTCGACGACGTGGTCGCCGACGAGGCGGCGCTGGTCGAGCGCCTGGCCAAGGCGGGGGCCAAGGTGGCGCAGTTCGATGGCGCGCAGTTCTCGGCCCAGGTCGAGACGGTGCGCAGGCAGTTCATCGACCGCGATCCGCTGATCCGGGCATTCGATCAGGCGAACTGAAACCCGAGCCCGGCCGCAGGGCGGCGCATCCGCCTCCTGCGACCGGGTTTGCTCAAGGAGGGAAACCTGTCATGGGTGCTCTGTTCCGGATCGACCGCCTGTTCGCCCGCCTCGAACTCGGGGTCGCGGTCGCCGCACTGGCGAGCCTGGTGGTGCTGCTGATCGCGCAGGTGTTTTTCCGCTACGTCCTCATGGCGCCGCTGTTCTTCGCCGAAGAGGTCGCGCTGCTGCTGCTGATCGTGGCGAGCTTCGCCGGCCTCAGCCTGCTGGTCGCCGAGCGCAAGCTCGTCGCCGTCGACATGGTCGGCGCCTTCGTTGCGCCGCGCCTGCAGCGCTGGATCCGCTGGGCGGCCGGGATTGCGGTGCTGCTCACCGCGGCGGTGCTGGCCGGGTACGCGGTGAGCTATCTGACGGTGCCCTGGATCTGGCTCGAGCGTTCGGCCACCGTGCCGATGCCGCGGGCGGTGCTCTACCTGCTCGTCACCAGCGAGCTGGTCCTGCTGTGTTTCCACCAGGCCGTGCAGTCGATTGCGGATTTTCCGCCGCTGGCCGGGGAGGGCTGAAGCGATGCTGACGATGAGTGCGTTTTTCGTATTGCTATTCCTGGGCCTGCCGATCGTCTTTCTGCTGCTCGGCACGGCGATCCTGTTCGTCTTCGAGGCCGAAGCGGACATGATGCTGAACAGCTTCCTGGTGCAGTCGGTCAAGGGCGTTGAGGTCAACGGGTTCCTCGCTATTCCGCTGTTCATGCTGGTCGGCGAGATCATGACCCGCGGCCAGATCACCGAGCGCCTGATGCGCACCGCGGCCCGCCTGGTCGGGGGCCTGCGCGGCGGCCTGGCCTACGTCAATGTCGTGGTCAATGCGCTGGCCGCGGCGATCCTCGGTTCTGCCACCGCGCAGATCGCGGTGATGAGCCGGGTGATCGTGCCCGAGATGGAGCGCCATGGTTACGACCGTCGCTATGCCGCGGGGCTCACCGTGGCGACGGGGTTGCTCGGACCGATCATCCCGCCGTCGATGCTGATGATCATCTACGGCGTGCTGGCCTATCAGTCGGTGGCGACCCTGTTCATCGCCGGCATCGTCCCGGGACTGCTGATCACGCTGTTTTTCTTCGTCGCCGTCGCCATGTCGGGCAAGCACCTGCCGGCGAGGTCCGAGGCGCCGCTGCCGGCATCGAGCTGGCGCGAGATCGGGCTCGATGCATTGCCCCTGCTGATTCCGGTGACGATCATCGCCGGCATCGTCTCCGGGGTGATGACGCCAACGGAGTCGGGTGCGGTGGCGACGGTGGTTTCCGTGGCCCTTGCGGTGACCGTCTATCGCAGCCTGGGCTTCGGCGATGTCGTGCCGCTGCTGCGCGAGGTCGTCCTGTCCTCGGCTTCGATCATCGCGCTGATCGGTTTTGCCACGCTGCTCGGCTGGGTGCTGTCCTACAAGGGCATTCCGGCGATGATGGCCGACGGGCTGGCGTCGCTGTCGGTCGGCCCGGTCAGCTTCCTGCTGCTGGTCTGTCTGGTGGTGTTCATCCTCGGCATGTTCCTCGACGGCATCGGCGTGCTGATCTTCATCGTGCCGATCCTGCTGCCGGTGGCGCAGTCGTTCGGCGTGGACCCGATCCATTTCGGCGTGGTGCTGGCGGTCGCGACCCTGACCGGGCTGGTCTCGCCTCCGGTCGGCCCCGGGCTGTACATCGCGATGGATGCGACCGGGCTGAAGATGCTGCCGCTGTTCAAGGCGACGCTGCCCTTCATGTTCGGCTTCCTGCTCGCGCTGCTGGCGATCGTGCTGCTGCCCGAACTGTCGGTGGCGCTGCCGGCCTGGCTGGCGCTGTAGGCCGGCGGCGCGGAAAATCTACTGCGCCGCCCCGTGCTGCGCGATCAGCGCACGCGCGTCCTGGAGCATGGCCGGGCCGGGCAGACCGGCCTTGTTCATGTTGTCCACGTATTCGTCCTGCAGGTCGGCGGCGGCTGCGATCCAGCGGTCGATCTCGGTCGTCGGCAGGGTGTGGAAGGTGTTGCCGCGCGCGATCGCGGTATTGCGGCTGGGCTCCTTGGCCTCGTCCCATACCCGGCCGGCGTGGGCGGAGAGCTCCATGCCGCTGTTGCGGTCGATGATCGCCTTGAGGTCGTCGGGCAGGCCGGCGTAGCGCGCCGGGTTCATCGCCATCACGAACACGTTGGTGTACAGCGAGGGGCGTTCGGCGGGCGTTTCGATGTGGTACTTGACCATCTCCTGCAGCTTCACCGAAGGGATCACTTCCCAGGCCAGCAGGAAGCCGTCGACCACGCCCTTGCTGACCGCCTCCGGCAACGACGGCAGCGGCATGCCCACCGGGGTGGCGCCGAGCCGCGTCAGCAGCTTGGTTGCGAACCGCGTCGGCGCGCGCACCTTGAGGCCGCGCAGGTCTTCCATCTTGTGCACCGGAGTGTCGCGGGTGTGCAGGTAGCCTTCCTCATGGATGTTGAACAGCAGCGGCTTGACCGCGCCGAATTCCTTTGTCGCGTGCCGGGTGTAGAAGGTCCATGCCGCGCGCGAGCCGGCTTCGGCGCCGGCGGTCATGAACGGCAGTTCGAACACCTCCATGATCGGGAAACGGCCGGGGGTGTAGCCGGGCAGGGTATAGACGATGTCGGCGACGCCGTCGCGGGCCTGGTCGTAGAGCTGGGCAGGCGTGCCGCCGAGCTGCATCGAGGGGTAGATCTGGCACTTCATGCGGTTGTTCGATTCGGCCGCGATGCGCTCGCACCAGGGCTTGATGATCTTCTGCGGGGCGTTTGCGTTCGGCGTCCACATGTGATGAACCTTCAGGGTGACCTCCTGGGCGGTGGCGGGTAACGCGCCACAGGCCAGCAGGCCGAGCAGGGCGAAGCGCTGGTGCAGGGACATGCTTTTCTCCTCCGTTGTCGTGGTGTTGCCGGTGAAAGCTGAAAGGGCGTGCGTGAATGCGGGTTGGTGGCGGGTGGGATGAAGGCGCAGGGCCGTCTTCAGTCCGCTTGCCGCAGCCAGGCGTGCAGGGCGGCGGTGACGGCGGCGGGCTGCTCCATCGGCGCCATGTGGCCGCTGTCTTCGATCGGCACCAGCCGCGCCTGCGGCCGCAGGGCCTGCATCGCCGCGTGGCGGGCCAAGGGGCTCCAGGCGTCCTGGCGGCCGCAGATCAGCATCACCGGGCAGGCCAGCGACGCGAACAGCGGGCGGGCGTCGGGGCGTCCGAGCAGGGCGGTGATCTGGGCCCGGAAGCGCTCCGGCGTGCTGCGCGCGATCATATCGAGGATGGCCTCGAAGAGCGGGGTGTCGAGCCGCGCCGGATGGACCATGGCGCGCGCCCACTCCTGCCCCATCGCGCGCATCCCGGCGTCGCGGGCGAGCTGCAGCAGGCGCAGGCGCTGGCTGCGTTCGTGCGCGCCGGGCTCGCCCGCGGCAAGCGCTTCGAGCCCGCTGTCGAGGAGGGCGATGCGGGCGATGCGCTGCGGCGCCTGGCGCGCCACTTCGAGTGCGGCACGGCCGCCCATCGAATGGCCGGCGAGGGCGAGCGGGCCGTCGGGGGCCTGGGCCAGCACCGCCCGCGCCATGCCGGCAAGGGATTCGCAGTCGCCGTAGGCGGGCACGATGCAGTGCACGGCGGTGCCGAGCGCGGCGCACTGTGCGGACCAGACCGCGTTGTCGCACAACAGGCCGGGCAACAAAATCAGCGTGGACATGGAGCGGGCTCCTCCCCCTTTCGTGATCGCCTTGCGCGGCGCGCCGCGCGGCCATGCCGGAGGTGGCAATGTGGGCACTGTAGGCGCGCCCCCGGTATGGTTCCGATGCCAAATCTTCCCGTCTTGATCGAATTCAGGGAACACCTTGCGGCGGATCGGTGCCGGGCCGGTCGAGCGCCATGGGGGCGGGCAGCGAAAGGCGCGGGGCGGGCGAGGAGGTGCATTCCCCGGCAGGCGTTTGGTGGAATCGATCAGGTTCGGAAGATTCGGTATCGGGGTGGCTGCGACCCACGGCGTAAGCTTGGAAAACGGTGCCATCGCCCGATGGCGGACAAAGGAGTGCCGCGGCTCGACCGTGGCCCGCACGACTGGAGGATGGGTTGCGATGAATCATGCTGTTTTGGAGGGCGCCCGTGCGGCGCAGGCCGGTGCCGGCACCCGGGTCCTGAAAAGCGTCTGCCGTTCCTGTCATGGCGGCTGCGGGACGCTGCTCCACGTCAGGGACGGCGAGCTGATCAAGGTCGAGGGCGACCCCGACTCCCCGCTCAACCGCGGCCGGCTGTGCCCGATCGGCACCGTGACCCGCGACCTCGTCTACCACCCCGACCGCCTCAAGTACCCGATGCGCCGCCGTGGCAAGCGCGGCTCGGGGGAGTGGGACCGGATCAGTTGGGACGAAGCCCTGGACGAAATCTCGGAGCGCCTGCTCGCCATCCGCGCGCAGTACGGCGCCGAGTCGATCGCGCTCGGCACCGGCACCGGGCGTCACCACATCCGCTGGGTGTCGCGCTTCGGCAACGCGCTGGGCACGCCGAACTGGTGCGAGCCCGGCTTCGCCCAGTGCTTCCACCCCCGCGTCAACACCTGCATCCTGACCATGGGTGACTACCCGGTGTGCGACTTCACCGGCGACACTCCGGCGCAGTGCATCCTGTACTGGGGGCACAACCCGGTGAACTCCGGTCCCGATGGTGAAACCCGCTTCAACGTGCGCGACTCGCTGGCGGCGGCCAGGCACGTCATCGTCGTCGATCCGCGCGAGACCGAACTGGCGAAGCGCGCCGACCTGTGGCTGCAGCTGCGTCCCGGCACCGACGACGCCCTCGGCCTGGCGATGCTCAACGTCATCATCGGCGAGAAGCTCTACGACGAGCCGTTCGTGCGTGAATGGACCCACGGCTTCGACGAACTCGCCCGCCACGTCGCCCAATACACGCCGGAGTGGGCCGAACCGATCACCTGGGTGGCGGCCGACAAGATCCGTGCCGCGGCGCGCCTCTTTGCGCGCACCAAGCCGGCGCTGCTGGAATGGGGGTGCGCGATCGAGCACACCCCGAAGTGCATCCAGACCATCCGCGCGCTGTCGATGCTCCCGGTGCTGACCAACAACATCGAGGTGCCTGGCGGCTGGGTGTTCGGCATGCACGGCATCGGCCGCTTCCCCAGCCTGATCGAGATGCTCAGCCCCGAGGCCAACGCCAGACGCCTGGGCGCGGACCGCTTCAAGATGCTTGCGGGCGAAGGCGCCGACTTGCCGGCGGCGCACATCCCGACCCTGCTCCAGGCCATGCGCGAAGGTAAGCCGTATCCGGTCAAGGCCTTCCTCGTGTTCGGCAACAACACCCTGACCACCTATGCCAACAGCGCGCTGGTGTACGAGTCGCTGATGAAGCTCGACTTCATGGTCAATGCCGACCTGTTCATGACGCCGACCGCCGAGCTGGCCGACATCGTGCTGCCGGCGGCGTCGTGGCCCGAGCTCGACCAGATCGCCGGCCTGCCGACCATCGCCGCCAACGTCGTCCTCGGCCAGCAGCGCGCGGTGCGCGTGCATGAGTGCAAGGCCGACGAGGAGATCTTCGTCGAGCTGGCCCGGCGGATGAAGCTTGACGGCTGCACTGAGCCGGTGCGCGAGGTGCTCGATTCCCAGCTCAAGGGTCTCGGCCTCACGTTCCAGGAACTCACCGAGCGCGGCTTCGTGAATATCCCGATCCAGTACAAGAAGTACGAGGAAAAGGGCTTTCGCACGCCCACCGGCAAGATCGAGCTGTATTCCACCCGGATGGAGCAGATGGGCTATGCGCCGCTGCCCTACTACGAGGAGCCGCCGGAGAGCCCGCTCAGTGCGCCCGAGGTCGCCAGCGAGTATCCGCTGGTGCTGACCACCGGCGGGCGGATTCCGTTCTTCTTTAACTCCGAGCACCGCCAGATCGAACGGGTGCGCAAGGCGCGCCGCGAGCCGCGTGCCGAGATCCACCCCGACACCGCCGCCGCGCTGGGAATCGCGGACGGCGACTGGATGTGGGTCGAGACCCGGCGCGGGCGCATGAAGCAGCGCGCGAAGCTGACCACCGGCATTGATCCGCGGGTGATCAACGCCGAGCATGCGTGGTGGTTCCCCGAAGAGGATGGCCCGGAGTACGGGGTGTGGAAGTCGAACGTCAATCTGCTGACCGACAACCAGCCGCCCTACGACCCGGCGATGGGGACCTACCAGCTGCGTGCGCTGCTGTGCCGGGTCGGCAAGGCCGACTGACCAACCCGCGCGCCGCGGGCCCGCCAGAAGGTGGGGGTGGCGCGGCCTATCTTTCCGATTCGATCCATGACCGACAACAACAGCTACGACCTCATCGTGATGGGGGCGGGACCGGGGGGCTATGTGGCGGCGATCCGCGCCGCCCAGCTCGGGATGAAGACCGCGGTGGTCGAGCGCGAGCACCTAGGCGGGATCTGCCTGAACTGGGGGTGCATCCCGACCAAGGCGCTGCTGCGCTCGGCCGAGATCGGGCGCCTGGCGCGGCACGCCGCCGAGTACGGCGTGTTGGTGCCGGAACCGAAGTTCGATCTCGAGCGCATCGTGCAGCGTTCGCGTGCGATCGCCGCCCAGCTCAATGGCGGCATCCGTCACCTGCTGAACAAGAACAAGGTCAGCGTCATCGAGGGCGAGGCCCGGCTGGCCGCCCCGGGGCGGGTGGCGGTGACTCGGGCCGGGGCGGAGGCGGGCACGTTCTCGGCGCCTCATCTCATCCTCGCCACCGGCGCGCGCGCGCGCCAGTTGCCGGGGTTGGAGGACGACGGCCGGCTGGTGTGGACCTACCGCAAGGCGATGACGCCCGACGTGCTGCCGCAGTCGCTGCTGATCGTCGGCTCGGGGGCGATCGGCATCGAGTTCGCCAGCTTCTACCACGCCCTCGGCAGCCAGGTGACCGTGGTCGAAGTCATGGACCGCATCCTCCCGGTGGAAGACGAGGACATCTCGGCGCTCGCGCGCAAGGCCTTCGAGGACCAGGGCATGCGCATCCTCACCGGGGCGAAGGCGAGCATCGTGCGCAAGGCGGGCGAGCGCGTCACCGCCCGCATCGAGGCGGGCGGAGCGGCCGAGGAGCTCACCGTGGACCGCGTCATCGTCGCCGTCGGCATCACCCCGAACATCGAAAACCTCGGCCTCGAGCACACCCGGGTGAGGCTCGAACGCGGCCACATCGTCACCGACCCGTGGTGCCGGACCGACGAGCCCGGCCTCTACGCGATCGGCGACGTCACCCGGCCGCCGTGGCTCGCGCACAAGGCCAGCCACGAGGCGATGATCTGCGTCGAAGCGATCGCCGGCCTGGCCGACGTCCATCCGCTCGAGCTGCGCAACATCCCCGGCTGCACCTATTCCCACCCCCAGATCGCCTCCGTCGGCCTGACCGAGCGCGAGGCCCGCGAGCAGGGCCACGAAGTCCGGGTCGGGCGCTTTCCCTTCGCCGGCAACGGCAAGGCGATCGCCCTCGGCGAGCCCGAAGGGCTGGTGAAGACGGTGTTCGACGCCCGCTCAGGCGAGCTGCTCGGTGCGCACATGATTGGTGCCGAGGTCACCGAGCTGATCCAGGGCTACACCCTGGCGAGGACCCTGGAAGCGACCGAAGCCGAGCTGATCGCCACCGTCTTCCCCCACCCGACCCTGTCGGAAACGATGCACGAGGCGGTGCTCGCCGCCTACGGGCGGGCGATTCACGTCTGATCAAGACATCGGGTTTACTGACCCGCAAGTTCGTAGCCCGTGCTGCGCCCGCCGCCGGGCGACTTCTTCAGCACGCCCAGTTCCAGCAACTGCGTGATGTCGCGCAGCGCGGTGTCCGGCGAGCACTTGGCGATAGCCGCCCACTTGCTGCTGGTGAGCTTGCCCTCGAAGCCGTCGAGCAGGCGGTTGAGCAGCTTTACCTGCCGCTCGTTCAGCGGCCTTCCTTGTCCAATGAGCGCCCAGCGCTGCCAGAACCGCGCCTTGACCAGCACGGCATCCAGCGTGGCCTGCGCGCTGGTGACGGCGCGTCCGAGCGTGCCGAGGAACCATGACAGCCAGCCGGTGACGTCCAGCGTGCCCTTCTGTGTGCGTTCGAGCACGTCGTAGTAGTCCTTGCGCTCGCGCTGGATTTGCGCCGACAGGCTGTAGAAGCGTTGCGGGCTGCCATCGGCGCGGGCCAGGAGCAGATCGCCCACGGCGCGGGCGATGCGTCCATTGCCATCATCGAACGGGTGCAGCGTGACGAACCAGAGGTGCGCCAGCCCCGCCTTGATGAGCATGGGCTCGCCGGTTTCCTCGTTCGCCCATGCCAAGAACCGCGTTGTTTCGGTGGGTAGCGCGTCGGCGGGCGGTGCTTGGAAGTGAATCTTGCGCCGCCCCACCGGGCCGGACACGACCTGCATCGGCCCGCTGGCATCGTCGCGCCACTGGCCCACGGTGAGCTTGTTCATCCCCGAGTATCCCGTCGGGAACAGCGCCGCGTGCCAACCGAACAGGCGCTCGGCGGTCAGTGGGGAGTCGGCGTGGAATGTGGCGTCGAGCACCATCTCGACCACGCCTTCGACGTGCCGGTCCACCGGCGCGAGCGCGCCGATGTCCACGCCCAGACGCCGGGCGATGGACGAGCGCACCGATCCGACATGGAGGACTTCGCCCTCGATTTCGCTGGTCTTGACCACGTCCTCGGTGAGCGCGGCAAGGCTGGCCTGATCGCGTAGCGCCATGCCCACGTCGGCCAGGCGGCCCAGCAGCACACCCTGGGCGCGGCTGACCTCGATCAACGGTCCGGTCAGTGCCGACAGGTCGTAGCGCCAAGCCGGCCAGTCATCGGCCTGCCAGATGTAGAGTTTTTCTACGCTATCCATGCGGAGATTAAACGCCCGACTCACCGCAAAGGCAAGCTTTTCTCCGCGTCATATGCGGAGAATGAGGCTGCCAATCGCCCCATGCGGCCCGCTGACGCCGAGTTCGATGCACAAGAGCACGCGCACCGGCCACGGACGGATCGAAGTGCGTCGCTGATTACCTGATCAACCCATGTGCACAACTTGACGCACACAACTCACCTCATCCGCCGGGTATGGGGGCACTGTGACCTGCGAATCGGTGATCGTGGCGGGTGATCGCCATACTGAATCTTGTTGCTCGAAGATTGAATCACTTGGCGATCGCCCGCCTGCCTAGAATGCCCTTGCTGATGCAGGCAAGCGCGGCAACAGGCAGTCCATTTCCGACAATCTTCGAGGGCGATTCATGAACGACCTGGCTTTCTCCGGCCTTGAACTGACCGACCCGGGCCTGCTGCGCCAACGCTGCCATGTCGATGGCGCGTGGGTGGCGGCCGACGGCGGGGCGACGCTGGCGGTGTTCGATCCCGCAACCGGGGCCTGCCTGGGCAGCGTTCCCGATCTGGGGGCGGCCGAGACCCGGCGTGCGATCGAGGCCGCCGGTGCCGCCTTTCCGCGGTGGCAGGCGAAGCTGGCGAAGGAGCGCAGCGCGATCCTGCGGCGCTGGTTCGAGCTGATCCTCGCCCACCAGGAAGACCTGGCGCGGATCATGACCGCCGAGCAGGGCAAGCCGCTGGCCGAGGCGCGCGGCGAGATCGCCTACGCAGCATCGTTCATCGAATGGTTCGCCGAGGAGGCCAAGCGCACCTACGGCGACACCATCCCGACCTACCAGGCCGACAAGCGCCTCGTCACCATCAGGCAGCCGGTCGGGGTGTGCGCCGCGGTCACGCCGTGGAACTTCCCCGCGGCGATGATCACGCGCAAGGCCGGCCCCGCGCTCGCCGCCGGATGCACGATGATCGTCAAGCCGGCGAGCGCGACCCCCTATTCGGCGCTCGCGCTCGCCGAGCTGGCCGCGCGCGTGGGGGTGCCGAAAGGGGTGTTCAACGTCCTCACCGGCTCGGCGACCCGGATCGTCGGCGAGCTGACGGCGAGCCCGGTGGTGCGCAAGCTCACCTTCACCGGCTCGACCGAGATCGGCAAGGTGCTGATGCGCCAGTGCGCGGACACGGTCAAGAAGGTGTCGCTGGAGCTGGGCGGCAACGCCCCCTTCATCGTCTTCGAGGATGCCGACCTCGATGCGGCGGTCGATGGGGCGATGCTGTCGAAGTACCGCAACAGCGGACAGACCTGCGTGTGCACCAACCGCCTGCTCGTCCAGCGCAAGGTCTATGACGACTTCGCCGCCCGCCTCAAGGAACGGGTGGAGACGCTGAAGGTCGGCAACGGTTTCGAGGCCGGTGTCACCCAGGGACCGCTGATCGACGCCGGTGCCGTGCGCAAGGTCGAGGAACACATCGCGGACGCCGTCGCCAAGGGCGCGAAGGTGCTCACCGGCGGGCGCCGCCTCTCCGCAGAAGGGCTGTTCTTTCCGCCCACCGTACTCACCGGGGTGACGCCCGAGATGAAGGTGGCGAGCGAGGAAACCTTCGGCCCGCTGGCGCCGCTGTTCGTCTTCGACGACGAGGCCGAGGCGATCCGCCTCGCCAACGACACCGAGTACGGGCTCGCCGCCTATTTCTACACCCGCGATCTGGGGCGCGCCTGGCGCGTGGCTGAAGCGCTCGAGTACGGCATGGTCGGCATCAACACCGGCCACATCTCCACCGAGGTGGCGCCGTTCGGCGGCATCAAAGCGTCGGGGATCGGGCGCGAGGGCTCGCGCTACGGCATCGACGAATACACCGAGATCAAGTATCTGGCGATGGGCGGGATCGGCGCTTGCAACGCGGTTCCGGCGTGAGGCGAGGGCCGTACGGCCTGATCCGGGGAAGCAAAAAACATGAAATACGGCGCAAACGAAGTGCGCCGCCAGTGGCCGGGGGAGGCGCCATGAGCCGGATTCCTGTTTCCATCGTCAGCGGTTTTCTCGGCAGCGGCAAGACCACGCTGCTCAACCGGCTGCTGCGCCAGCCCGGGATGTCCGACACGGCGGTGATCGTCAACGAGTTCGGCGAGATCGGGCTCGATCATGAGCTGGTCGAGGCCGGCGACGGTTCGGTGGTGCTCCTGCCCAACGGCTGCGTGTGCTGCGCGGTGCGGGGCAGCTTCGTCCAGGCCCTGGATGATCTGCACCAGCGTCGTGCGCGGGGGGCGGTCACGCGCTTTGCGCGCGTCGTGGTCGAGACCTCCGGCCTCGCCGACCCCGGCCCCCTGATCCAGGCCCTGCTCGCCGAGCCTTCGCTGCGTGCGCGCTACCTGTTCGATACGGTGACGGCGACCGTCGATGCGGTCCATGGCGCGGCCACCCTCGACACCCACCTGGAGGCGGTCAGGCAGCTCGCCGTCGCCGACCACATCGTGCTGACCAAGCAGGACATGCTGCCCGAAGACACCGCCGAAGCCACCGTGGCCGAGCTGACCCGGATGCTGCGCCAGGTCAATCCGGGGGCGACGCTCGGCACCGCGTCGGCGGCGATCGACGCGCTCGTCTGTGCCGCGCCCTTCGACCCGGAACAGGGCGTTGAGCTCGGGCGCTGGCTGCGCGATACCGCCTACCGCGGCCGGCAGGAATGCCGTCATGGGCGGTACCGCGGGCGGGTGCGCTCGTTCTGTGTCGTGCGCGAGGAGGCGATTGACGAAGGCGCACTCGAACTCTTCCTGTCCGGGCTGTGCAAGCACCTGGGAGCGCGTCTGCTGCGCCTCAAGGGCATCGTCCGGGTCGCCCAGCGGCCGGATCGTCCCGTCGTCGTGCAGGGGGTGCAGACTTTGCTGCACGAGCCGGTCCGGCTGGCGCGCTGGCCGGGGCCGGAGCGGCGCACCCGGCTGGTGTTCATCACCCTCGACATCGAGCAGGACGAGATTGAGGACATGCTCGGTCTGATGGAACGCATGCAGGCCCGCGCCCTCCTTGCCCGGATGCGCGCGGGCGGCCTGCCGGCTGCCGCTGCGTGAGCTCCGGATCGAACCGACGCCGTATCGCGCCGCCGTGTGCCGGCGGCTGTCGCTGAAAGGAACAGAAATGCCACTCATCAACGATCTTCGCTACGACGCTCCCTGGCAGGAGGTCATCGCCACCGCCGACGACTGGGACCACCTGGGGCCGGCCACCGTGCTGCGGATGCTGCACCACCTGCACCTGGTGCGCGTCTTCGAGGAAACCGTGCTCGAACTCGACGGCGAAGGGCTGGTCCATGGCCCCGCCCACTCCAGCATCGGCCAGGACGGCGGCGCGGTGGGCGCGGTGTCGCTGCTGCGCTCGTCCGACCTGATCACCGGCTCGCACCGCGGCCACCACCAGTTCCTCGCCAAGGGCCTCGCCCATCTCGATCAAGGCGAGGCCGACCCGCGGCGTACGCCGCTGTCCGAGGGGGTCAGGACCATGCTCTACCGTGCGCTCGCCGAGATCCTCGGCCTTGCCGACGGTTACTGCCGGGGGCGGGGCGGTTCGATGCACCTGCGCTGGGCCGAGGCCGGCGCGCTCGGCACCAACGCCATCGTCGGCGGCGGCGTGCCGCTGGCCACCGGTGCGGCGTGGGCGTGCAAGCGGCGTGGCGCGGGGGACGTGGCGTTCACCTTCCTCGGCGACGGGGCGGTCAATATCGGCGCGGTGCCCGAGTCGATGAACCTGGCCGCGCTGTGGTCGCTGCCGGTGTGCTTCTTCATCGAGAACAACGGCTACGCGGTGTCGACCCGGCTGAGCGAAGAAACGCGCGAGACGCGGCTGTCCTCGCGCGGCGGCGCCTACGGCATTGCGGCGCTGCGCGTGGACGGGATGGATCCGGTGGCGGTGCGCGTGGCCACGCAGCGGGCGGTGGATGCGATGCGCGCCGGGCAGGGGCCGTACATCATCGAGGCCGAGGTGTATCGCTACTTCCACCACGGTGGCGGCCTGCCGGGCAGCGCCTTCGGCTACCGGAGCAAGGAGGAGGAGGCCGCCTGGCGCGCGCGCGACCCCTTGGCCTGCCTGGCCAGAGGCATGATCGAGCGCGACTGGCTGAGCGCCGACGAGGATGCGGCGCTGCGCGCAGGGGCGCGCGCCTGCATGGCTGAAATCGTCGCCCGGCTCACCGAAAAGGACGGCGCCAAGCGCCGCATCGTCCCTGCGCTGTGGCCCCAGGCCACGTTCCGCGACGAGGGCGTGCGCGGTGATCTGGCCGAACTCGCCGGCGTCCGCTGCGAGGAACTGGAAACTGCGAGCGGCAAGGTGGGCGAGGTCAAGTTCATCAGCGCGGTGGCCGGGGTGATGGCGCGGCGGATGGAATGCGACGAGCGCATCTTCTGTCTCGGCGAGGACATCCACAAGCTCAACGGCGGCACCAACGGCGCGACCCGCGGGCTGGCAGCGCGCTTTCCGGACCGCATCGTGCCGACCCCGATCGCCGAGCAGGGCTTCGTCGGGCTGGCCGGCGGGGTGGCGATGGAAGGCCATTACCGCCCGGTGGTCGAGCTGATGTATGCCGATTTCGCCCTCGTCGCCGCCGACCCGCTGTTCAACCAGATCGGCAAGGCGCGCCATATGTTCGGCGGCGACATGGCGGTGCCGCTGGTGCTGCGCAGCAAGTGTGCGATCGGCACCGGCTACGGCTCCCAGCATTCGATGGACCCCGCCGGCCTGTATGCGATGTGGCCCGGGTGGCGGATCGTCGCGCCGTCGACGCCGTTCGACTATGTCGGCCTGATGAACAGTGCCCTCCAGTGCGACGACCCGGTGCTGGTGATCGAGCACGTCGGCCTGTACAACACCACCGCCCCCGGCCCGCTGGAGGATTTCGACTACCACATTCCGCTCGGCAAGGCGAAGGTGGTCCGCCCCGGCAAAGCATTTACCGTGCTGACCTACCTGGCGATGACGCCGCTCGCGGTGAAGGTCGCCGACGAACTCGGCGTCGACGCCGAAGTGATCGACCTGCGCTCGCTCGATCGCGCCGGCATCGACTGGGAGACGATCGGCGACAGCGTGCGCAAGACCAACAACGTGGTCGTCCTCGAACAGGGCTCGCAGACCGCGTCCTACGGCGCGCTGCTCGCCGACGAGGTGCAGCGCCGGCTGTTCGACCACCTCGACCAGCCGGTCAAGCGCATCCACGGCGGCGAGGCGGCGCCGAACGTTTCCAAGGTGCTCGAGCGCGCGGCCTTCGTTGGTGCCGAGGAGGTGCGTGCCGGCTTCATCGAGGTGATGGCCGACGCTGACCATCCGCTGCCGCCCGGCGGGCAGCGCCCGGACTGAGGAGGAATCGCGATGTCTTCGAATCCGCAAACCGCAGGACTGCCCGGGCTGCGCGGCACCGACCACATCGGCTTCACCGTGCCGGATCTGGACGAGGCGGTGGATTTCTTCGTCGGGGTGATCGGCTGCGAGCCGTTCTACGAGCTGGGGCCGTTCGCTGCCGACGACGACTGGATGGCCACCCACCTCGACGTGCACCCGCGCGCGGTGATGAAGCGGCTGAAGTTCCTGCGCTGCCGGCACGGGTCCAATTTCGAGCTGTTCGAATACGACGCCCCCGGGCAGAACCGCCGGCAACCGAGGAACAGCGACGTCGGCGGCCATCATCTCGCCTTTTACGTGGACGACATCGATGCCGCGCTCGCCCACCTGCGCGCCCATGGCGTGCGCATCCTCGGCGAACCGACGGTGCGCACGAGCGGGCCGAATGCCGGCCAGACCTGGGTCTATTTCCTCGCGCCGTGGGGGATGCAGCTCGAACTGGTGAGCTTCCCGGACGGCAAGGGCTATGAACGCGACACCGCGCGGCGGCTGTGGCATCCCGCGCGGCCGGCGCAGTGAATCCTGAATATCGATCGGAGAGGCAAGCATCGTGGCCGTTGAAATTCTCATGCCATCGACCGGGGCGTCGATGAGCGAAGGCAGCATCCTGCGCTGGCTCAAGCAGGAAGGTGAAGCGGTCGAGCGCGGCGAGGCGCTGTTCGAGATCGAGACCGACAAGGCGGTGGCCGAGGCGCCCGCCCCGGCGTGCGGCATTCTCGGCAGAATCCTGGCGGCCGGAGGCAGTGAAGGCATCAAGGTAGACAGCGTGGTCGGGCTGATCGCCGTCGACGGCGAGGACCCGGCGACCCTGGCCGCGGCCGTGCCGGCCGGTGCGACGCCGGTGGGCTCGGCACCGGCGGCCAGTCCGGCGGCAGCCGCTCCGGCACCGGCTGCCGCGGCCACCGCCGCGGGCGAAGCGTCGCCGGCCGCTGCGCACGGGCGGATTCCGGCCAGCCCGCTGGCACGGCGACTGGCCCGCGAAACGGGCGTCGATCTGAGCGTCGTGCGCGGCCGTGGGCCGCATGGCCGGGTGTTGCGCGCCGACGTCGAAAGCGCTGCGCGGCAGGCCGCCGAGGTGCTGGTGCCGTCTGCCGCGTTGGCGCCGGGCAGGACTGCGCCGCTGCCGGCGGCTACGGTGGCCGCAGCGGGAACGGCAGCACCCTCAGCGGCCGGCGCCGCCTTCGAGGACATTCCGCATTCGGCGATGCGGCGGGTGATCGCCCAGCGCCTGGGGGAAGCCAAGCGCACCGTGCCGCACTTCTACCTCAGCCTCGATTGCACGGTCGATGCGCTGCTCGCCTTGCGTGCGCAGCTCAACGCCCAACTCGACGCCCAACTCGACGCCCAGGTTGGCGCCCACCCCGGCGGCGGCAAGCTGTCGGTCAACGATTTCATCGTCAAGGCGGTGGCGCTCGCCCTGCGGCGCGTGCCCGGGTGCAATGCGGCATGGACAGAGGCGGCGATCCGCCGCTTCGCCGAGGTCGACGTCGCGGTCGCGGTGGCGACGCCGGGCGGGCTGATCACCCCCATCGTGCGCCATGCCGATGACAAGAGCCTGGGCACTCTCTCCGCCGAGCTCAGGGCGCTCGCCGGTCGCGCCCGGGAAGGGCGGCTGAAGCCCGAGGAGTACCAGGGCGGCGGGTTCACCGTCTCCAATCTGGGCATGTACGGCATCCGCGAGTTCGCCGCGATCATCAACCCGCCGCAGGCCTGCATCCTCGCCGTGGGCGCCTGCGAGCCGCGCCCGGTGGTGCGCGACGGCAGCCTCGCGGTGGCGACCCTGATGAGCTGCACCCTGTCGGTCGACCATCGCGTGGTCGATGGTGCCCTGGCGGCGGAATTTCTGGCGGAATTCCGCCGCCTGATCGAAAATCCGCTCGCGATCCTGGTGTAGCGGGGTCGCCCACCGCGCTCCGGCGGCATGCCGGCGCGCGGTGCCGGGGACGCCCGCGCATGCCGACAAGGGAATCAGGAAATTTTCCAGGATGAAGCTGAGCCAGCTGCAACATTTGATCGCGGTCGCCGAAGCGGGCACCGTCCGCCAGGCCGCGAAGGTGCTGTTCCTGTCGCAGTCGTCGGTGACGAAGAGCATCCACCAGCTCGAGGAGTCGTTGGGCGTCGAGCTGTTCCACCGCGGTTCCCATGGGGTCACCCCCACCGCCGCCGGGCGTGCCCTGATCGCTCGCGCCAAGGTCGTCGAGGCCGAGTTGCGCGAGGCCCGCAACGACATCGATTCGATCGTGGGGGCGGGTACCGGCGACCTCAGGATCAGCATCTCGCCGACCGTCTCCGTCGGTCTGGCGCCGCAGGCGGTGATCGAATTCAAGCGCTCGCGGCCGCGGGTCTCGGTCCAGATCCAGGAGGGCGTCTATCCCGACGTGCTGCAGTCGGTGCGCACCGGCGACATCGATTTCGCGATTTGCCTGATGCCCGAGCGGCCGCGCGACGAGGGGCTGTCCTGCGAGCTGCTGCTGCCCGACCGGGTGACGCCGGCGGTGCGTGCGAGTCACCCGCTGGCTTCGTCGCGGAAGAAGCTGGTAGACCTGGTTAATGCCGACTGGGTGATCTACCGCCTCGGCCGCAGCGGGCGCGACGTCTTCGAGCAGACCTTCCTCGCTTCGGGGCTCAAGCCGCCTTCGAGCACTATCGACTGCGCCTCGTTTGCCGCCACCCTGACCCTGGTCGAGCGCGGCGACTACATCACCCTGGTGCCGAAGCGGCTGTTCGCCGACAAGGCCGCGCGCTGGGGGATCGTGCCCCTCGTCATGGAGTCGCCGATGCCGGCATGGAACATCGCGGTGTTTTACCGTGCGGAGCACGAGCTGTCGCCGGTGTGCCTGGCCTTCCTGCACGAACTGCGGGCTGCCGCCACCGACATCCTGACCCGCCAGTCGGGTTGAAGCAGGGCTGCTCGCCTGGTCGCGGGCAATTCGATATCGGGCGGGATTGATCGCTTGTATCGATCGGCGCTGAATGCGGCGTGCCGTCTGTTATGTTGCTGCCAAGACAGACGCATCTTCGGGGATGAGCGGTGATGAGCGGAAAAAACAGTGAGGAGGCCGCCGCGGTCGCGGTGCGGCTGGTCGAACAAGCCGCCGATGCCGCGTCGCTGCGGCCGGTAATCACGCCCCAGCCCTATCCCCGCCTCGGCCACGGACACTGCATCGTCGAGGTCAGGAGCGCCGGGGTCAATCCAAGCGACGCGAAGGCCGCGCTCGGGCTGATGCCGCATGCGGTGTGGCCACGGACGCCGGGTCGCGACTACGCGGGCGTCATCGTCGGCGGCTCTTCCCACCTGGTCGGCATGGAAGTGTGGGGCAGCGGCGGGGATCTCGGCATCGTGCGCGACGGCAGCCACGCCCGCTATCTGGTGATCGACACCGCCGCGGTCAGCATCAAGCCGGCTGCGCTGAGCATGCGCGAAGCCGGCGCTGTCGGTGTGCCGTTCGTCACCGCCTACGAAGGCCTGCGGCGGGCCGGGTTGCCGGTCGCGGGGGAAGTCGTGCTGGTGATGGGCGGCAACGGCAAGGTCGGCCAGGCCGCGATCCAGCTCGCCGCCCAGCGCGGCGCCCGCGTGTTCGCGGTCAACCGCCGCGGCGAAGCGTATGCCGGCCACGCCTGCGCACCGGTCGAGCTGATCGATGCCGAGCGCGGCGATATCGCCGGGCAGGTACGCGAGCGCACCGCCGGGCGGGGCGCCGACATCGTCTTCAACACCGTGGGCAGCCCCTATTTCGCCGCCGCCAATCAGGCAATGGCGCCCGGCGCACGCCAGATCCTGATCTCGACCCTCGACCGCGCCGTGCCCTTCGACATCTTCCAGTTCTACCGCGGTCGACACACCTACGTTGGCATCGACTCGCTCGCCCTCGACAGCATTGCCTGTGCGCGCATCCTCGACGAACTGGCCCCGGGCTTCGCCGCCGGAACGCTTGCGCCCTTCACGACGCCGCCGGATGCCGTCTATCCGCGCGAGCGCGCCGCCGATGCCTACCGGGCGGTGCTCGGCGGGGCACGTCAACGGCTGGTGCTCGAGGGGTGAGCTGCCACCGGCTGCACTCATGGGCAGCAAACCCGGCAAGGGCTGCAACAAGCGCAACGCTCGGGTGTCTGCTACATTGAGCGTTAACGTTTTTGTTAAAGAGTGCCGTCATGAGCTTCGCTTCCCGAGATATTGTGCCGATCAGCGATGCCCGCGCTCGCCTGACCGAGCTCTCCGATGAAGTGGTGGCCGGTGCGGAGAAACTGCTGACCAAGAACGGCACCGCCTACGTTGCCATCGTCGATGCCAGGAAGCTCGATTACTACCACGCACTGGAAGAGGAACACGCCAGCCTGGTGCTGCTGACCGAGGCTGAAGCGGGCCTGCGCGAGCTTCTGGCAGGACATCGCGTATCGAATGCCGATCTCCTGAAGGGGTTGTCCTGAAGGCATGGCGTTACCGCCTAACGCCCTTGTCGAGGCTGCACCGAACTTCCAGATCAGCCTGGACGCCGCGCTCCGGTTTTTTCAGGTTCAAGATGCTGACAGTGCCGGTGCTCGGTCCGCCAGGCTGAAGGCGGACCTCCGCGATATGGTCGCGGTGCTGGCATGGTCTCCTGCGAGTGGTCGGCCCGCACGATTTCTGTCGGCAAGGTCTGCACAAGCGAAGCTGAAGGCCGATGCGGTCCAGCAACTGGCAGCGCAGGCCGGCTTGCCACACCTACGGGAGTACGTTGTCGGTCAGCACATCGTGCTTTATGCCCACTCCGAAACCGATGTGGTGTTATTGGCAATCAAGCACCAGCGGCAGTTGGGGTATTCAGGAGAGCCCTGAGTCGGGCTATGCGGCAGTGATTTCCTCGATCCCCGACCCGACCCCGACCCTCACCCGCCCTGGCCGCGCACCCAGCGCACGATTTCTCCCGCGCCCATCGCGCCGGCCTGGCGCGCGACTTCGCGCCCGCCCCGGAACAGCGCCAGGGTCGGGATGCTGCGGATGGCGAAGCGGGCGGCGAGGGGCTGCTCCGCGTCGGTGTCGACCTTGGCCAGCCGGACCCGGGGTTCGAGCTCGCCGGCGGCGTGGGCGAAGGCGGGGGCCATCGTGCGGCAGGGGCCGCACCAGGGCGCCCAGAAGTCGACCAGGACGGGAATGTCGCTGCGCGTGAGGTGGCGCTCGAAGCGGGTGCTGTCGAGTTCGACCGGGTGGGCGGTGAACAGCGGGCGCTTGCACTGGCCGCAGGCAGGGGCGTCGGCGAGGCGGGCGGCGGGGATGCGGTTGACGGCATCGCAGTGCGGGCAGACCAGATGCAAGGAATCGGGCATGGTGCGCTTCCGGGAAAATCAGGTGTTGCTCATATAGGGGCGGATCCCACCGCTTCAAGCACGTCCGCTGCCGGAAAGGGAGGCGCCGCCGCCTTGCGCCGGCGGGCCGTCGACCGGGGTGCTGGCGCGGGTACAATCGGACGCTTCTCCTTCGACCCTGCCGGCCGCCGACCCGTGACTCCGAAACGCCGTCTCTACCGTGGCCGCGACCCTGCCCGCGCGCACAGCATCGCCGAGCTGCGGGCGATGGCGGCGCGCCGGCTGCCGAACTTCTGCTTCGAATACCTCGAAGGCGGCGCCGACGACGAGCTCACCCTGGCGTACAACCGCCGTGCCTTCGACGAACTGCTGTTGCTGCCGCGCACGCTGGTCGATGTGTCGTGCTGCGAGCTGGCGGTGCCGCTGTTCGGTGCGCCCATCGAGATGCCGGCGCTGATCGCGCCCACCGGCTTCAATGGCCTGCTCACCCACGAAGGCGACCGCCTGCTCGCCGAGGCGGCACGCGCGGCGGGGATTCCGTTCTGCCAGAGCATGGTGTCGACGCTGGCGCTGGAGGAGATCGCCGCCACCGGGGTGCGCCACTGGATGCAGATCTACCCGTTCAAGGACCGCGTCAACCTCGCCGCGCTGCTCCGGCGCGCCGAGCACGCCGGGGTGGAGGCGATCGTGCTGACCACCGACGCCGCGGTGTTCGGCAATCGCGAGTGGGACCGCCGCAACTACCGTGCGCCGATGAAGTTGTCCGCGCGCAACCTGATCGACGTCGCCCTCCATCCGCGCTGGGTGGCCGACGTGCTGGTGCCGCACGGCGTGCCGCGCTTTCGCAACCTGGGCGATGCGCTGCCGCCGGGCCAGGACAGTGCGCGCAATGCCGCCACCTTCCTCGCTGCGCAGATGGACCCTGCGCTCACCTGGGACGAGGTGCGCCGGCTGCGCCAGCAGTGGCCGCGCAAGCTGCTGGTGAAGGGGGTGCTGCTGGCCGAGGATGCGCTGCGCGCCCAGGCGGCGGGCGCCGATGGCGTGATCGTCAGTAACCACGGCGGGCGCCAGCTCGACACCGCGCCGGCGCCGATCGCGCAGCTGGCGGCGGTGCGTGCGGCGGTGGGGGCGGAAATGACGGTGATCGTCGATAGCGGCCTGCGCCGCGGCAGCGACTTCGTCAAGGCGCGGGCGCTGGGGGCGGATGCGGCGATGGCGGGGCGGGCGACGCTGTACGGCCTGGCCGCCGCCGGCGGGGCCGGGGCGGCACGCGCGCTGGAGATCCTGCGCACCGAAATGGCGCGCACCCTGGGGCTGATCGGCTGTCCGCAGATGGCGGCGGTCGATGCCCGCTTCGTCGGTGCGGCGGAGCGGGAGCCCTGGCCCGCCCGGGAGCACGGGAAATTTGTCACGACATGAAGGAGATGCGTGCGTGCGGCCCCGGCATATCTTGTAGACTGGTTCCAGTCAACGACAGGAACGAGGCCTGAATGCCGCTGAGACGATGGCACATCATCGCGATTGTCAGTGTTCCAGTCCTGCTTTCGCTGGTGCTGGTGCTGTTCGTTTTGCGCGGCCTGCTCGATGACTGGGCCTATGCGCGCTGGAGCGAGGACCACGGCAGCCTGGCGGCGACGCTGGCCGCAGGGGTGGACCGGGACATCGGTTTCGCGGTCGATCAGCTGCGCCTCGCCGCCAGCGCGCCAGCGTTCGGCCATCTGGCCGAGCGCGCCCGCATCGACCCGGCGATCAACGGCCTGCCCGAGCGGCTCGATGCGGGCAAGCGGCGCATTCTCGAGCAGCTCTACACCCAGGGTGCGTTCTCGGTGCTGTTCGTGCTCACCCCCGAAGGCGAGCATTACCTCGCCCACCCTTTTTCCGTACAGCGCGGGCTGAAGCAGCACAGCCTGGCCGACCGGGCGTATTTCCAGCAGGCCCGCAACACCGGCGAACTCGCCATTTCCGACAGCTTCATCGGCGCCGACGGGGTGCCGGCGGTGGCGTTCGATCTTCCCGTACGCGACCCACGGGGGACGATCATCCTGCACCTGGGCGGCGTGATGCACCTGGAGCGCTTGTCCCGGTACCTCGCCCGCGACCGGATCGATCCGTTCGGAATGGCGGTGCTGGTCGATCGGCGGGGAACGCCGATCGCCCATAGCGATCCGGTGCGCCTGGCGCAGGGGCGGCTGCCGGCGCTGGCCGCCCATCCCCGCTTCAATGTCGCGGTGGGCCGGGACGCGACGGATCTCTTCCTGCCGTTCGGTGGCGGGGTGGCGCATGCGGCGGATCTGGAACGGCATGCGCCGGTCCGCTTCATGCGCCTGGTCGATGCCGAACGGACGGCCTGGGGGGCGTTCGACGCCGAGCTGGCGAGCGGCTGGCGGCTGTTCCTGTTCCAGCACGACCAGCAGGTCTATGACCAGATCGCGGCGCATGTATGGAGCACGGCCGGGCTGTTCGCCGCGGTGGTGGTGCTGACCGGCCTGCTCGGACTGGCCATGGCGTTGCGTTTCGGCCGGGGCTGGCAGCAGGCCGAGGAGGCGCTCAGCGAAGCCAACCTGCTGCTCGAGCAGCGCGTCCGCCAGCGGGCGGTGGCGCTGCGCGACTCGGAAGCCCGTTACCGGACCCTGTTCGAGTCGACCGGGGAAGCCATCCTCGTCATCGACAGCGGCATCATCATCGATTGCAACCCGGCGGCCGTCCGCATGTTCGGCGCGCATGACCGGGATGAACTCATCGGGGCGCACCCGGCGCGCCTGTCGCCCGACCTGCAGGCGAACGGGGAAAGTTCCCTGTCCGAGGCGGACCGGTTCATTGCGCAGGCCTTCGAAGGCGGCAAGCCTTCGTTCGAGTGGACGCACCGGCGGGTCGACGGCCAGTTGTTCACTGCGGACATCCGCCTCAGTCGCACCGAACTCGATGGCCGTGCCATGGTGCAGGCGAGGCTGCAGGACGTCACCGAGCGCAAGCAGGCCGAAGCCCGCCTCGAACTGGCGGCGAGCGTGTTCAGCCATGCACGCGAGGGCATCACCATCACCGATGCGAAAGGCGACATTCTCGATGTCAATGATGCGTTCACCCGCATCACTGGTTACGAGCGCGACGAAGTCCTCGGCAGGAACCCGCGCATGCTCCAGTCCGGGCTGCACGACCAAGCGTTCTATGCCGCGATGTGGCACGACCTGAACGGGAACAGGTTCTGGGAAGGCGAGGTCTGGAACCGGCGCAAGTCAGGGGAGCTGTATCCCGAGTTGCTGACCATTTCGGCCGTCACCCGGACCGATGGGCAGGTTCAGCACTACGTTGCGGTGTTTTCCGACATCTCGCGGCAGAAGGAGAGCGAGGCCCGGCTGGAGCACCTGGCGTATTTCGACGAGCTGACCGGCCTTCCCAACCGCAGCCTGCTCGCGGACCGCCTCGATCAGGCGATGGCGCATGCGCGGCGGACGAGCGCGCGGGTGGTGCTCGCCTATATCGATCTGGACGGCTTCAAGGCGATCAACGACGCTTACGGACACGAGACCGGCGACCGCGTGCTGAGCGAGATCGCGACCCGGCTGAAGGCCTGCGTGCGCGAGCAGGACACGGTCGCCCGCCTCGGTGGCGACGAGTTCGCCGCGGTGCTGACCGACCAGCTTCCGGGAGAAAGCGGCCACGCCGTGCTCCAGCGCCTGCTCGGTGCCATTGCCGAGCCGGTCGAGATCGACCACCGGATGCTGAGGGTGTCGGGCAGCATCGGCACCACGTCCTACCCCCAGCGTGAGGAAGTCGATCCCGACCAGCTCCTGCGCCAGGCCGATCAGGCCATGTACCAGGCCAAGCTTGCCGGCAAGAACCGCTACCACACCTTCGATCTGGATGCGGACGACCGCCAGCGCATTCGCCATGGGCATCTCGACCGCATCGGCGAGGGGCTTCAGCGCGGTGAATTCGTGCTCTATTACCAGCCCAAGGTCAATATGCGCAGCGGCGTGGTGCTCGGTGCCGAAGCCCTGATCCGCTGGCAGCACCCCGAGCACGGCCTGTTGCCGCCGGCAGCGTTCCTGCCGCACCTTGTCCAGCATCCGCTCGAAGTCGAGCTCGGGCGCTGGGTGATCGACACTGCGCTGACCCAGATCGAGCGCTGGCAGGCCCACGGCCGGCTGCTCGCGGTCAGCGTCAATGTTGCCGGCCATCATCTGCAGCAGGTGGATTTCGTCGACGAACTGACCGCGCTGCTGGCGGCCCACTCCGGGGTGCCGGCCGGTGCGCTGGAGCTCGAAGTGCTCGAGAGCTCGGCGCTCGAGGACATCGAGCACGTCTCCCGGGTGATCGACGAATGCGCCCGGCTCGGCGTGCGCTTCGCGATCGACGATTTCGGCACCGGCTATTCCTCGCTGACCTACCTCAAGCAGCTCTCTGCCGGGACGCTGAAAATCGACCAGAGCTTCGTCCGCGACATGCTCGACGATCCGGACGATCTCGCCATCCTGGAGGGGGTGATGGGGTTAGCCGGCGCGTTCCATCGCGAGGCCGTGGCCGAGGGCGTGGAAACGGAAGCGCACGGGCGGATGCTGCTGCAGCTGGGGTGCGAACTGGCGCAGGGCTATGCCATCGCCCGCCCGATGCCGGCCGAGGACGTCCTGCCCTGGGCGTCTCGCTGGCGGCCGGCGCCGACCTGGGTGCGGACGCTGCGCCTGCCTCCGGAGGCGCTGTCGGGGCTGTATGCGTGTGTCGAGCATCGCGCCTGGGTGGCGCGCATCGAGGCTTATCTGGCCGGTGCCGATGACACGCCGCCGGTCCTGGCCGCGCACCAGTGCCGTTTCGGAAAATGGCTGGATGCGCAGCCCGGCAGCGGCGACCGGGCGCCGGCGATCGCAGAGATCGGTGCGCTGCATGGCGACATCCACACCCTGGGCGATACCCTCGTGGCACTGCATGCCGACGGTCGCGCCGACGAGGCGCGTGCCGGGCTGGAACAGCTGCATCACCTGCGCAACTGCCTGCTCGCGGCGGTTGAGGCGCTGCCCGTCCGGACGGCCTGACGGGCGTGCGGGAAGGGGCGGGCGGCGAGGCCGGTGCCGCCCGCGGCCCCCGCTCCAGCGGTCGACACGTCCCTGCAACATGCGGAGCCCACCATCCCCGGGCTTCTTTTTTTTGCGGGGATGATCTCGATGGCATCGGTTCGCGTTGGTCGCGGTTTCGTCGCACGCGCCCTGGGCTGGGTGGGCAATGGCACTTGGCGGCTGCCGCTGGCGCTGACGCTGGGTATCGCGCTGTCGATCGTGGCAGTGGCGGGGTGGTCGGTCGGCGAACAGCGGCTGGCACGCGTCGACCCCGCGCAGGCTGCGGCGGCCCTCCCTTCGCGGGAAATCGCGTTGGCGATGACGGGGCATGTCGCCGGGCTTCTCGGCGAAGCCGGGGCAACGGCTCCGCCCGCTCCGGCGGCGCTGGCGCGGCCGCGGGCGCTTTCGGAGCCGCCGCTGCTTGCGGCGCTGAGCATGGCGCTGCTGGTGGCGGTGCTGTGGCTGGCGCTCGTCCTGCGCCGCGAGGAAGCGCGCTTGCACGCGCTCGACGAAGGGGCGCGGCGCGGGCGCGAGCAGATGGTGCTGCTCGAGGGCGAGAAAAAACGTGCCGTCGAGGCGGCGGCCTGCGACCACCTCACCGGGCTGGTCAACCGCAGGGTGTTCAACGAGCTGGGGCAGAAGCACCTGCGGCAGGCGCGCTGGAACGCGCGCCACTATGCGCTGCTGTATCTCGACCTCGACCGCTTCAAGGGCGTCAACGACTCGCTCGGGCATCACGTCGGGGATCTGCTGCTGCAGGCGGTCGCGGCGCGGCTGAGGAAGGCGCTGCGCGCCTCGGACGTGATCGCGCGCATGGGCGGAGATGAATTCGCCATCTTGCTGACCGAGCTTTCGGATGTCGCCGATGCCGAACGGCTTGCCGCCAAGCTCGTGGATGCGATCGGCCAGCCCTGCACCGACCTCGACGGTCACGACCTGCAAGTGGGCACCAGCATCGGGATCGCCGTCTTCCCGCGCGACGGCGTCGATGTCGGCACCCTGTGCCGCAACGCCGACGCGGCGATGTACGAATCCAAGCGCGCGGGCGGCGCCCGCTTCACTTTTTACGACAACTCCCTCAACCGCGCCGGCGACTGGCTGTTCAGCCTCGAGCAGCGCCTGCCGCGGGCGATCGCCGAAGGAGAGCTGGTGCTGCACTTCCAGCCCAAGGTGCGGCTGTCGGATTTTCGCATCGTCGGCCTGGAGGCGCTGGTGCGCTGGCAACATCCCGAGCACGGGCTGATCTTCCCGAAGGACTTCGTCGCGCTTGCCGAGGAGACCGGCCAGATCGTCGAGCTGGGCAAGTGGGTCGTGCGTGCCTGCATCCGGCAACAGGCCGCCTGGCGCGCCGAGGGGCTGACGCTGGTGCCGGTCGCGTTCAACGTTTCCGCCCGCCAGCTGGAGGACGATCACCTGTGCGCCTTCATCCGGGACGAGCTCGAGGCGCACGCGCTCGAAGGCCGGCTGCTCGAGGCGGAGATCACCGAAACCGGGCTGGTGGAATCGGTCGAACAGGCCGGCCGGGTGCTGGCCGCGCTCGAAGGCCTCGGCCTGTCGATCGCCCTCGACGACTTCGGCAGCGGCTTCTCCAACCTGAACTACATCCGCTCGATGCCGATCGGGACGATCAAGATCGACCGCGCCTTCGTGTGCGACATCCGCAACCGCCCCAGCGACGCGGTGATCGTGGAGTCGATCGTCGCCCTGGCGCACAAGCTGGGCCTGTGCGTGGTCGCCGAAGGGGTCGAGACGCTCGAGCAGATCGTCCATCTGAAGACCGCACGGTGCGACGTCGTGCAGGGCTACTACCTCAGCCGCCCGGTGCCGGCCGCGGCCGCGTGCGAGCTGGTCCGCGGCGCCTATGTGAAGCAGGGCTGAGTACGCCCGGGGCTCAGGGGGCGCCGGTCGGGGTGGCGGTCGGGGTGCCGCAGTTTCCCAGCCGGCGGCCGATTTCCTCGGCGCAGGCCTTGACCCGGGTCGCCGTGTCGCCGTCCCAGTCGGGGTCGAAGCTGCCCGCCGGCCCCATCGCGGTGATCGCCAGGGCGAGGCCGCCGGTTGCATTGAACACCGGAGCGCAGAAGGCGTTGATGCCGGGAATCGGATTGCCCAGCGCGCGTGCCAGGCGCTGGCGGCGGACTTCGCCGAGCACTTCGTCAGCGTGGCGCCGGGACAGGCGCAGGGCGGGCTGGTCGGCGGCGGCGAAGCGGCCGAGCTCGTCCTCCACCAGCGGGCGGATGATGCGCTCGGGCAGAAAGGCGGCGAACACGCGCCCGGTGGCCGACAGCAGCAGCGGCGTCATCACCGTTCCGGGGCGCATGTTGACGTGGATCTGCTTGCGGCACTCCTCGATGTGCACGATGGTGGGGCCGAGGTTGCCCCACACCGCGATCGCGACGTTGAGCTCGATGTCGTCGGCGAGCTTCGCCACTTCGGGCATCGCCGCCTTCAGCGGATCGAGCGCGTGCAGCGCGGTGAGGCCGATCTGGAGCGCGAACGGACCCAGCGCGTAGCGTCCGCTGTGGGTGTCCTGCTCGATCAGGCCGAGCTTGCCGAAGCTGACCAGGTAGGGGTGGGCCTTCGCCGGCGGCATCCCGGCTTCGCGGGCGAGATCCTTCAGCATCATCGGCCGGGGGTTGCGTACCAGCGCCTGGAGCAGTGCGCCGCCCACTTCGATCGACTGGATGCCGCGACGGTCGGCGCGTTCGAGCGCGGGCGCGTCCGTCCCCGGCGCCTCCGCCATGTCGTCTGCCTGTGGTCCGGTGTGCTTGCTTTCCGCCATCGTCTTCTCCCAATCGCGCGGATATTAACGTGAAGCCGTCCGCACTGCGCGGCGGCCCGGGGCAATGATGGCTCGTCCGGATGAATTTAACAATATCGAACGTATTGACCATAAGCGAACTCGTGCTTATGATCTGTCCATCGCCCGACCCACAACAGAGAGACCAACATGAACACCAAGCAATTCGCCTCCCAGGCCGACCTCGAGGAAAAGCAGATCAGCTGGGAAAAACTCTCGGACAACGCCTATGCCTACACCGCCGAGGGCGACCCCAACACCGGGGTCATCATCGGCGACGACGGCGTGATGATCATCGACGCCACCGCCACCCCGGTGGCGGCGCAGGGTGTGATCGCCAAGGTGCGCGAGCTCACCGACCTGCCGATCAAGTACGTCGTCCTCACCCACTACCATGCGGTGCGCGTGCTCGGCGCCTCGGGCTACAAGGACGAAGGCCTCGAGCAGATCATCGCCAGCCAGGACACCTACGAGCTCATCAAGGAGCGCGGCCAGCAGGACATGGACTCCGAGATCGGCCGCTTTCCGCGCCTGTTCCAGGCGGTCGAGAGCGTGCCCGGGCTGACCTGGCCGACGATGACCTTCCAGGGCGAGATGACGCTGTGGCTGGGCAAGCTCGAAGTGAAGATCAAGCAGCTCGGCCGCGGCCACACCAAGGGCGACACCATCGTCTATCTGCCGGCGCAGGACATCTGTTTTTCCGGCGACCTGGTCGAGGCCGACGCCGCCTGCTACACCGGCGACGCCTATCTCGCCGACTGGCCGCAGACGCTCGACCGCCTGGCGGCGATGAACTTCGCCAAGCTCGTCCCCGGCCGCGGCCCGGCGCTGATGACGCCGGACAAGGTCCGGGCCGGGCTGGCCTACACCCGCGATTTCGTGTCCACGCTGTTTCGCAGCGCGCAGGAAGCGGTGGCGATGGGCATGGACCTGAAGGCGACGATGGCGCACACGCGCAAGAACATGGACCCGAAGTTCGGCCAGGTCTTCATCTACGAGCACTGCCTGCCGTTCGACGTCACCCGCGCCCATGACGAAGCCGGCGGCATCCGCGATCCGCGCATCTGGACCGCCGAGCGCGACCAGCAGATGTGGCACGCGCTGCAGCAGTAAGGTCCGCGGCCAGCGCTGCCCCGGCAGCGCGCCGCGCCTTCGAGTGGTGCAGGACTCCGGCCCGATGCACGCGAGGATGAGCGGCCGGAGCGAATCAATAATTGGAGGAGACCCTCGTGCTGAGCACGTTCAAATACCCGAAATTCGATTACGTCCGCCCCCCCGAGATCGTCGAGGGGCGCGACGGCCATTACCCGGTGGTGATCGTCGGCGCCGGTCCGGTGGGCCTGGCCGCGGCGATCGACCTTGCCCAGCAGGGCCAGCGCGTGCTGCTGCTCGACAACGACGACACGGTGTCGATCGGCTCGCGCGGAGTGTGTTACGCCAAGCGCGCGCTCGAAGTGCTCGACCGGCTTGGCTGCGGCGATGAAATGGTGGCCAAGGGGGTGTCGTGGAACGTCGGCCGCACTTTCTTCCGTGAAGAGGAAGTGTTCAGTTTCGACCTCTGCCCGCAGCCCGATCATCACCGCCCGGGGATGATCAACCTGCAGCAGTATTACCTCGAAGACTACCTGGTGAAGCGTGCGCGCCAGCTGCCCAACCTGGAAATCCGCTTCAAGAACAACGTCATCGGCGTGACCCCGGCGGCGGAGCAGGCCACGCTGCGGGTCGAGACTCCCGACGGCGCCTACACGCTGTCTACCGACTGGCTGGTGGTGGCCGACGGTGCGCGCAGCCCGATCCGCCACATGCTGGGGCTGGACATCGAAGGCAAGGTCTTCTACGACCGCTTCCTGATCGCCGACGTGGTGATGAAGGCGGAGTACCCGACGGAGCGCTGGTTCTGGTTCGACCCGCCCTTCCACCCCAACCAGTCGGTGCTGCTCCACCGCCAGGCCGACAATGTCTGGCGGATCGACTTCCAGCTCGGCTGGCAGGCCGACCCGGAAGAGGAGAAGAAGCCCGAGAACGTGATCCCGCGGATCAAGGCGATGCTCGGCGGCAACGGCAATGAGGACCGCGAGTTCGAGCTCGAGTGGGTCAGCGTGTACACCTTCCAGTGCCGGCGCATGAACCGCTTCAACCACGGCCGCGTGCTCTTCGTCGGCGACGCCGCGCACCAGGTCTCGCCCTTCGGCGCGCGCGGCGCCAACTCCGGCATCCAGGACACCGACAACCTGATGTGGAAGCTCAAGCTGGTGATGGACGGCAAGGCACCGGCGACCCTGCTCGACAGCTACAGCGAGGAGCGCGTCTTCGCCGCCGACGAGAACATCATGAACTCGACCCGCTCGACCGACTTCATCACCCCCAAGAGCACGGTCAGCAAGACCTTCCGCAATGCCGTGCTGGGCCTCGCCGAGCACCATGCGTTCGCCCGCGCGCTGGTCAATTCCGGCCGCCTGTCGGTGCCCAGCTTCCTCACCGAGTCGCCCCTGAACACGCCCGACGGTGAGCCCTTCGCCGGCGACATGGTGCCCGGCGCGCCGCTCGACGATGCCCCGGTCGACGGTGCAGACGCCGGCCGGCCGTGGCTGCTCCAGGCGCTGGGGAACCGCTTCCAGCTGCTGTATTACGTGGCCGACGCCTCCGCCCTCGACCCGGCCACGGTCGACGCGCTGCACGGCCTGAACGAAGGCCCGATTCCGGTCGAGCCGATCGTGGTCGCGGCGCGCGGCGCGGCGCCGGCCGGGCTGCGCACCCTGATCGATGCCAAGGACCGCGTCCGCGAGCGCTACGACCTGCAGCCGGGCACCGCCTACCTGGTCCGCCCCGACCAGCACGTCGCCGCGCGCTGGCGCGCGTTCGACCCCGCGAAGGTGCGTGCCGCCCTCGCCCGTGCCACCTGCAACGCGTAAAGGAGAATGAAATGGACGCCCTGAATACCCAGCCCAACCTGTTCGAGCCCGGCAAGCGCTATTTCCGCGCGTTTTCCCCCGGCGACGATTTCTACGAAGCGCTGATCGAAACCCACCGCGACCTCGGCGACGAGCAGAGCGCGATGGTCAACGCGCGCCTGATCCTGCTGCTGGCGAACCACATCGGCGATATTTCGGTACTGCGCGAGGCGCTGCGGATCGCCCGCGAAGGCGTTTGAAGCGTCCCCGACGAGAACGGGAGAGACCACCATGCCGGCCCAGAGGATTCATCATGCGGACGGCCACTACAAGGAGATGTTCCAGTGAAACTCGCCACCCTCAAGCACGGCGGCCGCGACGGCACCCTGGTCGTCGTCAGCCGCGACCTCACCCGCTGCCGTGCGGTGCCGGCGATCGCGCGCACGCTGCAGGCCACGCTCGACGACTGGACGGTGTGCGAGCCGCAGCTGCGCCAGGTGTACGAGGCGGTCAACAGCGGCGCGGTCGACGCGCAGCCCTTCGACCAGGCCGCCTGCGCCTCGCCCCTGCCGCGCGCCTATCAGTGGGCCGACGGCTCGGCCTACCTCAACCACGTCGAACTGGTGCGCCGCGCGCGCAACGCCGAAGTGCCGGCGAGCTTCTACACCGACCCGCTGATGTACCAGGGCGGCTCGGACAGCTTCATCGGCCCGCGCGACGCGGTGGTGGCCGACGAGGCCTGGGGGATCGACTTCGAGGCCGAAGTCACCGTGGTCACCGGCGACGTGGCGCTGGGGGCGAGCCCGGAAGAGGCGGCGCAGGCGATCCGGCTGGTGATGCTGGTGAACGACGTATCGCTGCGCAACCTGATCCCGAATGAGCTCGCGAAGGGCTTCGGCTTCTTCCAGAGCAAGCCCGCTTCGGCCTTCAGTCCGGTGGCGGTGACGCCCGACGAGCTCGGCGCGGCGTGGAAGGACGCCAAGGTGCACCTGCCGCTGGTGGTGCATCTGAACGACAAGCTGTTCGGCAAGCCGAACGCCGGTGTGGACATGAGCTTCGACTTCGGTCGGCTGGTCGCCCACGTGGCGAAGACGCGCGCGCTCGAGGCCGGCTCGATCATCGGCTCGGGGACGGTGTCGAACAAGCAGGGCGACCTGTGGGGCTCGTCGATCGAGCACGGCGGTGTCGGCTACTGCTGCCTGGCGGAGCTGCGCACCTACGAGACCATCGAGCAGGGCAAGCCGGCGACCCCGTTCATGGGCGACGGCGATACCGTGCGCATCGAGATGTTCGATGCGGCAGGGAAGAGCATTTTTGGTACGATCGAGAACCGCGTTGCCGCGCTGAAAGCCTGAGCGCGTCGCCCGGCCCGACTCCACACGCCTGCCGGCAGCCTGACAAAGGCTGCCGGCAGGCGTTCGCGCTCGATTCCGGCGTTTGTTCACCTATCTTGTCACTTCGAGGAAATCCCCCATGAACAGGCATACCCTGAGCTCTTTCCTGGCCGCCACGGCGATGCTGTTCGGCTCCGCCGCGGCCCAGGCCGAGGAAACCATCACCCTGAAGGTCGGCCATTTCTGGCCGGCGACGGCGATGAGCCAGAAAAAGGTGCTCGAGCCGTGGTGCGACAAGATCGCCGCGGAGTCGGGCAACCGCCTGAAGTGTCAGATCTTCCCCGGCACCCAGCTCGGCGGCACGCCCGGCCAGCTCTACCAGCAGGTCGCCGATGGCGTGGCCGACATCGCATGGACGCTGCCCGGCTATACCGGGGGGCGCTTCCCGTCGATGGAGGTGTTCGACCTGCCCTTCCTGATCCGCGATGCCGAGAGCGCGAGCCGGGCGGCGTGGGAATATGCGCAGCGCTTCGGCGCGAAGGAGTTCGCCGCGGTCAAGCCGCTGGCCTTCCATGTGCATGACGCCGGCCAGATCCACAACAACAAGCGCCCGATCGAAAAGCCGGCCGACTTCCGCGGGCTGAAGATGCGCGCGCCGACCCGCCTCACCAACCGCATGCTCGCCGAACTGGGGGCGACGCCGGTGGCGATGCCGGCGCCGCAGACGCCGGAAGCGGTGTCGAAGGGGGTGGTCGACGGCTACGTGCTGCCGTGGGAGGTGATCCCGACCCTGAAGCTGCACGAACTGACCAGGTTCCACTCCGAAATGGACCCGGCCCTGCCGGCGCTGTACACCACGTCGTTCATCATCGCGATGAACAAGGCCACGTACGCGAGCCTGCCCGACGACCTGAAAAAAGTGATCGACGCCAACTCCGGGGCCGATTTCTCCGCCGCGATCGGCAAGGCCTGGGACGACTCGGCCGCCGCCGCGCGCCAGCAGGCGGTCGAGCGGGGCAACCGCTTCAACACCATCCCCGCCGACACCGCGACCGAATGGCTGGCGCTCGGCGAACGCCTCGCCGACGACTGGGCGAAGGAAATGAGCGCCAAGGGCCTGCCCGGCCAGGAGATGCTCGATACCGCGCGCAGCCTGGTGAAGCAGTACAGCAAGTAAGCGTGGTGCCTTCCTGTCCGGGGCGGATGGGGGCGGTCGGATGAATGCCGGGCACAGCGTGCCGATCCGGGACGTGGCCGAGCTGGGCCGGGAGTTGACGGCCTGGTCGGCGGTCTATGAGCAGATGACGCCGGGCGTGTTCGAAGGCCGGGTCCGCGAGCGCTGGATCGACCCCGGGATCGAGATCCTGTGGGAAAAAGGCTCGCAGTCGGTGTTCACCAGCGGCGCCAGCCGCGCTGGCATGGTGTCGATCGGCGTCCTCGTCCCGCCCGGGCAGGCCGGCCTCTACTGCGGCATGCCGCTGGGCGGTGATGCGGTGACCTGCCTGCCGGGCGGGCATGGTTTCGAACTCTTTTGCCGCGGCGGCATGGACATCGTGTCCGCAACCATCGCCGAGCCCCTGCTGCTCGAAGCGGTCGGAGAGGGCGGGGATCGAGCGCGCCTCTGCGCGCTTTTCGAGCGTCCGCAGCTGCGCGTTCAGCCGCCTGCGGCCAGGCGGCTGCGGCGTTCCCTGCTCGAGATTGTCCACGCCCTCGAACAGCGGCCGGCGCTGCTCGGCTTCGAGGCCAGCCGCCAGGCGATGCGCGACTGCGTGCTGGCGCTGGCGGTCGATCTGCTGGCGGCCGATGGGCGGCAGGGCAAATGGGCTTTGCACCCGAGCGTAAAGGGTTGGCTGGTGCGCGGGGCGCGTGAATACGTGCTCGACCATCCCGCCGAGCCGCCCTCGGTGAGCGCCCTGTGTGGTCATTTCGGGGTCTCCCGGCGCACCCTGCAGTACGCGTTCGACGAGCTTGCCGGCCTTGGCATCGTGCAGTTCGTGCGCGGCGTCCGCCTCAACGGTGTCCGCCGCGAGCTGATCGCGACCGCCGCCGATCCGGCGGTCGCGATCGCCGACATTGCCGCGCGCTGGGGGTTCTGGCACCTGCCGCGATTTTCTGCGTACTACCGCGGCCTGTTCGGCGAGCTGCCTTCCGCCACCCGCCGCCGCGCGGCGACCAGCTGCGGGCGCTGAGTCGAAGACCGCGCGGCCGTCTCCGGGGCCGCCGCCGCGCCTCTCTTTCCCGCGCTCCGCCGCCGTGTATTTCCGCGGCTGCCGGCCGCGCCCGCCGAAGATTCGCGCCCCCTCCCGGCGGGCGGCGGAGGGTGTGCAGCGCAGCATGAATTCCTGCCGAAAGTGGATAACGGGCAGGCGCAGCCGCGCCCTAGACTGTCTCCCGGGCGGCCCTCGGGCACCCGCATCGCTCGAAAACAAGCCGCTGCGCTGGATCGTGGCGGTCAATGAGGAGACAGCCAGCATGAACATTCCACCACCGGACAGCCGGGGGGCGGGCGACTCCGCCGCTCCTGGCGTCACCGCGACCCCGCCGGAGCGTGCCGCCGGGACGCCCGATCCTTCCCGCCGCCGCTTCTTCAAGACCGCGGCAGCCACTGCTGCAGCCACCGCGCTGCCGCTTTCCGCACATGCGGTGGCGAGCGCGCCAGGGGACGCCCGCTACGACGTCGCCGTCATCGGCGGCGGCTTTGCCGGGGTCACCGCGGCGCGCGAGCTGGCGCAGCGGGGAGCGAAGGTGGTGCTGCTCGAGGCGCGCAACCGCCTCGGCGGGCGGACCTTCTATTCCAGCTTCGGCGACAAGAAGGTCGAGCTCGGGGGGACCTGGATCCATTACACGCAGCCCCATGTGTGGGCTGAAGTGATGCGCTACGGCATGGAGATCGCCGAAACCCCCGGCGTCGCCCATCCCGACCGCGTGCTGTGGATGTCGGCAGGCAAGGTGCTGGAGATCCCGGTGATGGAGAACTGGGCCCTGCTCGAGGATGCGCTGAAGCGCTTCCACGCCGACACCGGCAAGGTCTTCGCCCGCCCCTTCGTGCCCGGCTTGCCGGCCGCGGGGCGCGCCCTCGACCACCTGTCGATCGCCGACCGCATGGCACAGATCGAGATGAGCCCGGCGCAGCGCGACCTGATGAACGCGATGATGGCGACCAACTGCCACGGCCGCATCGACACCGCGGCCTATACCGAAATGCTGCGCTGGTGGTCGCTGGTCGATGGCGATGCGGCGCGGCTGGTGTACAGCTGTGCGCGCTACAAGCTCAAGGACGGCACCGCGGCGCTGATCGAGCGCATGGTGGAAGACGGCGGCTTCGAGACCCGGCTGGCGACGGCGGTTGCCGAAGTCAAGCAGTCGGCCACCGGCGTGACGCTGGTCACCGAAGAGGACGCGCGCATCGACGCGCGCTACGCCGTCCTCAGCGTGCCGGTCAACACCACGGGGATGATCGAGTTCTCCCCGCCGCTGCGCGCCGCCAAGCAGGCGATGGCGAAAGAGCACCATGCTGGCAAGGGGCACAAGCTGTACCTGAAGGTCAGGGGGCGGCTGGAGACGCTGCTCTTCTTCGCCCCCGAGACCGAGCTGTTCACGATGGTGTTCACCGAGCAGGCCGGCGAGGAGGGCGGCGTGCTGGTGGCCTTCGGCCCGCCCGCCGGCGGCAAGGTGGACCTGAACGACCCGAAGGCGATCGAGCCGTTCATCCGCAGGTTCCTGCCCCACCTGACGGTGGAGCAGGTGCTGGGCTACGACTGGGGGCTCGACCCCTATTCCCAGGGCACCTGGTGCACCTACCGGCCGAAGCAGTTCGGCGCCTACCTGGACGACCTGCGTGCGCGCGAAGGGCGGCTGTTCTTTGCCGGCGCCGACATCGCCACCGGCTGGCGCGGCTTTATCGACGGTGCGATCGAGTCCGGCCTGCAGGTCGGGCAGGCGGTGGCCGCCGAGCTGCGCCGCGAGGGCCGGGGCAGGAGCGCGTGATGGCGATGACGACGACGATCTGCCGCCGCGCGGCGGCGGTGGTCCTTTGCGGGCTGGCGGCCGCCGTGCAGGCGGCGGGCGAGGGGACGACAGGCGAGGGGGCCGCGTTCGTGCAGTGCGCGCCCTGCCACGCGGTGAGTGCGGGCGGGGCGCACGGAGTCGGGCCCAACCTCTACGGCGTGTTCGGCGGCGATATCGCCGCCGCCCCCGGCTTCGTCTTTTCGCGCGCACTGAAAAAACGCCCAGGGCGCTGGACCGAAGCCGAACTGCACCAGTGGCTGGAAGATCCGCAGGCCTACGCGCCGGGCACCAAGATGGCCTATGCCGGGCTGAAGGATCCCGTGGCGCGCCAGGCGGTGATCGATTACCTCAAGGCCCGGCGCTGAGGCGCCCGGGCAAAGCCGATTTTTCCCGATCAACGGCCGTTTCCGGCCCGGAGGACCTCATGAAATTCCCTACCCTATCCGCCTCGCTTGCCGCCTGCGCACTGTCGAGCGCGGCGATCGCCGACGATGCCGCTGATTTCGATGCCGCGCTCGCAGAGCGCTATCGCGCGGTCGAAGCGGCGATCGAGGCGCGCGACGGTGCGCGCTGGTTCCGCGAACTCTACGACGACGACATCGTGCTGACCGGCGAAGGCAGCCCGGCGGCGGTCCGCGGGCGCGCGGCGCTGATGCCGGTGATCGCCGAGATCGTCAGGACCACGCGCAGCTGCACCTTGACCCCCGACCCGGCGCGCGGACAGTCCGGTGCGCTGGGGTATTCGTTCGTGACCTACGACTGCGCGCCGGACGACGCCTCCGCACCCCGCTATCAGGTGCGGGCGTTGTTCGTCTGGGCGCGCAAGGTGCAGGGCTGGCGGGTGGTTGCGGAAACCTACCTGATGGGGCGGATGTAAGGCGGCGGTCGCGCAGCGGCAGTGCCGCTGCGCGACCGGTGTTGGCGGGCTGTATCGCGTCCGCTACAACTGCGCACAAATCGGCACATTTCACCAAAAGGCGGTTTACACCGCGGGTCTAGTCTAGCGGCATTCACCGGTCCGCGAGGCTGGCGAAGAGGACGAAGAGGGCGACGTTCATCGACCGACGGGCGGGGAGGGTGCCGGCAGCATGCGGGCTCTCGTCCGAACAAAATCAAAGAGAAGAGGAGACATCCATGAAGTTCTTCAAGCTGACTGCGCTCGCCTGCGCATTGCTGGCCGGGCCTGCCGCCATGGCTGCCGATGCCGCCAGCCTGGGCAAGGAGCTCACCCCGCTCGGTGGCGAACGCGCGGCCAACAGCGACGGCAGCATTCCGGCGTGGGACGAGGGCGGCGCGCTGAAGCCAGGCTGGACCTACGGCCAGCCGCGGGGCGACTTCTTCAAGTACAAGGACGACAAGCCGCTGTTCACGATCGACGCCTCGAACGCCGACAAGTACGCCGACAAGCTCAGCGAAGGCCAGATCGCGGTGATGAAGGCGTTCAAGAACTACAAGCTGGAGGTCTACCCGAGCCGGCGCTACTGCTCGTCGCCCGATTTCGTCCAGGCCAACACCAAGGCCAACGTCGGCAGCGCAAAGATCGGCGCCGACGGCTGGAGTCTGGCCGAAGCGACCGTGCCCGGCGTCCCCTTCCCGCTGCCCAAGAGCGGCATCGAAGTGCTGTGGAACGCCAAGATGAAGTACGCCGGCGTGGGGCTCGACATGAAGGCGCTGTGGATCATGCTCTCGCCGCGCAGCAGCGGCGGCGACTGGATCGAGGCCGGCTCCACCCAGGCCTATTACTATCCCTGGGGCAAGAAGGGCTCGCACAAGCTGAGCGAGCTGCCGCCGGTGGAGTACCACACCTACTTCAACTACACCTCGCCGACCGCGCTCGCCGGACAGGCGCTGATCGTGAGCTCCTACCTCAACAAGACCAGCGACGTTTTCTACTATTTCCCCGGCCAGCGTCGCGTGCGCCGGATGCCGAGCTACTCCTACGACGCGCCGCAGGTCGGCTTCGAGAACCAGTACACGCTCGATGAACCGCGCGTGTTCAACGGCACCCCCGACCGCTTCGACTGGAAGCTGGTGGGCAAGAAGGAGATGTACATCGGCTACAACGGCTTCGGCATGTACGACCCCAACGTCGATCGCCGCAAGGTGGTCACGTCCGACGGCGTCGATCCGAAGGCGACGCGCTACGAGCTGCACCGGGTGTGGGTGGTGGAGGCGACGGTGAAGGACGGCGTGCGCCACGTCGCACCGAAGCGCCGCTTCTACTTCGACGAGGACTCGTGGTCGCTGATGGCCGCCGAGGACTACGATGCCCAGGGCAAGCTGTGGAAGATGCGCGAGAGCTTCGTGATCCCGGTCGCCGAGACCGGCTCCTGCGACAACCCGGCCTTCGTCCAGTACGACCTCAACTCCGGGCGGGTGCTGTTCGACCAGTCGGGGATGGGCGCCGGCAAGGACATGTCGTGGTCGGTCGAAGCCGACGATCCGAAGTTCAAGGACGCGTTCTACACCCCCGACAACCTGCGCGCGATCAGCGACCGCTGAGGCGCCGTCCCTTTCCTTCCTGAACCTCACCCGAGCTTTCGCGCCGCGGCCGGCATCCGGCCCGGCGGGCAGCTCTGCGGAGAACGATCATGACGACACAGTTGAAAAAACTGGTGCTGGGACTGGCCGTCGCCGGTGTCTGCGCCCCCGCGGCCCATGCCTTCCAGTTCGAGAGCGGCGCGGTTCGCGGTTCGCTCGATTCCACCCTTACCCTGGGCTTCGGCCAGCGCGTCGAAGACCAGAGCTGCAGCCACCACGGCGACGTCTCGACCTCCTGCGGGGATCGCGCCAATACCGCGGTGTGGGGCAATGGCGACGACGGCAACCTGAACTACGACAAGGGCGATCTGTTTACCGCCCACCTGAAGGGCTCGCACGAGCTGCTGCTGAGCTTCCCCAATGAGTGGAAGTTCATGGGCCGGGTCGGCTGGCTGTACGATTTTGCCGCCGACGAGACCGCGCGCACCCCGCTCGACGGCGAGGCGAAGCGTGCGGTGGGGCAGTACGCCCGCCTCTACGACCTGTGGGTGAGCAAGGAATTCGACATCGGCGAGCGCCGCGGCCGGGTGCGCTTCGGCAACCAGGTGGTGAGCTGGGGCGAGAGCCTGTTCATGATCGGCGGCATCAACTCCAACGTCGCGATGGACCTGCAGCGCCTGTCTTCGCCGGGAGTGCAGCTGAAGGAGGCTTTCCTGCCGTCGCCGGCGATCAGCTTCGCCGCCGGCCTGGGCAAGGGCGTGAACCTCGAGGCTTACTACCAGTTCCAGTGGAAGCCTTACAGCTTCCCGCCCTCGGGCACCTACTTCGCGCAGAGCGATACCTTCGACAAGGGGCGTGACGATTTCCTCTACTTCGCTCCCGACCCGGCCAGCCAGATCCTCGCCGAAGGCGGGCGGGTGACACGCTCGACGCTGGCGGCCAAGCGCGCCGAAATGATCGCCGACGGCACCGCCTTCCCGGTGCTCAGCGACGACGAGCCGGGCAATTCGGGCCAGTTCGGGGTCTCGCTGAAGTACCGCCCGGAAGGCGTCGACGTCGATCTCGGCTTCTACTACCAGCGCTTCCACGACAAGACCCCCAACGTCCAGTACTGGAACCGCGACGTGACCGGCACGCGGATGTACTTCGAGGAGGACCGCGAGCTGTACGGGATCAGCGCCAACACGTCGATCGGCAACTGGGCGGTCGGTGCCGAGCTGTCGTACCGGCCCGATGACGCGGTGTCGCTCGGGGTGTGCATGAACATGGACGGCAGCGGCGACGGTCTCGAGTACGGCGTCGAGTGCAACAGCTCGATCGACAAGGAGCGCTACCAGCTCCATCTCACCGGCATCCTCAGCCTGACGCCGGGCGACCACGGCTGGTTCCTCGATCTGGTCGGCGCGCAGACCGCCACCTTCCTCGGCGAAGCGGTTGCGATCGCCTATCCGGGGGTGAACAAGAACAAGGTGTTCACCCGCAGCCAGAACGGCATCGCCTACCAGCAGCTGCCGGCCTCCGGGGCATGGACCGCGCCCGAAGGCGTGGGTGACAAGCTGTCGTGGGGCTACATGTTCGATTTCAGCCTGGTCTATGACAGCACGATCATTCCTGGCTGGCAGGTGATCCCGGGCGTGTTCTTCTCCCATGCGGTGAACGGCAACACGCCGAACTTCATGGCGAACTGGATGGAAGGGGCGAAGTCGGCCAACTTCTACGTGCTGTTCAACCGCAACCCGATGACCTGGCAGGCCGGTATCAACTACACGACCTTCTGGGGCGGCGACCACTCGTTCAGTGCGCCCTACAAGGACCGCGACTTCGTCGGCGGCTTCATCTCGCGCAACTTCTGATCCCTGCCGCGGGGGCGGCATGAGCCGCCCCCGGCAGGCCGCGCCTCCATTGGCCTCATCCCCGACCGGTACGTCCGACCATGCTCAATCCTTTCAGCGTCAGCGACGTTGACAGCTTCCTCACCAAGTACCTGCGCTGGCTGGAAGATCTGTGCTTCCGCTTTCGCCACGCCATTCTCGTCCTGCTCGCGCTGTTTACCGCGCTGATGGGCTATTTCGCCCTCCAGCTGCGCATGGATGCCGGCTTCGAGAAGCAGATGCCGATCGGCCACGAATACATCCAGACCTTCAACCAGTACCGTGACGATGTGCTCGGCGCCAACCGCCTCAACATCGTGGTCAAGGCGCGCGAGGGCAGCATTTGGACGCCGGCCGGGCTCGAGCGCCTGTACGAGGTGACCCAGGCGGTCAGTTTCCTGCCCAACATCGATCGCCTCGGCGTGCAGTCGCTATGGACGCCGAACTCCTTCGTCAACGAGATCACCGAGGAAGGCTTTCGCGCCGATCCGCTGATCTCCGGCACCATCACGCCGCGCGATCTCGACGCCGAGGTCATCGCCGGCATCCAGCGCGCGGCCAGCCAGGGCGGCTTCGTCGGCACCCTGGTGTCGCGCGACCAGAGCAGCGCGATGATCGTCGCCGAACTGCACGAAACCGACCGCGACGGCCAGGCGCTCGATTACGTCGCCTACAACCACCTGCTCGAGGAGTTGCGGGCGAAGTTCGAGGACGCCCAGTTCGAGATCCAGATCATCGGCTTCGCCAAGCAGATCGGCGACATCGCCGACGGCGCCTCGGCGGTGCTCGAGTTCTGCCTCATCGCCCTGGTGCTGACCGCGATCGCGGTGTATTGGTACTGTCACTCGGTGCGCTTCACCCTGTTGCCGATCGTGTGCTCGCTGACGTCGCTGGTGTGGCAGTTCGGCACCCTGAAGCTGCTCGGCTACGGCCTCGATCCGCTCGCGGTGCTGGTGCCCTTCCTGGTGTTCGCGATCGGGGTCTCGCACGGCGTGCAGCAGATCAACTTCATCGTGCGCGAACTGTCCCACGGCAAATCCACCGAGGAGGCCGCCCGCGCCAGCTTCACCGGGCTGCTGATTCCGGGCACCCTGGCGCTGGTGACCGCCTTCGTGTCCTTCATCACGCTGTATCTGATCCCGATCCCGATGGTGCGCGAGCTGGCGATCACCGCCTCGCTCGGTGTCGGCTACAAGATCATCACCAACCTGGTGATGCTGCCGCTGGCGGCGTCGCTGTTCACCTTCACCAAGGAATACGCCGACAAGGCGGTGCTCAAGCGCGAGCAGCGCTCGGTCTGGCTGCGCACGCTGGCGCGCGTGGCCGAGCCGCGCAACGCCGCGATCGTGATCGCGCTGACCCTGGTGGTGTTCGTGGTGGCGGTGTGGCAGAGCCACGACCGCGTCATCGGCTCGGTGCAGCCGGGCGCGCCCGAACTGCGCGCCGAGGCGCGCTTCAACCGCGACGCGGTGTCGATCGCGACCAACTACGACACCGGCCTCGACTGGCTGACGGTGATCTTCGAGGCACCGCCCGACGCCTGCGACAACGTCGAGGTCGGCCACTACCAGGACCGCTTCGTCGCCGCGATGCAGTACGTTCCCGGGGTGCTGTCGGCGCTGTCCTTCTCCGGCCAGCTGCGCACCTACAACGAGGGCTATAACGAGGGCAACCCGAAGATGTCGGTGGTGCCGATCGACGCCGGCAACTACGCTGCGCTGGCGACCGAGATCGGCCGCGTGCGCGGCTTCATGAACAAGGACTGCAGCATGACCGCGGTGCACCTGTTCCTGACCGACCACAAGGCGACCACGATCAACCGCGTGATCGAGGAGGTGAAGGCGTTCCGCGCGCGCGACCAGGAGCGCGAGGTGCGCATCCGCCTCGCTTCGGGCAATGCCGGCGTGCAGGCCGCGGTCAACGAGGAAGTGCACAAGTCCGAGCTGCCGATGATGCTCTATGTGTACGCCGCGATCATGATCCTGGTGGCGCTGATGTACCGCGACTTCCGCGCCGTGATCGCGTGCTGCCTGCCGCTCACCGTGGGTACCTTCATCGGCTACTGGTTCATGAAGGAACTCGAGATCGGGCTCACCGTGGCGACCCTGCCGGTGATGGTGCTGGCGGTCGGGATCGGCGTCGATTACGCCTACTACATCTACAACCGGCTGCAGCTGCACCTTGCCCGCGGCGAGCACATCGTCAAGGCGCTCGAACACTCGATCCTCGAGGTCGGCACCGCGACCATCTTCACCGCGATCACCCTCGCCGTGGGGGTGGCCACGTGGATGTTCTCCGAGCTCAAGTTCCAGGCCGACATGGGCAAGCTGCTGGCCTTCATGTTCATGGTCAACATGGTAATGGCGATGACCGCGCTGCCCGCCTTCGCGGTCTGGCTGGAGCGCCTGTTCCCGCGCAAGGGCCCGGTCCGGGCGCCCGGCATCCTGGCCCACTGATTCGGGAGAAAGCATGGACATCGAACTGAAACCGGGCCGCGCGCGCATCGTGCGCGCCGTCGCCACGCTTGCTGGCGCGCTGTCGCTGCTGGCGGCGCCCGCGGCCTTTGCCCAGGAGGCCGCAGCCGGGAGCGCGGCCTTCGCCCCCCGAGCCGTGGAGCGTTCGCCGTTCGCCGAGCGCACGATGATCCTCGCCGCGGCCCATGCGGGCGAGCGCATCGTCACCGTCGGCGACCGCGGCGTGGTGTTGCTGTCCGACGACCGCGGGCGGACCTGGCGGCAGTCTGCGGGGGTGCCGGCGAATGCGATGCTGACCGCGGTCAGCTTCGCCGACGCGCGCCACGGTTGGGCCGTGGGGCACTGGGGGACGATCCTGCACACCGCCGATGGCGGCGAGACCTGGGCCGTACAGCACGTCGATACCGCCGAGGACCGGCCGCTGTTCTCGGTGCATTTTTCCGATCCGCAAAACGGCATCGCGGTCGGGCTGTGGGCGCTGATGTTGCGCACGCGGGACGGCGGGCGCAGCTGGGAAGAGGTCGAACTGCCCGCCGCGCCGGGCGAGTCGCGCGCCGACGCCAACCTGATGCACATTTTCCAGAGCCCGCGCGGCGACCTGTTCATCGCCGGCGAGCGTGGCAGCGTGCTGCGCTCGACCGATGGCGGCGAGACCTGGTCCTGGCGTCCGACCGGTTACCGGGGCACGTTCTGGAGCGGGACGGCACTCGACGATGGCACCCTGATCGTCGCCGGCCTGCGCGGCAGCGTCTATCGCAGCGCCGACCACGGCGACAGCTGGCAGTCCACCGGGGGCGCCACGCGCAGCTCGATCACCGACCTCGCCCAGCTCGATGGCCGGGTGCTGGCGGTCGGGCTGGACGGCGTGAGCCTGGAAAGCAGCGACCGGGGACAGACGTTTACCGCACGCCAGCGCGAAGACCGTCTCGGCTTGACCGCGGTCCTCGCGGTCGAGGGCAAGGCGCTGGTGTTCTCGCGCAACGGCGTGCTACCGGAACAGTGAGCGACGGCCAGGCGGCCGTCCGTCGAATCTGCGGCCCCTCATGGGGCCGTTTTCGATGGTGCGCTCTGGTAAGGTGCGGGCGGGGGCAGGGTGATCGCGTCAATTTGTCATTGATGAACGAATTGACCAGTAACGAATTTGACGATAGAGTCCGTCCCAGCCCTGCATCACCGATAAAACTGCTGGAGACAGCCGTCGATGAGCCTCGATACCCCTCTCTGGACCCCTTCCGCCGAGCGCATCGCCGCGGCCAACGTCACCGCCTTCCGCCTCGCGGCGGAGCAGCGCTGGGGCGTGAGCCTGCCCGACTACGGCGCGCTGTACGCCTGGTCGGTGGCGCAGCCCGAGCAGTTCTGGGTCAGCATATGGGACGGCATATGGGACGGCGAGGGCAGCGGCGGCGTCATCGGCGCGCGCGGCGCGCGCGTGCTGGTCGACGCCGATCGCATGCCGGGGGCGAAGTGGTTTCCCGATGCGCGGCTGAACTTCGCGCAAAACCTGCTGCGCGCGCGCGACGACCAGGATGCGATCGTGTTCTGGGGCGAGGACCGGGTGCACAACCGCCTCACCCGCGCCGAACTGTACCGGGCGGTGGCCCACTTCGCCGCCGCCCTGCGCGAGCAGGGCGTGGTCGCCGGCGACCGGGTCGCGGCCTACATGCCGAACCTGCCCGAGACGGTGATCGCGATGCTCGCGGCGGCGAGCATCGGCGCGGTGTTCACTTCGGCCTCGCCCGACTTCGGGGTGCAGGGCGTGCTCGACCGCTTCGGCCAGACCGCACCCAAGGTGCTGCTCGCCTGCGACGGCTACTACTACAACGGCAAGACCGTCGATGTGCTCGGCAAGCTGGGCGAGATCGTCGGCGGGCTGCCCTCGGTCGAGCGCGTCGTCGTCGTCCCCTACGTGCACCACCGCGACGACCTCGCCGGGGTGCCCCATGCGCGCTCGTACGCCGACTTCGTCGCCCCGTTCCGCCTCGTTGACGACATCGAGTTCGCCGCGCTGCCCTTCGACCACCCGCTCTACATCATGTACTCCTCGGGCACCACCGGCGTGCCCAAGTGCATCGTGCACGGCGCCGGTGGCACCTTGCTGCAGCACCTCAAGGAGCACCGCCTCCATGCCGACGTCAAACCCGGCGACCGCGTCTTCTACTTCACCACCTGCGGCTGGATGATGTGGAACTGGCTGGTGTCGGCGCTCGCCGCCGAAGCCACCGTGCTGCTCTACGACGGCTCGCCCTTCGCCGGCGCCAACCGGATCCTGTTCGACTACGCCGATTCGGAGCGCATGACCCACTTCGGCACCTCGGCGAAGTTCCTCGACGCCGCGGCGAAATTTGGCCTCAAGCCCCGGGAAAGCCACCGCCTCGATACGGTGCGCGCGCTGCTGAGCACCGGCAGCCCGCTGGTGGCCGAAGGCTTCGACTACGTCTATCGCGAGATCAAGGCCGACCTCCAGCTGTCGTCGATCTCGGGCGGCACCGACATCGCCTCCTGCTTCGTCCTCGGCTCCCCGGTGCGGCCGGTGTGGCGCGGCGAGATCCAGTGCCGCGGCCTGGGGATGGCGGTCGAGGTGTGGGACGAGGACGGCCGCCCGCTGCGCGGGGAAAAGGGCGAGCTGGTGTGCACGCGGCCGTTCCCGGCGATGCCGGTCGGCTTCTGGAACGACGCCGACGGCAGCAAGTACCGCGCCGCCTACTTCGAGCGCTTTCCCGGAGTGTGGTGCCATGGCGACTTCTGCGAGCTCACCGCGCACGACGGCGTAGTGATCTACGGGCGCTCGGACGCGACCCTGAACCCGGGCGGGGTGCGCATCGGCACCGCCGAGATCTACCGCCAGGTCGAGCAGCTCGCCGAAGTGGTCGAATCCCTGGTGATCGGCCAGGACTGGCCGCCGCAGAACCCCAACGACGTGCGCGTGGTGCTGTTCGTCAAGCTGCGCGAAGGCCTCGTGCTCGACGAGGCGCTCGTCGAGCGCATCCGGCGCACCATCCGCGAGCACACCACGCCGCGCCACGTGCCGGCGAAAGTGCTGCAGGTGGCGGACATTCCGCGCACCAAGAGCGGCAAGATCGTCGAACTGGCGGTGCGCAACGTGGTGCACGGCCGTCCGGTGAAGAACCAGGAAGCGCTCGCCAACCCCGAGGCGCTGGCGCACTTCCGCAATCGTGCCGAGCTCGATGCCTGAAAACAATCCCCCCCTGTCGGCGCTGGCCGACCCCGAGCGCAGGGCGGCCGCAGCCGGGCAGGTGATGAGCAGCGGGTTGGTGGTGCTCGCCCTGTCGCTGCTGCTCGGCATCCAGCCGGTGACCACCGACCTCTACCTGCCCGCGCTGCCGGCGATCACCGCCGAGTTCGGCGCCTCGCTGGCGCAGGCCCAGCTCACCCTGTCGGGGATGCTGCTGGCGTTCGGTCTGTCCCAGCTCGTGTGGGGGCCGGTTTCCGACCGCTTCGGCCGCCGCCCGGTGCTGCTCGCCGGGCTCGCCGGCTATACCGTCGCGGCGGCTGCCAGTGCGCTCGCCCAGTCGATGGAAGCGCTCGTCGTCTGGCGCATCGTCCAGGGGGCGGCGATGGGGGCGTCGGTGATGTGCGCGCGGGCCCTGGTCCGCGATCTCTACTGCCCTGAGCTCGGCGCGCGGGTGATCAGCAAGGGGCTCACCGGCCTCGGCGTGATCGCCTGCCTGAACCTGCCCCTCGGCGGCTTCCTTGCCGAGGCGTTCGGCTGGCGCATCACCTTGCTGGCGCCGGCGCTGTTTGCCGCCGCTGCGCTCGGCCTGGTCGCGCTGCGCTTCAGGGAGACGCTGGGCACGCCCAATCCGCGCGCCCTGGCGCCGTCCGTTCTGCTGCGGACGTGGAGGCAGATCCTCGCTCATCCGACCTTCTGGGCGTTCACCCTGCTGTCGGCGGCGTCTTACGGAGGACTGTTCACGATCCTGGCGATGTCGTCCTTCGTCTTCATCACCCTGATGGGGATGTCGAAATTCGGCTACGGCCTGCTGATGGTGTCGATGACCGCCTCCTACCTGTTCGGCACCGTGTATTGCCGCCATCTGCTGGTGCGCGTCGGCGTGCGCCGTGCGGTGACGATCGGTGGCGGCTTTTCCGCGCTCGGCGGCACCTTGCTCGGCGTGCTGGCGCTGGCCGGGGTGGACACGCCGTGGGGGCTGATGCCGGCGGTGTGGCTGTTCGCCATCGGCCATGGCATCCACCAGGCCTGCGGCCAGGCCGGTGCGGTCGGTCCGTTCCCGCAGGCGGCCGGTGCGGCGTCGGCCTTGAGCGGCTTCCTGATGATGCTGGTGGCTTTCGGCATGGGCAGCTGGCTGGGGCTGACGGTCGACGGCAGCTTGTTCCCGATGGCCAGCGGCGTGTGGTTCTGGGGCGTGGTGACGGCGCTGGTGGCGTGGGGGATGGTGCGGCGCGTGCGTCTCTGAGCGCCCCCTGGAAACGGTTTCACCGTTTCCGCCCCCCGAGGGGGACAAGAAAACTGAGGGCGGCCCTGCGTTTTCCTGAGAGCGCATCCCGGAGGCCGCGTCCCGCGGTCGCCGCGGCGGGAGCGCCTTCAGGTGCCCCAGACCACCGGCACGTTCTCGCGCAGCGACGCTTCGAGCATGTTGAGCAGCGGCCAGGCGCGCTGGGCCAGGCCGACCGGGGCGACCATGGCGCTGCGGCCGGCTTCGTTCTCTTCGGCGCCGGCGTCGGCGTCCTCGTCGTGCGGGCGTTCGGCCTGGCGGGCGCGGTCTTCCTCGATCGCCTTCTTCAGGCGGGTGATGGCTTCGGGCAGCTGGGTTACGGTGATGATGCCGCTGCCCTCGTCCGAAGTCTTGCCGAGAATGCCGAGGAGCGTCTGTGCGACTGCGCCGAACATGATGACGTCGGCGCTGGCGGCCGACTTGAACGTGACCAGCATCGGATGTGTGCTCCCTTGTCTTGCTTATAAACCCCGGACGGCGTAGATGCCGGGGGCGTTGCGCCAGTAGCCCTTGTAGTCCATGCCGCAGCCGAACAGGAAGCGGTCGGCGACGTCCAGGCCGCTGAAGTCGGCACGCATCCCGGGGTAGGCCTTGCGCTCATGCAGCTTGTGCACCAGCACCGCCGAGAGGACTTCGCCCGCGCCTTCTTCCTTCAGGTGGCCGATGATCGCGTTCAGGGTGTGGCCTTCGTCGAGGATGTCGTCGACGACCAGCACGGTGCGCCCGCGCAAGTCATGGGTCGGGCGCACGCGCCAGTCCAGGAGGGTGCCTTGCAGCGCATGGCCGTAGCGGGTGGCGTGCAGGTAGGCCACTTCGAGCGGGAAGGGCAGGCGCGGCAGGATGCGGCCGGCGAGGATCAGGCCGCCGTTCATCACCGCGTACACCAGCGGGTTGCTGTCGGCGAGGCGGGCAGTGATCTCGCCCGCCATCCGATCGAGCGCGGCCTCCACCGCGGCGGCATCGGCCAGGCAGTCGGCCTGTTCGCGGGCACGCTTGATTTCTTCGAGAGCGGAGGGCATGGCTGGAACCTGCGCGGAACGGGACGGAACGCGCATTTTACTGTGAAACCACGCCGCCGCCGCCGTGCGCCTGTGCACCCGGGCGGCTCAGCCCCGCTTGATCTGGAGCAGGCGGAGCGAGGCGGCGCTGCGCAGGCGGCTGGCAAACGCGTCGCGGATGTGCGAGCGCAGCTCGCGGTCGTCCCAGGGCTTGGCGATGAACTTGTAGATGGTGCCCTCGTTGATGGCACGGATCAGGGTGGTGGCGTTTACGTAGTCGGAGAGCATGATGCGGGTAGTGTCCGGGTAGAGGTTCTTGACCCGGGCGAAGAACTCGATGCCGTTCATGTCGGGCATGTGCTCGTCGGAGAGGATGACCTGGACCTGGTGGCAGGCAAGCAGCTCGAGCGCGGCGCGTGCGCTGTGGGCGGTGAGGATCTGGTAGCCGTTGTCTTCCACCGCGCGGGCCAGCGCGGCGTGGATCGCCGGCTCGTCGTCGACGATCAGCAAGCTGCGGGTAGCGCCCTGGTCCGGGCGGACGAGGCGCTGGTCGGAACCGAGCAGGGACGCCAGCGCGTCGGCCGGCAGGGGCTTGCTGTAGTAATAACCCTGCATTTCGTCGCACCCCTGGCGGAGCAGGAAGGCGAGTTGGGCTTCGGTTTCCACCCCTTCGGCGACCACTTTCAGCCCCATCTGGTGGGCGAGGCCGACGACCGAGCTGGAAATCGCCGCCGCCGCCGGGTTGCTCAGCGCGTCCTGGACGAAGCGCCGGTCGATCTTCAGCTGGTCGACAGGGAATTTGCTGAGGTAGGCGAGGCTCGAGTAACCGGTGCCGAAATCGTCGATCGCCAGATGCAGGCCGAGCTGCTTGAGCCGGGCCAGGGTGTCGTTGGCCTGGTCGGGGTCCTCCATCAGCGCGCTTTCAGTCAGTTCGAGCTCGAGCAGCTCGGGAGACAGGCCGCTGCCTTCAAGTGCCGCGGCGACGGTTTCGACCAGGTCGGGCTGGTGCAGCTGGGCGGCCGACAGGTTGACGGCGACGACGATCGGGCGCAGGCCGGCTTCCTGCCAGGCCTTGTTCTGGCGGCAGGCTTCATTGAGCGCCCAGGCGCCGAGCTGCTGGATCAGGCCGCTTTCCTCCGCGATCGGGATGAAGCGTGCTGGCGAGACGTATTCGCGGGTCATCGGATGGCGCCAGCGCGCCAGCGCCTCGACCGCGATCATGCGCCCGCTGTTCAGGTCGACCTTGGGCTGGTAGTGCAGTTCGAGCTCGTCGCGCGACAGCGACAGGCGCAAGGCGTTTTCCATCGACAGCCGCTCCTGGCTGTCGCGGTTGAGCGCCTCGGTGTAGATGCAGTGGGGAATGCCCTGGGCTTCGGCGTGGTGCAGCGCGACCGCGGCCTTGTGCAGCAGCACCTCGAAGTTGTCGCCGTCGGCCGGCAGCAGGCTGACGCCGGCGGCCACCGAAGGCTGCAGCTTTTCGCCCTTGACGATCACCGGCACGTGGAGGATGTCGACGATGTGCTCCAGGATCGGCTGGATGTCTTCGGCCTGGCTGAGCCCGCTGAACATCAGCATGAACTCGGCGCCGCTGTGGCGGGCGACGACATCGCGCTCGGTGGCGCACTGGCTCAGGCGGCGGGAAAGCTTTTCCAGCAGTTCGTCGCCGGCACTGCGTCCGAGGCTGTCGTTGATCTGCTTGAAGCGGCCCAGCCCGAGCGATACCAGCGCGATACAGGTGCCGTCGCGCTGCGCTTCGGCGCTGGCCTGCTCGAATTTTTCCTTCAGCAGGTTGCGGTTGGGGAGGCCGGTGAGTTCGTCATAGCTGGCGAGGAAGGCGAGGCGGTCCTCAATCCGGCGGCGGGCGCTGATGTCGTGCTGGACACCGATGAAATGGGTGATTTCGCCTTTCTCGTCGATCACCGGAGTGATCTGCACCGAGGCCCAGTAGAGTGAGCCGTTCTTGTGGCGGTTGATCAGCTCGCCCTGCCAGACCTTGCCTTTCTGGATTGTTTCCCACATTTCGTGGTACTGGGCCTGGGCGTTCAGCCCCGAGGTCCAGAACCCCGCCTTGCGGCCGAGGGCATCACCGTTTTCGTGCCCGGTGATGTCGACGAAGCAGGCGTTGGTGTACTGGATGACGCCCTGGGTGTCGGTGATGCAGACCGCGCTGGCGCTGTGCTTGATGACGGTGTTGAGCTTGCGCAGTTCGAGCGCGTCGGCCTCGCGCCGGCCGATGTCGGCAAGCAGGGCCTGGCGCATGTGTTCGAACGCCTGCGAGAGGCGGCCGAGCTCGTCTGTGTCACCTGCTTCCAGCGGCTGGGCGAGGTCGCCGGCGGAAATCCGGGTGGCGGCCTGTTCGAGCGATTTCAGCGGCTGCAGGACGCGCTTCCTGAGGGTGAATACCGCCTGCCAGAACAGCAGGGTCAGGGCAAGGACGATGAAGGCGAGCAGGCTCAGGGTGCGCTCGGCCTGCTGGCGCAGGTCCTTGACGTCGCGGCCGAAGTGGGCGCTCACCGCCGAGGACAGGTCGGCGATGGCGTCGATCCCCCGGGTCGCCTCGGCGTACCAGTCCTCGGCGCTGATCGGGTAGGGGCGCTCGGCCACGCCCCGCTCGTACACTTCGGCGCGGATTTCGCTGTAGCGCTTCAGGTTGTCCCAGTAAGCGGCTTGTGCCGCAGCCAGCCGGGGGGTGGCGGGCAGGTATCTGAGCATCGCTTCGATCCGCCGGCGGGCGTGGCTGGCCACGATCCTGTATTCCAGAAGCATGTGCTGGGCAACGCTGTCGAGCGCCCTGCCTTGGGCGATCGTGGTGCTGATCAGGGCGCGTTCGCGCCCCAGCTGCTCGGCGAGGGTGAACAGCACGTCGGTGATCACCGGGGCGGAGGCATAGGTGTAGATGTTGCCGGGCAGGGGCAGTGTGCCAACCACGATCAGGTCCTGCAGCTCTTCGATCTGGCGCGTCATCAGCGCGATCCACTGGTCGGCGCCGAGGCTGTTGGTGCTGCCGCGCAGCTGCGCGTCGGTCAGGGTGCGGAACTGGGCCATTTCCTCCCGGGTCTTGTCGACCCGGGCGAGCGCGGAGAACATCGGATGATCGGGCGCGAGCAGGGCGAGCTCGGTGGTGGTCGCGGCGAGCCGCTGGTGACGGATGTCGACGAGGCTGCGTACGCGCTCGAGTTCGGCGAGCATCGATGGGGTGGTGTTCTCGGGGCGGGCGAGGATCGCCGCGGTGAGCCCGCGCTCCATCGCGGCGTGGGTGCTGATCTGCTGGGCCGTCGCAGTCATTTGCGAGGTCAAGTGGATCCATTCGGCGGCAGTAGTCTTGCTGCGGCTGTCGGACAGCTGCCACAGGCCGGCGGCAGAGGACAGCAGCGCGAAAGCGCCCAGCAGCATGAAGAACCTGCGACTCAGGGTCATGTCATTGATCCATCACGGCGTGAAGGAGTGGTTTGTATCAATTCAAACGGCCCCGCTGATGGCGGCCCGGTCCATGCAATATGCATTGACCGTGGGGTGGCGCGGCATCAGGGAGCCGGGAGGAGGTAGCTGCCGTTATGCTAACAGAAAGCCCTTTGGACCGTGTCTGGAGTGTCGCGAAGAATGCACATGGGCGCGGCGTGCCTCATGCGCTCACTGCGCCACGCCGTCGCCCGCCGGGGCCGGCAGCGCCTTTTCAGGTTGTGATACCGAAACGCGGTTGCGGCCGCTGTTTTTTGCCGCGTAGAGCGCCCGGTCGGCGCGGCTGAACAGCAGGTTGGGGTCGTCGCCGGTGAGGGGGGTGAGGCCAATGCTGATGCTGACTTCGATCTTGCCGGCGTCGGTCGAGGCCGGGCGCCCGGCGAGCGTGCGGCGCAGGCGCTCGGCCAGCGCCTTGCCGTCCTGCAGATTGATGGCGGGGAGCACGGCGCCGAATTCTTCGCCGCCGAGGCGGCCGGCGCTGTCCGTCTGGCGCAGGCTGCTGCGGATCACTTCGGCGGCATGCTGGAGTACGGCATCGCCGACCGGATGTCCGTAGCTGTCGTTGATGCGCTTGAAGTGGTCGATGTCCATCATCAGCAGCACGCCGCCGCGCTCGGGGTGGCCGCGGACGTCGGCGATCGCCGCATCCAGGCTGGCCATGAAGCTGCGCCGGTTGGGCAGGCCGGTGAGGGTGTCGGTGGTGGCGAGGCGGGCGAGCTCGGCTTCGCGCTGCTTGCGTTCGCTGATGTCGCGGACCAGCCAGACCCGACCGAGCGTGTCGGTGTCGCGCACGATCGGCACCCATTCGACCGCCAGCGTCTTCGCAGGACCTTCGTTGACCTCGATGGTGCGGCGCTTTTCGATGCTGTGCTCGCTGTCGGGCAGGTGCAGCCAGCGGGAATGGACTTCGTCGAGCCGGGTGCACAGCTGGACGTGGTCGAGGCCTTCCAGGCTGGCGGCTTCGACGCCCAGCGCGAGCAGGGTGCAGAACTTCTGGTTGACCATCACCACCCGGCCGCTGCCGTCCTCCATCAGGACGCCGCCGGGATAGCGCTCCAGCAGGGTGATCATGCGCAGGCGCTCGGTGGCGAGCGCAGTTTCCGCTTCGCGGCGCTCGGTGATGTCGATCAGGGTCCACACGATGTCGCTGTCGGGGTCTTCCGGGTCGCTCGGCGTACCGTGCATGTCGAACCAGCGCGCGCGCCCGCTGGCATCGCGCAGTGGATATTCGCAGCGTACCTGGCCGCCCGCGCGCAGGGTCGCGTAGTGCTGGTTCATCGTCTGCAGGTCGGCCCATTCCACGTGCAGGCCGAGCTCCCTGACGTTTCGGCCCACCGGGTCGATGCCGCCGGAACCGAAGATTTCACGGGCGCGGGAATTGACGGAGCGGATCTCCCGCGTGCTCGTGAACAGGGCGATCGCGGCCGCACTCTGGTCGAGCAGGGCGGTGCGCAGACGGGCTTCGGCGACGCGCGCGCTGACGTTTTGCAGCGTCCCTGCGACCTGCACGGGGCGGCCGTCGCGGGCGCGCGCGGCGATCCGGCAGCGGCCATGGACCCAGATCCAGTGGCCATCGCGGTGACGCAGGCGGTATTCCCCCTCGGCGCTGGTGGATGCCCCCTGCAGCAGGGCGTCGAGCGCTTGGCGGGTGTGCTGCAGGTCGGCCGGGTGGATGCGCGATTCCCAGGTGGAAGCCTGGCGGGGAAGCTCATCCTCGGCGTAGCCGAGCATGGCCGCCCAGCGTTCGTCGAACTGGATTTTTCCGGTGTCGGGTTCCCAACTCCAGGTTCCGAGACCACCGGCCTCGAGCGACAGCTCGAGTTGATCGGCCATCGCGGCGAGACGGGCCCCTTGGCGGTGGCCGTACAGGAACATGGCGCTCACCGCCACTGCGACCAGGATCAGCAGTGCGGTGCCGAAGGCGTTTTGCGTGCTGTTCTCGCGCAGCACGGCGAGCACCGGGCGGAGGGCTTCGTGCTTGTCCAGGCCGTGGATGACCGTGACCGGGTAAGTCGGGGCGCGCTGCCAGGCGAAATGGCGCAGCACGCCGTCCAGCGGGGTCCGCCATGCGAAACTGCCGGAGTGGCTGTTGCGCTCGGTCCGGATCGGACTCGATTCGGGAAGGGACTTTCCCAGCGCTTCATCCATCTGCTGGGAGTGGGCGAGGTAGCGCCCGTCGTCGTCGACCAGCGCGGCGACGTCCACGGGGCCGGGAAAGATGCGGCGCAAGGCGAGGGACAGGGACTCGGCGGTGATCGACACCGCGATCACTCCGGCAAAGTGTCCGTCGCGCAGCAGGGGGCGGGAAAGCTGGATTGTCCATTGCCGGGTGAAACGGTCGAACAGCGGTTCGCTGATGAAGGCCCGCGTGCGATGTTCGGGACCGTGGGCCTGGAAATAGGCGCGCCCCGCGACCGAAGGCGTTGCCGCCGCTTCGTCGGCGCCGGCGCTGGAAAACAGGACCTTGCCGCGGGGGTCGGCGATCAGCACATGGGCCAGGGTGCCTTCGGGGAGCGCACTGCGGGCCAGGGCCAGGTCGTCGAGGAACGCGTGCCTGCCCGCCCCCGCCCAGCGCTCGGCGAGGTGGCGGGCGATGTAGTCGGCATTGCCGATGAGGGCGTCGAACTGCACCGCGAGCGCATGGGCGGTTTCGGCGGCGCGCAGCTGGATCTGCTTTTCGGCGGCCTGCAGCTGGCTGCGATGAGAGGCCTGCAACTGGCTCCAGTGGATCGCCAGCGCCAGCACCAGCGCCAGCCAGCCGAGCGCGACGATGAGAGTCGCGTTTCGTGGCGTTTCGTGGCTACGGTCGGGAACGGAAGCGGGGAGGAAGGACACGGGAGGGCACGGCAGGGGAAGGGGCTGGATGCTGGGAATGGCTTAGTGCTGGAAATCGTAGTCGATCGTCAGCGGGGCATGGTCCGAGAAGCGCTGGTGCTTGTAGACGCTGCCGCTGCGGGCCGTGGCGGCCAGTGCCGGGGTGGCGATCTGGTAGTCCAGGCGCCAGCCGACATTCTTTGCCCAGGCCTGGCCGCGATTGGACCACCAAGTGTAGCAGGCGTCGGTGGCGTCGGGGTGGAGGCGGCGATAGACGTCCACCCAGCCCTGCTCGTCGAACAGGCGGCCGAGCCAGGCGCGCTCCGCGGGCAGGAAGCCGGAGTTCTTCTGGTTCGATTTCCAGTTCTTCAGGTCGATTTCGCGGTGGGCGATGTTCCAGTCGCCGCACACCACGACTTCGCGCCCGCTGGCGTAGAGCGCGGCCATGTGGGGCAGGAAGCGTTCCATGAAGCGGAACTTGATCTGCAGGCGCTCCTCCGAACTGGAACCCGAAGGCAGGTACAGCGACACCACCGACAGCCTGCCGAAGTCGAGCTGCAGGAAGCGGCCTTCGGCATCGATATCGGCGATGCCCAGCCCTTCGGTCACGCGCTCCGGTTGGTGCCGGCTGTAGATGCCGACCCCGCTGTAGCCTTTCTTCTCGGCGTGGTGGAACCAGCCTTGCAACCCGGCCGGCGCCCGCATCGCGGCGCTGAGGTCGGCGTCCTGCGCCTTCAGTTCCTGGACGCAGACGATGTCGGCGTGCTGCTGCGGCAGCCAGTCGAGAAAGCCCTTGGCGACCGCCGAGCGGATGCCGTTGAGGTTGAGGGAGATGATGCGTAACATGGGCACTTCCGAAATGATGCTGCACTGCGGCAGACAAACCATGAATTTTAGCCGGGATTTCATCGCCCTCGCCTGTCGCAAAGGGGTACTGCGCTTCGGCGCCTTCGTCACCAAGGCCGGGCGCAATTCGCCCTATTTCTTCAACGCCGGACTGTTCGACGACGGCGCTTCGTTCCGCGAACTGTGCGGCTACTACGCGCGCGCGATCCGCGCCTCGGGGCTCGCCTGCGACATGCTGTTCGGGCCGGCCTACAAGGGCATTCCACTGGTCGCGGGCACCGCGATCCGGCTCGCCGAGGACGGCGTCGACCTGCCTTTCGCCTTCAACCGCAAGGAGGCCAAGGACCACGGCGAGGGCGGGACCCTGATCGGCGCGCCGCTCGCGGGCCGGGTGCTGATCCTCGACGACGTGATCTCGGCGGGCACGTCGGTGCGCGAGTCGGTGGAACTGATCCGCGCTGCCGGGGCGGTACCGGCGGGTGTGGTGATCGCGCTCGATCGCATGGAAAGAGGGAATAGTTCCTTGTCGGCGGTCGAAGAGGTGAAGCAGAATTTCGGCATTCCGGTGATCGCGGTCGCCACCCTCGAGGATCTCATCGCCTACCTCGGGGACGCGCCCGAGCTTGCCGCCAACCTCGAGGCCGTGAAGGCGTATCGGCAACAGTATGGGATCTCTTCGCGTTGAGCCCTTTCCCGCCGGACCCGGCGCCAGTCTGCTGCCGGCCGCCCTGCTTCTGGCTGCGGCGTTGCTGGTGGGCGAGGCTGCGGCGCAGTCGTCCGCTGCCCGCACCATCTACTGCTGTGATGTCGGCGGCCAGCCGGTGTGCGGCGACATCCTGCCGGCGGCCTGCTATGGCCGCGCGTACCGGGAGCTGAGCCCTTCGGGCATCGTGCGCCGCACCGTACCCGCGCCGCTCACCGCCGACGAAGTCACCCGCCGCGCCGAACTCGAACGCCAGCGTCGCGCCGACGAGGCCGAACGCCAGCGCCAGCAGCGCCTGGACCAGGCGCTGCTCGAAACCTACCGCAGCCTGGACGATCTCGATCGCCGCCGCGACCGCGAACTGCGCGACGTCGACCGCACGCTGCACGAGCTGCGCGCGCGCGAGGCGGCATTGCTCGAGCACCAGCGCGTCCTCATCCAGGATGCGACCCAGACCGACAAAAGCGATGTCGCCGCCAGTCTGGAGCGCGACATCCGCACCCTCGACAGCGAGATCATCGCCCAGCGCGGAGTCATCGAGGCGAAGGCCAAGGAGCGCGCGGCGGTGTTCGAGCGCTTCGCCGAGGATCGCCGGCGCTATCTCGAGCTGACCGCGGAATGAGGGCGGGGCCCGGGCGGGATTTCGCCGCCGGCATGACCACGCTGGCCGCGCTCGATGCCGTGGCCGCCTGCATGGTCCGCGCGCAGCGCCTGTTGTTCATCACCGGTGCCGGGATCTCGGCCGACTCCGGGTTGCCGACCTACCGCGGCATCGGCGGGCTGTACCATGACCGCCTCACCGCCGACGGCCTCTGCATCGAGGAGGCCTTGTCGGGGGCGACGATGGCGGCGCGACCGGAACTGGCATGGAAGCACCTCGCCGAGATCGAAGCCCGCTGCCGCGGCGCGCAGCCCAACGCCGCGCACCGCCTGATCGCCGCGCTCGAACAGGAAAAGCCGATGGTCTGCGTGCTGACGCAGAACGTCGATGGCCTGCACCGCGCCGCCGGTTCGCGCAACCTCATCGAACTGCACGGCACGCTCCACCGGCTGCGCTGCACGGCCTGCCATCATGGGCGCACGGTGGCCGATTACGCCGGCCTGCAGATCCCGCCCGAATGCCCGCTGTGCGGCGCGCTGATGCGCCCGGACGTGGTGCTGTTCGGCGAGTCCCTGCCGCTGCGCTCGCTCGCGCGCCTCGAGGCCGTGCTCGGCGAAGGGGTGGACATCGTGCTGGCGGTCGGCACCTCCAGCGTGTTCCCGTATATTTCCGCGCCGGTGCTCCGGGCGCTGCAGTGCGGCATCCCTACGGTCGAGATCAATCCCGGGGAGACCGCACTCAGCGCCGTCGTCACCCACCGCCTGCGCCTGCGCGCGGCCGAGGCCTTGCCCGAGCTCTGGCGCCGCATGCATCCGCCCGAGCCGGCGGAGGGCTGAACGGGGACGTCGCTGCCCCCGCTGTCCTGCGGCTGCGTTACAGCAGCACGCGCTCGATGCCGCCGCTGTTGGCCTTGGCGACGTACTCGGGCAACCAGTTCTCGCCCAGCAGGTGGCGTGCCAGTTCGATGACGATGTAGTCGGGCTCGATGCCCCCGGCGTCGTCGGCGAAGCGGTGCATGCCCTGCAGGCAGCTCGGGCAGGAGGTGAGGATCTTCACCTTCGCCCCCGGGGCGTCCTCGCGGAGCCTGGCCGCGCCCTTCTCGATTTCCTCCTGCTTGCGGAAGCGCACCTGGGTCGAGATGTCGGGGCGGGCCACTGCCAGGGTGCCGGATTCGCCGCAGCAGCGGTCCGACAGATCGACGCGGGTGCCCATCAGCGCGTTGGCGACCTTGATCCCCGGATGCACTTTCATCGGCGTGTGGCAGGGCTCGTGGTACATGTACCTGACCCCCTGCACGCCGTCGAGCCTGACCCCCTTCTCCATCAGGTACTCGTGGATGTCGAGCAGGCGGCAGCCGGGGAAGATCTTGTCGAATTCGTACTTCTGCAGCTGGTCCATGCAGGTGCCGCAGGACACGATCACGGTCTTGATGTCGAGGTAGTTCAGGGTGTTGGCGACGCGGTGGAAGAGCACGCGGTTGTCGGTGGTGATCTTCTGGCCCTTGTCGTCCTCGCCGGCGGAGGTCTGCGGGTAGCCGCAGCACAGGTAGCCCGGCGGCAGCACGGTGTGCGCGCCGACGTGGTAGAGCATCGCCTGGGTGGCGAGCCCGACCTGGCTGAACAGACGCTCGGAGCCGCAGCCGGGGAAGTAGAACACCGCTTCCGAATCGCCGTTGGCCTTGTGCGGGTCGCGGATCACCGGGATGACCTTGTCGTCCTCGATGTCGAGCAGGGCGCGGCTGGTCTTCTTCGGCAGGTTGCCCGGCATCGGCTTGTTGATGAAGTGGATCACCTGGGCGCGGATCGTCGGTGCAACCAGTGGCGGCTTGCCGAGGGTGGCCGGCGGCGCCGCGAGCTGGGGCTGGATGAGGCCGAACTTCTTGCCCAGGCCGTGTGCCCAGCGCTGGGCCTTGTAGCCCCACTCGATCATGCCGGCGCGGATCAGCTTGATCGTGGCCGGGTCCTTCACCGTGAGGAAGGCCATCGCCGCGGCCTTGCCCGGGTTGAACGACTTCTTGCCTTCCTTGCGCAGCAGGTTGCGCATCTTGATCGAGACGTCGCCGAAGTCGATGTCCACCGGGCAGGGTTTTTCGCACTTGTGGCAGATCGTGCAGTGGTCGGCGACGTCCTCGAACTCGGCCCAGTGCGCCAGCGACACCCCGCGCCGGGTCTGTTCCTCGTAGAGGAAGGCTTCGATCAGCAGCGAGGTCGACAGGATCTTGTTGCGCGGGGAATACAGCAGGTTGGCGCGCGGGACATGGGTCGAGCACACCGGCTTGCACTTGCCGCAGCGCAGGCAGTCCTTGATGTCGTGCGCGATCTCGCCGACCGCGGTCTGCTCCATGATCAGCGACTCGTGGCCCATCAGGTTGAAGCTGGGGGTGTAGGCGTTGGCGAGGTTGCCGCCTTTCATCAGCTTGCCGCGGTTGAAGCGGCCTTCCGGGTCGACCCTTTCCTTGTAGGCCCAGAACTCGGCCATCTGCTCGTCGCTCAGGTAGTCGAGCTTGGTGATGCCGATGCCGTGCTCGCCGGAAATCACCCCGTCGAGGCTCTTCGCCAGCGCCATGATGCGATCGACGGCACGGTTGGCGCGCTGCAGCATCTCGTAGTGGTCGGAGTTGACCGGGAGATTGGTGTGCACGTTGCCGTCGCCGGCGTGCATGTGGAGGGCGACGAAGACGCGGCCGCGCAGGACTTCCTGGTGGATTTCGCTGATGCGGGCGAGGATGCGGGCGAACAGCGCGCCGTCGAAAATGTGCTCGAGCCGCGGGCGAAGCTCGCCCTTCCATGACACACGGATCGAGTAGTCCTGCAGGCGGTGGAACAGCAGGGGATGTTCGGTGCGGTTGGAGAGCTCGCCGGCGTCGATGCTGTATTCGGCGAAGCGGCGTTCGGCTTCGGCGAGGGGGACGTCAAGGTTGTCCAGCAGCCATTGCCAGCGCCGGCGCACCTGGGCGATCTGCTCGAGTGCCTGGGCGCGGTGGTCGGCGATCAGGGTGTCGCGATCGACGATCTCGTCCTTGAGATCGAGCGGCAATTCCCCCTGCAGGAAGGCGGCCAGGGTGTCGCACAGTTCGAGCTTGTTGTGGATCGACAGCTCGATGTTGATCCGCTCGATGCCGTCGCAGTATTCACCCATGCGCGGCAGCGGGATCACGACGTCCTCGTTGATCTTGAACGCATTGGTGTGGCGCGAGATCGCCGCGGTGCGGCTGCGCTCGAGCCAGAAGCGCTTGCGCTGCTCGGGGCTGACGGCGATGAAGCCTTCCGCGCCGCGGGTATTGGTCATGCGCACGACGGCGGAGGCGGCGGCCATCACCGCGTCCTCGTCGTGGCCGACGATGTCGCCGATCAGCACCATCTTCGGCCGGCCGTGGCGCTTGGCCTTGGTGGCGTAGCCCACCGCCTTGACGTAGCGTTCGTCGAGGTGCTCGAGGCCGGCGAGCTGCACCCCCGCGGCATGGCCGGCACCGCCGGGCTTGAACCAGTCGGTGATCTCGACGATCGCCGGCACCGCCTCGCGCACCTGGCCGAAGAATTCGAGGCACACGGTGCGGGTGACCGGCGGCATCTGGTGCAGCACCCAGCGCGCGGCGACGATCAAACCGTCGGTGCCTTCCTTCTGCACCCCGGGGACGCCGCCGAGGAACTTGTCGGTGACGTCCTTGCCGAGGCCGACCTTGCGACAGCTCGCGCCCGGCAGGGCGAGGATCTCCTCGCCGAGCGGGCGGTAGCTGAGGCCGTCGAAGCGGCGCAGGCGGAAGCGCACCGTCTCCTGCTCGTGGATCTTGCCGAAGTTGTGGTCGAGGCGCTCGACTTCGAGCCAGTCGCCGTCGGGCGTGACCATCTTCCACCACGCCAGGTTGTCGAGCGCGGTGCCCCACAGCACGGCCTTTTTGCCGCCGGCGTTCATCGCGATGTTGCCGCCGATGCACGACGCGCTGGCCGAGGTCGGGTCGACCGCGAACACGCGCCCGGCCGCGGCCGCGGCTTCGGCGACGCGCTCGGTGACGACCCCGGCGCCGGTGCGGATGGTGGCGTAGGGCGCGGGCAGCGGACCGTCGACCCCGGGCAGGAGTGTGTCTTCGACCGCGCTCATGGCGAGCAGCTTCTCGGTGTTGATCACCACCGAGTTCGCATCGAGCGGCACCGCACCGCCGGTGTAGCCGGTGCCGCCGCCGCGCGGGATGATGGTCAGGCCGAGCGTGATGCACTCCCGCACCAGCGGCGCCATTTCCTCTTCGGTGTCGGGGTAGAGCACGGCGAAGGGGTATTCGACGCGCCAGTCGGTGGCGTCGGTGACGTGAGAGACGCGGGCGTGGCCGTCGAAGCAGATGTTGTCGCGACGGGTGTGCTTTGCCAGGGCCTTGAGCACCGCCTTGCGCCGCCGCGCGGTGTCGTCGAACCAGTGCTCGAAGTCGGACACCGCCTCGCGCGCGCGCGCCACCAGCAGGGCGACGCGGTCGTTGCCCTGGCGGCGCTTGTCGATCTCGTTGAGACGGTGGTTGAGCGCGCCGATCAGCGCGTTGCGGCGCTCGTGGCTGGTGAGCAGGTCGTCTTCGAGATAAGGGTTGCGGCGCACCACCCAGATGTCGCCGAGCACCTCGTACAGCATGCGCGCCGAGCGGCCGGTGACGCGTTCGGCGCGCAGCTCGTCGAGCGCCGACCAGGTTTCGGCGCCGAGCAGGCGGATGATGATCTCGCGGTCCGAGAATGAAGTGTAGTTATACGGGATTTCGCGCAGACGTTGGGTCATTGGAGTACCGGAAAAACTGCTGCTGGGGAACGGATCATTCTAGCGAACTGCAGTGCACCATGCAGAAAAAACCAAGGCCTTGTGCGTGCTGCGGTCGTGCCGGGGCTGCGGGCGGGGGCGGGGGGCGGTGCGGTTCGTTCCCGCTGAGAACCGGGCGTGCCGCTGGCCGGGGGCGTTCAGGATGCCGCCCACACCACGGCAGCGTAGCGCAGGCCCTTGCCGGCCGCCATCCATAGCAGGCAGGCCAGCCCGTTCAGGCGCAGCACGCCGGCTGCGGCGCACAGGGCATCGCCGATCAGCGGCACCCACGACAGCAGCAGGCAAAGGCTGCCCCAGCGGTGCACGACGGCGAGCCGTGACGGCACTTCCTTGCGCGGCACGATGCGGCCGAGGAGGTAGGTGCTCATCCCGCCGGCGGTGTTGGCCAGCGTGGCGACAAGCAGCGCCTGGAACGTGAGCTCGGGGCGGAGGGCGACGAGCCCGGCGAGCACCACCTCCGATCCGCCGGGTAGCAGGGTGGCGGCGAGGAAGGCCGCCAGCGCCAGCCCGCCGAGTGCGGCCAGCTCAGTGCCGGGCATGACGAGGGCCGCCGGGAGTGGGCGTGGTGCTGGGGGGCGAGGCTTCCCGCTCGCCGCCAGGCAAATCTGGAATTGACATGTAAATATGACGATAGCAAAATGCATTTACGCATTTTGCGTAAATTGGATATCGAGGAGGCTGTCTCATGAAGACCATTCTGTCCGCTGTCGCCGCAAGTCTTGCGTTGTCCGTGCTGCTGCCTGCGCAGGCCTGGGCCAACCCCCAGCATGAGCGCATGAAGCGCTGCAATGCGGAGGCGAAAACACAGGCCCTGAAGGGCGAAGAGCGCAAGGCGTTCATGAGCACCTGCCTGAAAGGGAAGCACGAGGGGAGCGCGGTGCAGGCCGAAGCCGGCGCGGGCCAGCCGGCGCCTGCCGGGCAAGCGCCGGAGGCGGCGAAACCCGTCGCCGCTGCGGCCTCGGCGCCGCCAGTGACGGCCGCCGCCGCTGCGGGGGAGGTAAAGGCGGTCGATGACCAGGCCAGGGCGACGGCGTGCAACCAGTCGGCAACCGAGCAATCGCTCAAGGGTGCCAAGCGCAAGGCTTTCGTCAGTGAGTGCCTGAAAGGCTGACGTCCTGCGGCGGGCGCCGGCGCTGCCGCGTCGGCGCGGTGTTCAGTGCGCGTCGCCGGGGCCCTGCAGGCGGACCACGCTGGTGCGCGCCGGCGGTAGCTCGGGTGGATCGAAGACGGTGTCACCTTCGGCGACGACCGTCTGCTGGGTCAGGCTGACGAAATCGAACAGGCGCGAATCGGCCAGATGCGAGGGCACGACGTTCTTCAGCGCGGTGGCGAGCGACTCGATGCGGCCCGGGAACTCGCGCCCCCAGCCCTGCAGCATGGCCTTGATCTGCTTGCGCTGGGCTTGTTCCAGTGAACCGCACAGGTTGCACGGGATGATCGGGTAATCCATCGCCCGGGCGAAGCGGGTGATGTCGGCCTCGGCGCAGTAGGCGAGCGGGCGGATCACGACGTGGTTGCCGTCGTCGCTGACGAGCTTCGGTGGCATGGCCTTGATCTTGCCGCCGAAGAACATGTTCAGGAACAGCGTCTCGAGCATGTCGTCGCGGTGATGGCCGAGGGCGATCCGGGTGGCGCCGATCTCCTTCGCGGTGCGGTAGATGATGCCGCGGCGCAGGCGCGAGCACAGCGAGCAGGTGGTCTTGCCCTCGGGGATCTTGTCCTTGACGATCGAGTAGGTGTCTTCGGTGACGATGCGGTAGTCGACGCCGATCGACTCGAAATAGGCCGGCAGAACGTGATCGGGGAAGCCGGGCTGCTTCTGGTCGAGGTTCATCGCCACGATGCGGAAATCCACCGGCGCGCGCTCGCGCAGTGCGAGCAGGCAGGACAGCAGGGTGTAGGAGTCCTTGCCGCCGGACACGCACACCAGCACGGTGTCGCCGTCGCCGATCATGTTGTAGTCGCCGATCGCCTCGCCGACGCTGCGCTCGAGCTTCTTCTTGAGGCGCAGGAAGGTGTTCGAATGGCGGGCTTCGACGCCGTTTGCGGCGGGATGCGGGTCGGCAGGAGCGGTGGCTGCGGTCACGATGGGGGTCCGATCGGCGGGAAAAGGCGCGCAATTATACCCGCGGGGCGAAATTCACGTCCCCTGCCTGCCTGCGCGCGCGGCTGCCGATCGGCGGGCGCGCATTCAGAGATGGGCGCTGCGCCCGCCATCCACGGCGATGATCTGCCCGGTGATGTAGGGCGCGTCGAAAAGCAGGAAGCGCACCGTGCGCGCGATGTCGGCGGCGCTGCCGATGCGTTTGAGCAAGGTGTGGTCGATGATGTACTGGCGTTCGGCGGCCGGGAACTGCCCATCTTCGGGCCACTCGATCGGCCCTGGGGAAACGCCGTTGACCCGTACTGCGGGGGCCAGCTCGACGGCCAGGGCGCGGGTGAGTCCGGCCAGCCCGGCCTTGGCCGCGCTGTACAGCGGATAGCGTGGCAGCGGGCGCTCGGCGTGGATGTCGACGAGGTTGACGATGGCGCCGCCGCTGGCCCGCAGTGCCGGGGCCAGGGCCTGCGACAGGAATAGCGGACCCATCAGGTTGGAGCCGATGAGTTCGTCCCAGGCGGCGCGGTCGATGCTGCCGACGGGGGTGGGGAAGAAGCTCGAAGCGTTGTTGACCAGACCGTCGAGGCGGCCGCCGAGGGCCAGCACGCGGGAGGCCAGTTCCTCGGCGGCGCCGAAGCGGGCGAGGTCGGCACCGACGGTGAACGCGGAATCCGGGCGCCGGGTGTTGAAGTCGGCGGCGAGGGCGGTTGCAGCCTCGGCGCTGTGCCGGTAGTGGAGGGCGATACGGGCGCCTGCGGCGTGGAGTTCGCGGGCGATGCTGGCGCCGACGCGGCGTGCCGCGCCGGTGACGAGGATGATCGGAGCGGGGGAAGGAGAAGGAAGTGTCATCGTGTGCAGTGTCCTGGTGATCCGGCCTGTAGCGTGGCGGGCAAGGGGGTGTCCCCGGGGGGAGTGCCGCCGCGGGCGGCGGCACTGGTGGGAGCCCGGGCCCAGGGCGGGAAGGACAGGCCGATGCGAAATCGCGCGCATGGGTGATCCGGCCTGCCCTTACAATCGCCGCTTTGTGTCGCACCGGACCCTTCTCCTCATGTCTTCCCTGCCCGAACCGTCCGCCGCTGCGCTCGCCCAGAGCGCCCGCCTGCTCGAATCCGTTGCTGCCGAGATCGACACCGCGGGCGGCTGGATTCCGTTCTCGCGCTACATGGAGCTGGCCCTGTATGCGCCGGGCCTAGGCTATTACAGCGGCGGCGCACGAAAGTTCGGCCCCGGTGGCGATTTCATTACCGCGCCCGAGCTGACGCCGCTGTTCGGCCAGGCGCTGGCGGCGCAACTCGAGCAGGTGATGCGGGCGAGCGCGGCGCAGGTGATCGAGGTCGGCGCCGGCACCGGCCTGCTCGCCGCCGACCTGCTGCTCGAGCTTGAGCGCCGCGGCTGTCTGCCGGAACAGTACGGCATTCTCGAGCTGTCGGGCGAGTTGCGCGCCCGCCAGGCCGACACCCTGATGCACAAGGCGCCGCGGCTGGCGGCCCGGGTGCATTGGCTGGAGGCGCTGCCGGAGCGCTTTTCCGGTGCGGTGGTGGCCAACGAGGTGCTCGACGTGATGCCGGTGCACCTGCTGGTGTCGCGCGCCGACGGGCTGTTCGAGCGCGGCGTCGCCTGCGCCGCGGAGGGCGCAGGCGACCCCCGGCTGTGCTGGGCCGACGTCCCGGCGGCCGGCGCGGTGCGTGCGGCTGCACAGGCGCTGGCGCTGCCGGCACCGGCGGGCGGCGAGTACGTCACCGAGCTCAACCTCGCCGGCCGCGCCTGGGTCGCGGCGTGGGCTGAGCGCCTGCAGACGGGGGCGATGCTGCTGATCGACTACGGCTACCCGCGCGCCGAGTATTACCTGCCGTCGCGCGCCAGCGGCACCCTGCTGTGCTACTACCGCCATCATGCGCACGGCGATCCTTTTCTGTGGCCGGGGCTCAACGACATCACCGCCTTCGTCGATTTCACCGCGGTGGCCGAGGCCGGGTTCGAGGCCGGCCTCGACGTGCAGGGCTACACCACCCAGGCCCGGTTCCTGTTCAACTGCGGCGTGCTGCAGTGCCTGGAGCGTCGTGGGCCGCGCGAAGGGGCGGATTACATCCGCGCCGCGCGCGCGGTGCAGCGCCTGACCGCGCCGCAGGAAATGGGCGAACTGTTCAAGGTGCTGGCGCTGGGCCGCGGCCTCGACGGCCCCCTGCTGGGGTTCGCGGGCGGGGACCGGGTGCATGCGTTGTAAGGCCTTGCCGGGGACGCATTCTCTCCGACCGGGAAGATTCAGGCGTTGAGCAGCGCCATCGCGGGCCGGCGGACAGGGGCGCTGCTCGAATGCTCCTCGGGCAGCGCCTGGTCCTCGAGCCGGGCCTGGTCGACGCGGAAAACGCTCATCGAGCGCACCAGTTCCTGCGCCTGCTCGTTGAGGCTCGACGCTGCCGCGGCCATTTCTTCCACCAGCGCGGCATTCTGCTGGGTGGATTGATCCATCTGGGTGACGGCTTGCCCGACATGGGTCACGCCGATGCTCTGCTCGACGCTGGCGGAGCTGATCTCGCCCATGATGTCGGTGACGCGGTGGATGCTGGCGACGACCTCCTTCATCGTGTCGCCGGCGCGGTCGACCAGCGCGCTGCCCCGTTCGGTGCGCGCGACGCTGGACGTGATCAGCTGCTTGATTTCCTTGGCGGCTTCGGCGCTGCGCTGGGCGAGGCTGCGCACTTCGCTGGCCACCACGGCGAAGCCCCGTCCCTGGTCGCCGGCGCGTGCGGCTTCGACCGCGGCATTGAGGGCGAGGATGTTGGTCTGGAATGCGATGCCGTCGATGACGCCGATGATGTCGGCGATGCGGCGCGCGCTGTCGCTGATGTCCTTCATCGTGGCGACCACTTCGAAGACGATCTCGCCTCCCTTGCTCGCCACGGCCGAAGCATTCTGCGCGAGGGCGTTGGCCTGGCCGGCGTTGTCCGCGTTCTGCCGGACGGTGGTGCTGAGCTGTTCCATGGCTGCTGCGGTTTTCTCCAGCGCGCCGGCCTGTTTTTCGGTGCGCGAGGCGAGATCGCCATTGCCCTGGGCGATCTGCCCGGATGCGGTGGCGATGGCTTCGGCGCTGTGGCGCACGGTATGGACGATCCCGTGCAGCGCCGCCTGCATTCTCGCCATCGCCGCCATGATGCTGTGCGGATTATGGCGGGAGGCCGGAATGGCGCTGCCGAGGTCGCCCTCGGCGACGGCGCTGGCGATGTCCACGACGATACCGGGCTCGCCCCCGAGCTGGCGGGTGATGGAGCGCGCGGCCAGCATGCCGACGACTCCGGCTGCGGCCGCCAGCGCCAGGAGGAACGCGAGGAGCAGGTAGAGCTGGGTGCTCAGGCTCGAGGCTCGGCTTTCGAGCAGGGTTTCGAGCACGTCCATGGCCTCGTTGTTGAGCTTGACGTGGGCGTCGATCGCCCGGGTGAATTGGGTGAAATACGGTGCGGCGGGGGCGGAGAGCTGGGCTGCCTGGATGATGTCCGCGCCCGCCAGCTTCAATGCCTCGCGGGTCAGCTCGGAGGCTTCCTGGAGGTGGGCGCCGAGGCTGCGCTTGATGGTCGAGTTTGCGTGGGACGCCTTGTCGAGGGCGAGCGTCATGCGCTCGAGCTCGCCGCGGGCGCGCGCCACATACACCGCCAGCTGCTGGAGGTCCGCGGCGCTGGCCGTCCCCGTTGTCAGCAGTGCGGCACCGGTGGCGCGTGCCTTGCCCAGCTCTTCGGTGAGGGCGGGCAGGGCATAGAGCATCGCCAGGATCAGTTGGGAACTATCGATTTGAGGATCGCGCGACAGGCCGTAGGCATCGGACAGCAGGTCCGTGGTCTTGAACAGTTCGTCGATCAGGGCAGTGTGCGCGGTGAAGCTTTCCGCCGGGTCGATGTCGCCCTTGGCGATCCGCCCGGTCAGGCTTTTCCAGCTTTGCCGGGCCCGGGCCCAGGTGGCCTCGATCGCCGGAGTGCCGAGATCCGCGCCGATCAGGGGAGACAGGGCATCGATGGCCCGAGCCACCTCGATCTGTTTGGCGCCGCGCTGGGCGAGGGCCCCGGTATTGCCGCTGAGCGCCATCGACGTCAGGCCGCGGTGCTGCTGGGTGAGCTGGATCAGCTTCAGGGCGGCTTTCGAGGGCGCGGTGCCGCTCGCTTCGAGGCGCGCCGAGCGCATGCCGTCTGCCGCGGCCTGGACGAACAACAGGGTCGGCGCCAGCGTCAGCACGAGCGCCATCGCTCCGATCAGGCCGAACCGATGGCCGACTTTCAGTCTTTCGATGAAATTCATGGTCTCCTCGCCATTTGGAAGCGCCTTCTTGACTGCCGGTGGGGTCGGTTACGGCACGGGGCTTTCGCTGTGGATGGGTTGAATGTGCTTTATAGCACATGAACATGAATTTTATAGGCGAATTAAATAAGCGTATGAAATTACGACCGGACTACATCATATGACGATGCGGTTGAAGGCGAAGCTCGCGGAATGGCCGTGCTACAGGTTGCGTTCGCCGAGCCAGGCTTCGATATGCGCTGCGACCTTTTCCCAGCCGCGCTCGAGCATCAGGCCGTGGCCCAGGTCGGGGAAGATCTCGGCCTGGCGGCCATAGGTGACGGCAGTCATATGCACCTGGTCGGGTGGGATCAGCGCGTCGTGGGCGGCGCCCAGGATCAGCATCGGCACCTGGTGCATGCGCAGCGGGTGGGGCAGGTTGAACAGCGACATGTCCCAGATCGCGCGGTGCGACTCGGGCTGGCTGAGCCGGTAGTAGCGGCGCAGGTCGGCTGGCGGCACCGGCTGGTGGAAGAGGGCTTCGCGCAGACTGTCGATGTTGACGTCGCTGCCCGCCATGATGCGGTTGAGGTCGGCGAGCAGGGCAGGACGCTTGAGCATCAGTCCGAAGGCCGAGCCCATCAGGCCCTGGGGGGGGACCGAAGACATCAGCACCGCGGCGGGGGCATCGTGTTGTTCGAGGTATTTCTGCACCACCATGCCGCCCATCGAATGGCCGATCAGGATCGGCGGCGCCGGCAGGCGGGCGGCGACTTCGGCGACGTCGCGCACGTAGTCGTCGATCGAATAGGTATCGAGGTGGTCGCGACGACGGCTGCCGCCGTGGCCCGACAGCGACAGCGCGTAGCTGGTCCAGCCGCGCGCGGCGAACCAGGGCAGGAAGTGTTCGTCCCAGCACCAGGCCGAAACGTAGGCGCCATGCACGAACAGCAGCGGGCTGGCGTGGGCCGGGTGCTGCGGCGCCCGGCACAGCACCTCGAGCTCGCCGAAGCGGGTGGAGTTCATTGCGGGACGTCCAGTCCGCGCTGCACCGCAGGGCGCGCGGCGATGGTGTCGAACCAGCGCTTCACGTTGGGATGGCGGGCGAGGTCGACGCCCTGCCATTCGTGGCGCCGGACCCACGGGAAGGTGGCGATGTCAGCGATCGAGTATTCGGCGCCGGCGAGCCAGTCACAACCGGCGAGGCGGGTGTCGAGCACCTTGTACAGGCGCGCGGCCTCCTTCGAGTAGCGCTCGATGGCGTAGGGCACGATGTCGGGGGCGAAGCGCAGGAAGTGATGGGCCTGGCCCAGCATCGGCCCGATGCTGGCCATCTGGAACATCAGCCATTGCAGGGTTTCGTAGCGCGGCCGCGGCGCGGCCGGTAGCAGGCGCCCGGTCTTTTCGGCGAGGTAGATGAGGATCGCACCCGACTCGAACAGCGCAATCGGGGTGCCGTCCGGGCCGTCCTCGTCGACGATCGCAGGAATCTTGTTGTTCGGGCTGATGGCGAGAAAGTCCGGAGCGAATTGTTCCTCGCGGCGCAGGTCGATCTTTCGCACCGCGTACTCGAGGCCCAGCTCTTCGAGCGCGATCGAGATCTTGTAGCCGTTGGGGGTGCCCCAGGTGTGCAGAGTGATCATGTGCGTATCATGTTCCGGAAGTGCCGGCGCCGGCCTGTAGAGCGCTTTTCCGGGCCGGGAACGAAGGTGCCCGGCAATCGCCGTCGCGTTCGAGGATACCACCCCGGCGCGGGCGGGATCATGCCGCGGGGTCGGTCTTGCCGCGGAACGGCGGGGCTGCGGGGCGGGATGGCGCCTCGCCGCGGTCCAGGGCGGTGGTGTTGTCGAGGGTGCGCACCGCAGCGACCCGGGCGGCATGGAGGGCGTGGGCGATGCCGCTCTTGTCGCGACAGCCGCGGGCGATTGCGCCTGCGTCGAGCGCGCGCACCGCCTGCGCGGCTGCGCGCCAGCGCGCCAGCGGCGGCCAGCTCGCGGTCTGGTTCGGCGCGGCGGCGCCGCGGCCGGCATGGTCGCAGGCGGCGGCCTGGAGCATCCGCTCGAAGCGTTCGGGGCGGCGCAGGACGTCGCAGCGCTCGAGCAGTTCCACCACCGTCTGCGGGCGCAGCACCGCCACCTGGCCGAGGATGCCGTGTTCGCGCGCGACCATCTCGGCGAGTTCGCGGCACTCGGCCGGCGCCTTCAGGCGGATCGAGACTTCACGCGCGCGCCGCGCACTGGCGGCTTCATGGCCGTAGTGGTGCGGCAGGACGTGGGCGGGAGTGTCGCCCTTGCCGAGGTCGTGCATCAGGCAGGCCCAGCGCACCGCCAGCGGCAGGGCGCAGGCGGCGGCATGGTCGAGCACCTGCAGCACGTGTTCGCCGGTGTCGATCTCAGGGTGGTACTGGGCCGGCTGGGGAATGCCGAACAGGCGGTCGAGCTCGGGCAGCAGGCGGGCCAGTGCGCCGCAGTCGCGCAGGCTGCGGATCATGCGCGAAGGCCGCGCCTCCATCAGACCGCGGGCGAATTCCTGCCAGACGCGCTCGGCGACGAGGTGGTCGACCTCGCCGCTTGCGACCATCCGGCGCATCAGCGCCAGGGTTTCGGGCGCCACGGTAAACGCGGTGAAGCGCGCGGCAAAGCGTGCCACGCGCAGGATGCGCAGCGGATCCTCGGCGAAGGCCGGGGAGACGTGGCGGAATATGCGTGCTTCGAGGTCGCGCACGCCGCCGTAGGGGTCGATCAGGCGGCCTTCGCCGTCACGCGCGATGGCGTTGATGGTGAGGTCGCGGCGCAGCAGGTCTTGTTCGAGGGTGACCTCCGGGGAAGCGTGGCAGACGAAGCCGGTGTAGCCGTGGCCGGATTTGCGCTCGGTGCGGGCGAGCGCGTACTCCTCATTGGTTTCGGGATGGAGAAAAACCGGGAAATCCCGCCCCACCGGGCGGAAGCCCTGCGCGAGCATGGCTTCTGGGGTGCTGCCGACCACCACCCAGTCGCGGTCCTGGACCGGCAGCCCGAGCAGGGCGTCGCGCACGGCGCCGCCGACGACGTACGCCTGCATCAGCCGTACAAGTCCTCTTCCGCAATCGACTCGCTTTCGCTGTGCGCCGCCGCGGCCCAATCCTGCATGTGGGGGTTGGCGAGCAGGGTGGCGAGATAGTCGCCGGCGGCGCCCGCGGGCTTCACGCCGAAGGTGCGGAAGCGGAACGCGACCGGGGCGAAGGCGGCGTCGGCGAGGCTGAAGGCGCCGAACAGGTAGGGGCCGCCCGCGCCGAAGCGGCTGCGGCAGTCGCTCCAGATCGTGCCGACGCGGGCGATGTCGGCGTCCACCTCGGGGCTGTGGCCGAAGCCGGCATAGTCCTTGCGGATGTTCATCGGCATGCGCCCGCGCAGATTCTGGAAGCCGGAGTGCATCTCGGCGGTGACGGCGCGGGCGACGGCGCGCGCGGTGCCGTCGGCGGGCAGCAGCGCGGGGTTCTTTTCGGCGAGGTATTCGCCGATCGCCAGCGAATCCCAGACCGCGAGGCCGTGATCGATCAGGCAGGGCACCTTGCCCGAAGGCGAATGCGACAGGATGCGCTCACGGCTGCCGGGGATGAACAGCGGGATGCGGATCTCCTCGAAGGTGAAGCCGCCCTCGCGCGCCGCCAGCCAGGCGCGCAGGGACCAGGACGAGTAGTTCTTGTTGCCGATGATCAGTTTCATCGCAGACTCCGGGTCACGGGAAAAAGGAGGAAAGGTTCGGGGGTCAGCGTCGTGCATGGCCGCGGAACGGGGGGTAGTGGGCGCGCGCCGCCTTCGGGCCGAGCCAGCCCGGCACCGCCGCTTCGATCGCGGTCGGCTGCAGGCCGAAGGGCAGCGGCACGCCGTGGGCGACGTTGTCGACTCTCATCGAGCGCACGTTGTCGCGACTCATCAGCGGTTGCGGTGCGAGCTCCATCAGGCGTGCCTGCAGCAACGCCAGGCTTTCGGGCAGGGGCAGCACGAGGCGCGGCCTGGCGGTCAGCGCGGCGACGTAGTCGACGAGCTGGCGCAGGGTGTAGACGGTGGGGCCGGCGAGCTCATAGGTCTGGCCGGCGGCTTCGGGGCGGACCAGGCACTGATACATGACTTCGGCGACGTCCTCCACGTGCACCGGCTGGAAGCGCGTGCCGGCGCCGGCCAGCGGCAGGACCGGGAACAGGGCGACGAGCCCGGCGAACAGGTTGAGGAAGTGGTCGCCGCGGCCGAACACCACCGAGGGACGCAGGATCGTCCAGGCGATGTCCGTGCCGGCGGCGCGGATCGCCGTTTCCCCGGCGGCCTTCGAGCGCTGGTATTCGGAAGGACCGTCGCTGCTGGCGCCCAGCGCGCTGATGTGCACCAGCCGGGGCACGGCGGCGGCGCGACAGGCGGCGACGATCTTCTGCGGTAGCTCGACGTGGGCACGGGCGAAATCCGGGCCGTAGGGGGTGCCCGGGCGCGAGTGGAGGATGCCGACCATGCTGACCACCGCGTCGGCGCCGTCGACCAGGCTGGCGAGGGTGGCGGGGTCATGGACGTCGGCCTCGATCACCTCCACCGTGGGCAGCAGCAGCAGGGCGCCGGCGCGGCTGCGGCGGCGGGTCGCAACGAGCACGCTCATGCCCGCTGCGGACAGGCGGTTGGCGATGGCGCCGCCGATAAAGCCGGAACCGCCGATGAGGACGACGCGTTGGGGAATCATGGCCTGGCTCGCTCGATGAGGTTGGTCGGGGGCCGCTGCGCGGAAATCGCGCCGGCGGCGGTGGCAAGGATGCGAGGTGCGTTTTCCGGAAGCTTACTCGCTGGCGAGGCTGGGGGCGACCGTGCCGAGCCGTGCCTGCAGCGACTGCGGCTTTTTTTCCAGCATCGCCGAATACACCACGGCGTTGGCCAGCACTTTCTTCACGTAGTCGCGGGTTTCGTCGAAGGGGATGGTTTCGATGTAGATCGCGCCTTCGAGCGGTACGGCATCGCGCCAGCGCCGGGCGCGGCTCGGGCCGGCGTTGTAGCCGGCGCTGGCCAGCACCGGGTGGCGGTCGAGCCCTTCCATGATCAGGCGCATGTAGCTGGTGCCGAGCAGGACGTTGGTGTGCGGATCACTCAGCCGGCGCGGATGATAGTCGCTCAGCCCGATCTTGCCGGCGACCCACTTGGCGGTAGCGGGCATTACCTGCATCAGCCCCTGGGCGCCAGCGCTGGAGCGCGCCGGTGCGGCAAAGCGGCTTTCCTGGCGCATCAGCCCATACACCCAGCCCAGGTCCAGCCCCTGGGCGTGGACCTGGGGTTCGATCAGGTCGCGGTACGGAGTCAGGAAGCGCAGCTCGAAGTTGCTGCGCGGGTTGGCCAGTTCGGCGGTGTTGATCGTGCGATCGTAGAGCTCGTGGCGCAGTGCCAGGTGGGCGGCGGCAAGGCGGAAGGCTTCGTCGCGGTCGCGCACCCCCCAGATCCATTCGCGCAGGGCTTCGGTGCGCAGCTCGAGCCGGTAGAGCGCGAGCGCACGGCGCAGGCTGGGGTCGCGCTCGGCTTCTTCCAGGCGCGCGCGCGGCAGCGGTGCGGTGGCCGGCGGCGGGGCGAAGGCGTGGCCGAGGGCTTCGCCCGCCAGCATGCCGTAGAAGTGGGCTTCGCCGGCGATGCGGCGGAACAGGGCCTCGGCCTGCCCGGCCTCGCCGGACGCTGCGTAGGCACGGCCGAGCCAGTAGGTCCAGTCGGCACTGTCGCGCTCGTCGACGGGCATCTGCTCGATGGCGCTGCGCACCGCCTGCCAGTCCTGCACGCGCAGCGCCGCCCGCACTCGCCAGGCGCGCTGCAGCGGGGTGCTGTCGATGGTGCCGGCGGCGGCGAAGAGGGCGCCGGCCTCGGGCAGCTGGTCGATCGCGGCATGGGTGGCGATGACCAGATGGGCGTAGCCGCGCTCGTCGGCGCCGAGGCGGTCCTGGATGCGCAGCAGGCGGACGTGCGCCGCGCGCGCATCCTCGCGCGCCAGGCGTGCCAGTGCGGCCAGTGCCAGTTCGCGCCCGGCGCGGGTGACGGCGAAATTGGCCGGCAGGCGGTCGAGCCAGGGGGCAGGGGAGCGGATGGCCTGCTCCAGGCTGGGCGCGGCCGGTGCCGAGGCGGGAGGCAGCAGGGACAGGCTGGCGAGTGCGGTGTTCGGCGTGCGGCTGTCGATCTGGCGACGGATCCGCCACCAGACGCGCTCTTCGTCCACCTGGCCGCTTGCTGCGGCGTTGCGGAGCGGCAGTTCGCAGGCGGCGGGGGCGTCGCTCAGCGTCTCCCAGCGGGAGGCGACTTCGCTGGCGGCGTTGGCGTCGCCGGTCAGCAGGCGCGCTGTCCACGCGGTGCAGCGCAGCTCGGCATCGGGGTTCTGGAGCGCCGGGTAAAGCGCCATGAATGCGGCCCAGTCGCCGTCGCCGGCAAGGCGGCGCAGCCAGTCGGCGCGCAGGCGTTCGGCGAGGTTGCTGCCCGCCGCGGCGGTGAGGAAGGCCTGCAACTCGGCCGTCGGTGGTGGCTCGCTGCGGGCGAGCTTGTTGACCAGCAGCCAGTAGCGCGGGTAGATGTCGAGCGGGTGAGCGGTGGATACCGCGGCGAGCCGCTCCAGGGTGTTGCGGTCGCCGCTGCGCAGGGCCTCGCGGGCGGCGAGGATGCGTTGTTCCGCCTCGTCGGTGACGGGGGATTGTGCGTGGAGTACGCCGGGAAACAGGGAAACCGCGGCAAACAGGCTTGCCCAGAACGTTTTTTTCATGCCTAGTGATGCTTCTGATCGGGTAATCAACATAGCACAGCGATGACGTCTGCTCTCTCCTCCAGAACCGACAGCGACGCGCGCCGCAAGCGGATGCGCGAGCATGCCCTGAAGCTGCGCCAGGCATTGCCCGCGGAGACCCGCGCCGCGCTCACCCTGCGCCTGGGTCGGCACCTCGACCGGCTGATCGCCGATTTGCAGCCGGCTTCGGTGGGGTTTTGCTGGCCGTACCGCGCCGAACCCGACCTGCGCGACTGGGTCCGGTGCTGGCTGGCGGCGGCCTCGGGGCGGGTGGCGGCCCTGCCGGTGGTGGTGGAACGCCACGCGCCGATGCTGTTTCGCGCGTGGACGCCGGGCGTGCCGATGCCGCTCGACCGCCATGGCATTCCTCATCCGGCTGCGGGCGAGAGCCTGGTGCCCGACGTGCTGCTGGTGCCGCTCAATGCCTTCGACGACCGCGGCTACCGCCTCGGTTACGGCGGCGGCTACTTCGACCGCACCCTCGCGGTGATGTCGACCGTTGCGGTCGGTGTCGGTTTCGAACTCGGGCGGGTTCCGGACACCCTGCCGCAGGCGCACGACCGGCCGATGGACTGGCTTGCGACCGAGGCCGGGGTGATGAGGGCACGGTGCCCGCCGGGGGCGTGTCGCTAGTTCCCCGCCGGTGCGCCCCTTCCCGCCGCCCGCGTGCTCAGTCGCCGGTGCCGGAGAGGAACAGGCGATAGGCCGGGTTGTCGCTTTCGGCGACGTATTCGTAGCCCAGGCGCTGGAGGAAGCCGGCGAACGCCGGCTTGTCCGCGGGGGGGACCTGCATGCCGACGAGCACGCGGCCGAAGTCCGAGCCGTGGTTGCGGTAATGGAACAGCGAGATGTTCCAGTCCGAGCGCAGATTGGAGAGAAACTTCATCAGTGCGCCGGGACGTTCGGGGAAGGTGAACCGGTACACGACCTCGTTGTCGGCCTGCGGCGAGCGCCCGCCCACCATGTAGCGGACGTGGGTTTTCGCCATCTCGTCGTCGGTGAGATCGAGCGCAGGCAATTCGTGGCGCGCGAGCATCTCGACCAGGCGGCCGACTTCACCGCGATTGTGCACGGTGACGCCGACGAAGATGTGGGCGAGCTCGGTGTCGGCGTAGCGGTAGTTGAACTCGGTGATGTTGCGGTTGCCGATCACGCTGATGAATTTCCGGAACGAGCCGGGCTTTTCCGGGATCGTCACCGCCAGCAGCGCTTCGCGCTGTTCGCCGAGCTCGGCGCGTTCGGCGATGAAGCGCAGGCGGTCGAAGTTCATGTTTGCCCCCGAAGCCACCGCGACCAGGTTCTTGTCGCGCAACTTGTGACGGCGGGCGTATTCCTTGGCGCCGGCGACGGCGAGCGCGCCGGAGGGTTCGAGGATGGAGCGGGTGTCCTCGAAGACGTCCTTGATCGCCGCGCAGATGGCGTCGTTGTCGACCAGGATCATCTCGTCCACGTACTGCTGGCAGAGGCGGAAGGTCTCGTCGCCGACGCGCTTGACCGCGGTGCCGTCGGCAAAGATGCCGACCTGCTCGAGTTCCACCGGCCGTCCCTCGGCGAGCGACAGCGTCATCGCGTTGGCATCGACGGTCTCGACTCCGATGACTTTCGTCTCCGGGCGCAGGCGCTTGATGTAGGCAGCCACCCCGGCGAGCAGGCCGCCGCCGCCGACCGCGCAGAACACCGCGTGGATCGGTTTCGGGTGGGCGCGCAGGATTTCCATGCCGATGGTGCCCTGGCCGGCGATCACGTCGGGGTCGTCGAAGGGGTGGACGAACGTCAGCTTCTCGTTCTTTTCCAGCTCCTTGGCATGGGTGTAGGCGTCGGAGTAGGACTCTCCGGCGAGCACCACTTCGCCGCCGCGGGCCTTGACCGCATCGACCTTGATCTGGGGCGTGGTGTCCGGCATCACGATTACTGCGCGCACGCCCAGCTTCGCGGCCGATAGTGCCACGCCCTGGGCGTGGTTGCCGGCCGAGGCGCAGATCACCCCCCGGCGCAGGGCCTGCGGCGACAGCCTGGCCATCTTGTTGTAGGCGCCGCGGATCTTGAAGCTGAACACCGGCTGCATGTCCTCGCGCTTCAGGTAGATGCGGTTGTGGGTGCGCGCCGACAGGTTGGTGGCGAGGTCGAGCGGGGTTTCGACGGCGACGTCGTACACCTGCGCGGTGAGGATGCGTTCCAGGTAATCCGTGGGGGTGCTCATGGCCGGCTTGTGCTCTGCTGCAAAGCGTTCGAGCGTAACAGCCGATCCTGCACCGCGGCAAGCCCGGGGCCGACAGTGCGGGGCCGGAGCGGGGCGCAGGGGCGCCTCCGGCGGCAGAGGCCTGTCCGTGCCCGCGCTCAGGTGTCGCTGGCGCCCGGAATGCCCTGCATGGCCCGGGCCTGGCGATCGATGAACTCCTGGGTGGAATCGATGCCGCGCAGCTGGAGGATGGTCGAGCGCACTGCGGCTTCGAGCAGGACCGCGAGGTTGCGACCGGCGGCGACCGGCAGCACCACGCGTGCGACGCGCACGCCGAGGATGTCCTGCTGTTCCTGCTGCAGCGGCAGGCGGCTGGGGTCGCCGGCACCGGGCTGGCGGCGCTCGAGGTGGCACACCAGGCGCAGGCGCATCTTCCGCCGGCACGCCGTTTCGCCGAAGATGGTGCGGATGTTGAGGATCCCCAGGCCGCGCACTTCGATGAAGTCCTGCAGCATCTCGGGGGAGCGTCCTTCCAGCACCGCGGGGGCGATGCGCGACAGCTCGACGATGTCGTCGGCGACCAGTCCGTGCCCGCGCGAAATCAGCTCGAGGGCGAGTTCGGACTTGCCCGCCCCCGAATCACCGGTGATCAGCACGCCGAGGCCGAGCACGTCCATGAACACCCCATGCAGGGAGATCTTTTCGGCGAGCTCGCGCGACAGATGCAGGCGCAGCAGGTCGATCACGCTGGCCGACGGCTGCGGTGTGGTAAACAGCGCCACGTCGTAGGTCTGGCAGGCGCCCAGGAGGACGGCCACCGCTTCGCAGCCATCGGCGACGATGATCGCCGGCGGCCGTGCGGCGAGGATTTCCTTGATGTGGTGCGAAACCTTGTCGTGGGACTGACGCAGGGACCAGGCCAGTTCCGCCGCACCGAGGACCTGCAGGCGGGAAGGGTGGATCAGGTTGAGGTGGCCGACCAGGTCGGCGGGCCAGATGCGTTCGTCGGCGACCGAAATGCGGGCGTCGAGCCGGCCGCTCACATGGGTGAGCTGCAGGCTGTGGCGGTGGGCTTCATACAGCCGCGCGACGCTGGTCTGACGCATCGGCGCCCCAGTTCAGGAACATCCGGTGGATGGTGGCCGCGTCCGGAGCGTTCTGCAGGGTGTCGCGGAAATCGCGGTCGCTGAACATCTGGGCAAGCTCGGAGAGCAGTTGCAGGTGGGTTTCGTTCGCCTGCTCGGGAACCAGCAGGACGAACAGCATGTTCACCGGGCGGCCGTCGGGGGCGTCGAACTGCACGGGGGTGGCCAGGCGCAGGAAGGCGCCGGCGGCTTCCTTGAGTCCCTTGATGCGGCCGTGGGGAATGGCGATACCCTGGCCGAGGCCGGTGGAACCGAGGCGTTCGCGGGTGAAAAGGCTGTCGAACACCGTGCTGCGGGCGATGCCCTGGTTGTTCTCGAAAAGAAGGCCAGCCTGTTCGAAGACGCGTTTCTTGCTGCTGGCTTCGAGGTCGACCACCACGTTGGACAGTGGCAGGAGTTGGGGTATGAGGCTCATTCGCTGGGAAATTTGTGCAGTGCCCGTGCCGCGGGTGCCTGGTGAGGCAGGGGAGCGGCCCGGGCCGCATGTAAACGGCGGCGTGAAAACGCGCGCATTATAAACGTAGCCCGGGCCTTGAACTGCAAAGAAAGCGTCAGGCTTCGGGAACCTGGTGCTTCAGCGCATCGTGGTTGTGCTCGGCCTGCTTCTGCTTGTATTTCTGCACCTGGCGGTCGAGCTTGTCGGCCATGGCGTCGATCGCCGCGTACAGGTCGGCATCGTCGCTTTCGACGAAGATGTCCTTGCCGCGCACGTGCAGGGTGACTTCGGCTTTCTGCCTGAGCTTTTCCACCGAGAGGATCACCGCAACGCTGGTGACGTTGTCGAAGTGGCGGATCACGCGATCCAGCTTCGAGCTCACGTAGTCACGGATGGCCGGGGTGACTTCGATATGGTGCCCGGTGATGTTGAGGTTCATGCTAACTCCTGTTGATGTCAGATGGACTTGCGCAGACTGACCGGCGGAATATTCAGTGATTCGCGGTACTTGGCGATCGTCCGCCGCGCGACCACGATACCCTGCTGGCCCAGAACTTCTGCAATCCTGGCGTCGGATAGCGGTTTCTTGCTGTCTTCGGCATCGACCAACTGGCGAATCAGCGCACGAATCGCCGTCGAGGATGCCGCTCCACCGGTGTCGGTGGCGACGTGGCTGCCGAAGAAATACTTGAGTTCGAATACGCCGCGCGGGGTCGCCATGAATTTCTGCGTGGTGACGCGCGATACGGTGGATTCGTGCAGCTCGAGCTGGTCTGCGATCTCCCGGAGAGTGAGTGGCCGCATCGCCACGTCTCCATGATCGAAGAACTGCCGCTGCTGGTCAACGATCGCCTGGGAAACGCGCAGGATGGTGTCGAAGCGCTGCTGCACGTTCTTGATCAGCCAGCGCGCTTCCTGCAACTGGGCACCGAGTCCGCCGCCCTGGGCGCGGTTCTGTTGCAGCAGGCTGGCGTACAGGCGGTTGATCCGCAAGCGCGGCATGGCTTCCTGGTTGAGGCGTACCGTCCACTGCCCGCGCAGCTTGCGCACGATGACGTCGGGCAGCACGTAGCGGGTTTCGTGCAGGCTGTAGCGCATGCCCGGATGCGGGTCGAGGCTGCAGATCAGCGCCTGGGCGGCGCGCAGGCTGTCGTCGTCGCAGCCGGTGAGCTTCTTCAGCTTGGCGAAATTGCGCTCGGCGAGCAGCGCGAGGTGCCTGTCGACGATCTCCAGTGCCAGCGTCCGGGTGCGGTCCTCGGGCAGGGTGCGCAGCTGCAGCGACAGGCATTCCTGCGGTGTGCGCGCGGCGATGCCGACCGGATCGAGGTGCTGCACGTGGTGCAACGCGATCGCCAGGTCGTCGAGCTCGACGCCGGACTCGGGGACGAGCAGCTCGAGGAGTTCTTCCAGCGGCTGATGCAGGTAGCCGTCGTCGTCCAGGGCCTCGATGATCAGCCGCGCCAGCGTGCGGTCGCGGTCCGACAGCGGGGACAGGGCGATCTGCTGGTCGAGGTGCTCGCGCAGCGAGATGCCGGCGGCCTGAAGATCCTGGTAGTCGGTGTCGTCGTCTTCGCCGCGGCTGCCGGCGCCCTGGCCGACGTTCGACCAGTCGATGCCTTCGTCCTCGGTGCCGTCGTGCGCGCGGGTGTCGGCCTCGCCCTCGCCGGGGGCGGGCGAGGGGTCGTGCACGGGTGCGGCGCCGGGCGAGGACGGGAGGCCATCCCCGCCTTCGCCGTCCTCGCCGTCCTCGCGCTCGAGCATCGGGTTCTCGAGCAGGAAACGCTCGATTTCCTGGTTCAGCTCGATCGTCGACAGCTGCAGCAGCTTGATCGACTGCTGCAGCTGCGGGGTCAGCGTGAGGTGCTGGGAAAGCTTGAGCTGGAGGCTGGTTTTCATCGGCTGGGAGGCGCCCGGTGGATCACAGGCGGAAATGCTCGCCGAGATAGACCTGGCGCACCCGTTCGTTGTCGATAATGTCGGAGGGCAGGCCGCTGGCGAGGACCCGGCCTTCGCTGATGATGTAGGCGTGGTCGCAGATGCCGAGCGTCTCGCGCACGTTGTGGTCGGTGATCAGCACGCCGATGCCGCGCTCCTTGAGGAAGCGGATGATCTTCTGGATATCGATGACGGCGATCGGGTCGACCCCGGCAAAGGGTTCGTCGAGCAGGATCAGGCGCGGGTCGGTGGCCAGCGCCCGGGCGATCTCGCAGCGCCGGCGCTCGCCGCCGGACAGCGAGATCGCGCTGTTGTTGCGCAGGTGGCTGATCCCCAGCTCGTGCAGCAGCTCGTCGAGGCGGGCGTCGATCTGGCGGCTGTCGCGTTCGCCCTGGAGTTCGAGTACGGCGCGGATGTTGTCGGCCACGCTGAGCTTGCGGAACACGCTCATTTCCTGCGGCAGGTAGGACAGGCCGAGGCGGGCGCGGGCGTGGATCGGCAGATGGGTGAGATCGGCGCCGTCCAGTTCGATCTGGCCGCCGTCGGCACGCACCAGGCCGACGATCATGTAGAAACAGGTGGTCTTGCCGGCACCGTTGGGGCCGAGCAGGCCGACGACTTCGCCGGCGCCGACTTCGAAGCCGACGTCGTGGACCACGGTGCGCGCCTTGTAGCGCTTTTGCAGGCCGGTGACCTTAAGCAGACTCATCGTAGGGCTCTTTCAGCAGTTTGCGGATCAACTCCGGTGCAAAACCGCGGGTTTGCAGGAAACGCGCCTGGCGCGCCCAGGCGCGGGCGTCGGCGGGCGCCTGGGCGAAGCGGCTGTGGAGTACGGCGCGCGCACGCTCGATGTCGGCGGCCGGGCATTCGCTTGCGAGGGCCTGCTCGATCAGCTCGCGGGCGATGCCGCGCCGGCCCAGCTCCAGGCGCAGGCGCGCATTGCCGAAGCGGCCTGCCTTGCTGCGCACGAAGGCTTCGGCGTAACGGGCGTCGGACTGCAGGCCGAGCTCGCCCATGCGGGTGATCAGGGCCTCGATTTCGTCGGCGCTGCCGTGGGCAGCGAGCTTCTTCGTCAGCTCGGCGCGCGAGTGGTCGCGCCGGGCCAGGTGGCGAAGTGCGCGCTCGCGCAGGCTCGGCTCGCCCATCGCTTTTCCGGCGCGGTCAGGCCTCGGCCGCGGCCGCGGCCGGCTGCACGCCTGTCGCCGCCAGCCCGGGCAGGCCGACCGCGGCGCGCACCTTGTTCTCGATTTCGCGCGCGAGCGCCGGGTTGTTGCGCAGGAACTCGCGCGAGTTGTCCTTGCCCTGGCCGATCTTGTCGCCCTGGTAGGCGTACCAGGCGCCCGACTTGTCGACGATCTTGTGGTCGACGCCGAGGTCGATGATCTCGCCCTCGCGCGAGATCCCTTCGCCGTAGAGGATGTCGAAATGCGCTTCCTTGAACGGGGGGGCGACCTTGTTCTTGACCACCTTGACGCGGGTTTCGGAGCCGACGACCTCGTCGCCCTTCTTGATCGTGCCGGTGCGGCGGATGTCCATCCGCACCGAGGCGTAGAACTTGAGCGCGTTGCCGCCGGTGGTGGTTTCCGGGCTGCCGAACATGACGCCGATCTTCATCCGGATCTGGTTGATGAAGATCACCAGGGTGTTGGTGCGCTTGATGTTGGCGGTGAGTTTGCGCAGCGCCTGGCTCATCAGGCGCGCCTGCAGGCCGGGCAGCTGGTCGCCCATCTCGCCCTCGATCTCCGCCTTCGGGGTGAGCGCCGCGACCGAGTCGATGACGACGATGTCGACCCCGCCCGAGCGCACCAGCATGTCGGCGATCTCGAGCGCCTGCTCGCCGGTGTCGGGCTGGGAGATCAGCAGGTCTTCGATGTTCACGCCGAGCTTTTCGGCGTAGCCGACGTCGAGCGCGTGTTCGGCGTCGATGAAGGCCGCGGTGCCGCCGAGCTTCTGCATCTCGGCGATGACCTGCAGCGTCAGCGTGGTCTTGCCCGAGGATTCGGGGCCGTAGATCTCGACCACGCGGCCGCGCGGCAGGCCGCCGAGGCCCAGCGCGATGTCGAGCCCGAGCGAGCCGGTGGACACGGTCTGGATGTCGCGTTCGACGTTGCCGTCGCCCATGCGCATGATCGAACCCTTGCCGAACTGCTTCTCGATCTGCGAAAGCGCGGCGGCGAGGGCCTTGGCCTTGTTGTCGTCCATGGAGGTCGTTCCTGTGTGGTTGGCGGATTATGGCACAAAGGTTGCAGGCGTGCGGTGGGGCAGGCCGCTGGCGACAGTGTATTAGCTGTATGAAAATACAGCAAACGGGGCGTGCGACCGGCGCCCTCCCCGAGGCCGGGGGGCACCATCGGCGCCGTGCCGCACAATGGCGTCCGGCGCGCCGCCCAGTATATGCCATCAAGATAGACTGGGCGTCCCTGCCGCCGCAGTCGGGGCCCGGGCGGCATGTGGGCAGCGCTCAGGCAGCGAGCTCGATAAGGATGCGCAGGGCACGGAGGACGGTCTGCCGGCGCACGGCTTCACGGTCGCCGGCGAAGTGCAGGGTTTCGCTCCGGGAAGGCTGGCCTTTCGCCGCCCAGCCCAGGCAGACCGTGCCTACCGGTTTGGCGGCGCTGCCGCCGCTGGGGCCGGCGATGCCCGACACGGCGATGCTGATCTCGGCCCGGCTGCGCCCGAGCGCGCCTTCGGCCATTTCGCGCACGGTCGCCTCGCTGACCGCGCCGTGTGCGGCGAGGGTCTGCGGCGATACCCCGAGCATGTCGGTTTTGGCTTCGTTCGAGTAGGTCACGAAGCCGCGCTCGAACCACGCGGAGCTGCCGCCGATCGCGGTCACCGCGGCGGCGATCCCGCCCCCGGTGCAGGATTCGGCGGTGGCGAGGCGCCAGCCGCGCGCGGCAAGCGTGTCACCCAGGCGGCGGGCGAGGGCATCGAGTTCGGGGTCGGTCATCGCGGGCAGTGCTCCATTGCGGTTTCCGTGCGGCGATGGGGCCGGGCGGGGTTCAGGCGCCGATGAGGGCAACGAGGATCGCCAGCACCAGCAGGGTGTAGCCGGCGGCGAAAAGATCGTCGAGCATCACGCCGAAGCCGCCCTTGAAGGCGCGGTCGGCCCAGCGCACCGGTGGCGGCTTGACGATGTCGAAAAAGCGGAACAGCGCCACCGCAATGGCCTGCCAGAGCAGGCCCTGCGGCGTAAACAGCAGCACCAGCCAGGTCGCGACCATCTCGTCCCAGACGATGCCGCCATGGTCGGGTACGCCGAGCGCGCGCCCGGTGCGCTCGGCGGCGAGGGTGCCGGCGACGAACAGGCCGGTGAGGAGGGCGAGGAAGACGAACTCGGAGAGCGGCGCGCGGATCAGCGGGTAGAGTGCCCACGCCAGCAGCGTGCCTGCCGTGCCCGGCGCCCAGGGGGACAGCCCGGCGCCGAAACCGAGGGAGATGAAGTGGGCGGGGTGGCTCATCAGCAGGCGGGGAGTCGGGCGCATGGCGGGTCGAGGGGCGGTGTGGTCGAGTTGGACAAGGGCGGGCCGAAGAACGGCATCACCAAAACGGCATCGGCGGAACCGGGTCAGCGCACCGCGCACGGGGCGAAGCCGGTGGTCGGTGGCGAACCGCCGCGGCCCGTGCCCGGTTGCGTTCCGGGTGACGCGGTTCAGCCGAAATGATCGTAGCCGGTGCGCGTCGTCGCCGCCAGGGTGCCGTCCGCTTCGCGCAGCCACAGTTCGCCCGAGGCCGCGGTCAGGGTGCCGATGCGATGCAGTGGCAGGGCGAGGCGGCGGCCGAGCTCTTCGATCCGGGGGCGGGCGGTGGCAGGGGCGGTAAACAGCAGCTCGTAGTCGTCGCCGCCGGACAGCAGGCTGCGGCGGCAGTGCTCGTCGCCGGCGCCGGTGCGGCGCAGTGCGGCCAGCGGCAGGGCGGCGACGTCGATCACGGCACCGCTGGCGGAACGTTCGAGGAGGTGGCCGAGGTCACCGAGCAGGCCGTCGGAGACGTCGAGCATCGCGCTCGCCAGCCCGCGCAGGGCGAGGCCGAGCGCCACGCGCGGCTGCGGGCGCTGCAAGGCGGCGATGCAGTCGGCGCGTGCCGCCGGGTTCAGCTCGACTTCACCACGCAGCGCTGCCAGCCCGAGCGCCGCGCGGCCGGGCTGGCCGGAGATCCACAGATCGTCTCCAGCGCGGGCGCCGGCACGGGTGATCGCCTGTCCCTGCGGCACCTCGCCGATGATGGTGACAGACAACGTCAGCGGGCCGCGGGTGGTGTCGCCGCCGGCCAGGTCGACCGCAAAGGCTTCGGCGCAGGCGAACAGGCCGCGTGCGAAGGCGGCGATCCAGGCCTCGTCGGCCGCCGGCAGGGCGGCGGCGAGCAGGGCCCAGCGCGGCTCGGCGCCCATCGCGGCGAGATCGGAGAGATTGACGGCAAGGGTCTTCCAGCCCAGGTCTTCGGGGTCGGTGTCGGGCAGGAAGTGGGTGCCGGCGACCAGCATGTCGGTGGACACGGCGAGCTGCATGCCGGGGCGGGCGCGGAAGAGCGCCGCATCGTCGCCGACGGCGAGGTCGGTGTGGTGCGCGGCGCGGTCGAAATGGCGCCGGATGAGGTCGAACTCCGACACCGGGGCGGCAGGGGCGGAGGGTGGGGGGGGTGGTACGAGGGGCATGAGGTGGCTGGCGTGCGGCGCGCGGACGGCGCCCGGTAAGGGGGCAGCAAGCTTACCGCAGGCGCCGCGGGGTGTGAGCGCGTGCTTCCGGCCGGAGCATGCGTGTGTACTCTGCCCGGAAGCGCGGCGCGCAGCCGCCCGCGTGGTGCGCTCAGCCGCTGCGGCGGCCGACCAGTTTGGTCTTGAGGGCGTCCCAGTCCACCGCGTCGAGCGTGTTCTTGACCAGCAGGCCGAGCTCGGTGTCGCCCTCCATGCGCAGGCGGCGACTGAAGAACAGGGTGTCGGGGTCTTCTTCGCGCAACGCCAGGGCGAGGAAGTCGCGGGTTGTGGCGGAGATCACCAGATCGGGCCTGGCGGTTGCGGCGGCACGGCAAAAACCGCTGGCGGCGAGGGTGAAATCGAGCCGCAGGCCGGCGTCGAGCACGCGTATCTGCAGATGGCGGCCGGTCAGCGGCTCGAGCGCGTCGCGCGGCAGGATGCGGCCGAGGGCGAGATTCAGCGCCAGGGTCAGGGCGTGGGTGGGCGGTTGCTGCGGCAGGCGGGCGACGATCCGGGCGATCGGCGCCGGCACGGTGAAGCTCGGCACACGGAAGTCGTTCAGGCGCGCGCCGATGCGCTGGCGCAGGCTGCCGGGCAGCAGTGCGGACAGCATCGACGGGCGGGGCAGGGCGGGGAGCGCGGGCATCGTCATTCTCCGGCGGGATGGGCTTGAAGCGGGGATGAGTCGATCGGGGATCTGGGCCGGGGCGGCGGCGCTTAGGCCGCCACGTACTGTTCGACGCCGGCGCGGCCGTGCCAGAAACCGTTGCAGGGCTCGGCGACCATCCACGCGCGGCTGGCGGCGAGGGCCTCGGCCGGGGTCGTGTCGCCGTCGAGCGCGGCGCGAAAGAGCGCGACCACCCGGGCGGTGTCGGCACCCTGCGGGCTGATGCGCAGCACTTCGCTGTGCGCGCGTACCGCAGGCAGGTCACCGAGCAGGTTGTGCACCCGCGCCGACTGCGTCTGCACCCCGTTCAGGGTCAGGAAGGGTTCGCCTTCGCGGGTGCGCAAGGTGATGCCGTCCATGATCGACAGGCAGCGGAACTCGCAGGTGTCCTTCTGCAGGTTGAAGTGACGGGCGGTGAAGCAGCGCGCCGAGTGCGCCAGCGGCAGGCGGCCGTAGGCATAGACTTCGGTCTCGATCGGCGCGGCGAGGCCGGCGCGCAGCTCGGCGAGGGTGGCGCCGGACAGCTCGGGGGCCACCGCCCAGCGCGTGGCGCCGGTGTCGATCAGCAGCTGCAGGGTGTGCGGGTTGAAGATGTTCAGGGTCGGGCCGGCGACCCAGTCCTTCACCCCGGCTTCGGCGAGCAGGCGTACCGCGCCCATGTCGTTGGCTTCGACGCGGAAGTCGGTCTGGCGCACGATGCGGCGCAGCGCCTTGAGGTCGGATTCGGATTCGATCAGGCCCTGGGTGCTGAGTACCACTTCCTTGCCCGCGGCGGCGAGCATGTGGCCGACTTCGAACCAGTCGTCGAGGCGCAGCTCATGGCGGCGCGAGCATACGGTTTCGCCCAGATAGACGCTGTCGACCGGGCTGTCGGCGAGGCCGGCGTAGAAATCGAGCACGCTCTGGCGCGGCCAGTAGTAGAGCAGGGGGCCGAGGGCGAGTTTCATCGTTGGAGTCTCGTTGAATCGGGGTTGTACGGCAGGGCGCGGCGCGGGCTCACTTCCAGGGGCGGTAATAGGCGCCCAGGGTGTGGGCCTGGCCTTCCGAGACCTTGTTGAGCTCGGCCATCCACGCCGGCAGCACGGTGAACGATTCGGGCCCCGCCCGCAGCTTGTCGAGCGCGGCGCGCCAGACCTTGGTGACCTGGGTGACGTAGGCCGGGCTGCGCTGGCGGCCCTCGATCTTGATCGCGCGGATGCCGATGCGGGCCAGTTCGGGGAGCAGCTCCAGGGTGTTGAGGCTGGTCGGCTCCTCGAGCGCGTAATAGGTCTCGTCGTTGACTTCGAAGCGGCCCTTGCACAGCGTCGGGTAGCCGGCACGCTCGCCCTCGGCGAAGCGGTCGATGAGGATGCCGTTGAGGCGGGTTTCCATCCCCTGCGGGGTGTCTTCCCAGCGCACGTGCTTGCCCGGCGAGCAGGCGCCGTTGCAGTTGGGCGATTCGCCGGTGGCATAGGCCGACAGCGCGCAGCGGCCCTCGACCATCACGCACAGGCCGCCGAAGCCGAACACTTCGATTTCCACCGGCGAGTTGGCGATGACGTTCTCGACCTGGGCGAGCGAGAGCACCCGCGGCAGCACCGCGCGCTGGATGCCGAAGCGCTCGTGGTAGAAGTTGATCGCCTCGTAGCTGGTGGCCGAGCCCTGCACCGACAGGTGCAGGCGCAGACCCGGGTGGGTCTTGGCGGCGTAGGCCATCAGCCCGGGATCGGCGAGGATCAGCGCATCGAGGCCGAATTCCGCGGCGCGGTCGATGGCGGCGGTCCAGCTCGACCAGTTGCCGGCCTGCGGGTAGGTGTTGAGCGCGAGCAGCACCTTGCGGCTGCGGGCGTGGGCGTAGGCGATGCCTTCGCGCATCTGCGCCGGATCGAAATTCAAGCCGGTGAAGTTGCGCGCGTTGGTGGCGTCCTTGAAGCCGAGATAGACGCAATCGGCGCCGTGGTCGATGGCGGTCTTGAGGGCCGGCAGGCTGCCGGCGGGGCAGACGAGCTCGATCGGGGGGCGGACGGTCATGGTGTGCGGGAGCGGGGGAGAAGAACCCTGCAACCATAGTCCACCGCCGCCCGCCTCGCGTTGATCGCCATCAAACGCTGCCGTGGTTGTCCGCTCGGCAGGTTGCGGCAAGGCGCCTGCCAGAGGGGCGGAGTGCCGCTCAGCGCGGTTGGTGATAGGTGCCTGCGGCGGCGTGGTGGCCGCCGATGTGCGGGCGGTGGTGGGGGCGGGCGCCGAGGTAGCCGCCGATCAGCATCCCGAGGGCGCTCGCCGCGAGGCCGTAGAGCTGGGGCTCGACATCGCCTTCGGCGACGAAATTCTCCAGCAGCAGCCAGGTCGCCAGGCCGAGCACGATCGCCAGCGCCGCCCCCAGGTTGTTCGCGCGCCGCCAGAACAGGCCGGCGGCAAGGGGCACGAAGGCGCCGGCCAGGGTCACGCGGTAGGCGTTCTCGACCATCTCGTGGATGCTCGATTCGGTGGCGGTGGCGTACCAGGTGACCAGCGCGGTGAACAGCACCACGGTGAGACGCGTGCTCCACAGGAACTGGCGGTCGTTCATGCCCGGCAGGAAGCCGCGGAGGACGTTTTCGGAGAAGGTCACCGAGGGCGCCAGCAGGGTGCCCGAGGCAGTGCTCATGATCACCGACAGCAGGGCGCCGAAGAAGATCACCTGGGCGTAGAACGGCATGTATTGCAGGATCAGGGTCGGCAGGATCAGCTGCGAGTCCTGTGCCATCAGGCGCTCGACCATCGCGGGGTCGATGATGTTGGCGGTGTAGGCGAGGAACAGCGGCACTGCGGCGAAGAAGAAGTAGCTCACGCCGCCGAGCGTCGTGCCCCACACCGCGACGGTCTCGTTCTTCGATGAATTGACGCGCTGGAAGACGTCCTGCTGCGGGATCGAACCCAGCGCCATGGTGGCGAAGGCGGCGATCCAGGCGATCAGGTCGACGATGTCGAGGGTGGGCAGGAAGTCGAACTTGCCTTCGGCCGCAGCTCTGGAAATCACCGTCTCGAAGCCTCCGGCCATGTCGCCGGCGATCCAGGTCACCCAGAGCAGGCCGAGGATGATCACGATCATCTGGACGAAGGTGGTCATTGCCACCGACCACATGCCGCCGAACAGGGTATAGACCAGCACCACGCCGGCGCCGATCAGCATGCCTTCGTTCATCGATACGACGTCGGCCGACAGCACGTTGAACACCAGGCCGAGCGCGGTGACCTGCGCCGCGACCCAGCCCAGGTAGGACAGCACGATGCAGATCGACAGCACCAGCTCGGTGCTGCGGTTGTAGCGCATGCGAAAGAAGTCGCCCAGGGTGAGCAGGTTCATGCGGTACAGCGGGCGGGCGAAGACGAGGCCGAACAGCACCAGGCACACCGAGGCGCCGAGCGGATCGGAGATCAGGCCGCGAAAGCCCTCTTCGAGGAAGGTGGCGGAGATGCCGAGCACGGTCTCGGCCCCGAACCAGGTGGCGAACACCATCGCCAGCACTACCACCATCGGCAGGTTGCGCCCGGCGGTGATGTAGTCGCGGGCGTTGTGCACCCGGGTGGCGGCATACAGGCCGATGCCGATGGAGACGATCAGATAGGCGACGACAAGCCAGAGCAGCATGGTGGGAGCCCTTCGTGGTGGTGCATCTGCGCGGGGTGGGCAGGAGTGTCGAGCGGAAAAAGTGCGCGCGAGTTTAGCAACAGAATGCCCTTCGGGGGGTGTCGAGACGCAGGCGGCCCGGGGCGTGCCGCCGCCGCGGCGGGCAGGGCGCCGGTCCGCGGCGGCGGGCAGGGCTCACTGGATGAAGGCCGGATGCGGGTGCGGCACGCTGGTGTGCGGGCCGGGATAGGTGCGCAGCACGGTGATGATGGTCTGTGCGGCAGCGTCAAGCACGTCCTCGTCGATCACCAGGGGGGGGGCGAGGCGGACCACGTTGCCATTGGTGTCGCGGGTGGCGATGCCGGCGGTGAGCAGACGTTCGGCGACTTCGCCGGCATCGGCGAATGCCGGGTCGAGGGCGACGCCGACGAGCAGGCCGCGACCACGGATTTCGCGAACGCCGGGAAGCTTCGCCTGGCGCAGTTGTGCGATCAGCTTCGCCCCGAGGCGCTCGGCGTGCTCCCAGGGACGCGTTTCGGCAAGCAGGGCGAGCACTTCGGTGCCGACCGCGGCAGCCAGCGGGTTGCCGCCGAAGGTGGAGCCGTGGTCGCCGGGGCGGAATACGTCCATCACCGCGCGGTCGGCGAGGAAGGCGGAGGCCGGCAGCAGGCCGCCGCCGAGCGCCTTGCCCAGGATCAGGCCGTCCGGGCGCACGCCTTCATGCTCGCAGGCGAGCAGGCGGCCGGTGCGGCCGAGCCCGGTCTGCACTTCGTCGGCGATCAGCAGCACGTGATGGCGGCGGCAGATCTCGGCGCAGCGCGACAGGTAGCCCGGGGGCGGGACGATGATGCCGCCTTCGCCCTGGATCGGCTCGACCAGGAACGCCGCGGTTTCGGGCGTGATCGCGGCTTCGAGGGCGTCGGCGTCGCCGAAGGGCACACGCTCGAGCCCGGCGGGGAAGGGGCCGAAGCCGGCACGGTAGCGCGCGTTGGAGGACAGGCCGATGATCGCGATCGAGCGGCCGTGGAAATTACCCTCGCAGGCGATGATCCGGGCGCGCTCGGGGGCGATGCCCTTGACCTCGTGGCCCCACTTGCGCGCGGCCTTGAGCGCGGTCTCCACCGCCTCCAGCCCGGTATTGACCGGCAGCGCGCGCTCGAAGCCGAAGGTGGTGCACAGGCGCTCGAGGAAGACCGGCAGGCGGTCGCTGAAAAAAGCGCGCGAGGTCAGCGCCAGGCGCTGCGCCTGGGTGACGAGCGCGTCTACCAGGCGCGGGTGGCTGTGGCCGAAGCTCACCGCCGAGTAGGCGCTCATCATGTCGAGGTAGCGCCGGCCATCGACGTCCCACAGCCAGACGCCCTCGCCGCGCTGGAATACCGCCGGGAGCGGGGCGTAGTTGGCGGCGCCGTAACGCCTTTCCCTGGCCTGCAGGCTGGTGCCGTCAGGGCCGAGGGCGGCGACGGCGAATTCCGCGATCCACCGTGCGCCGTGCCGCTCGGGGTCGAGGTCGGGGCGGTATTCGACGATTTCCAGCCCGACCAGGTCGGGGCAGGTGCGCAGGCGCATCAGCGCCTCGGCGAGGGCGCGCGGGTCGAGGCCGTCGGCCTCCGGGCAGGTCACCGCGGGGAAGGCCTGTGGGTCGAGCGCGTCGAGATCGAGGCTGAGCCCGAAGCCGGCCTCGGGGTCGGCGCGCGCGATCGCCATCGCCTCGGCGAACACCGCGGCGAGGCCGCGGCGATCGATCTCGGCCATCTCGAACACGCGCACGCCCAGGCGCGCGAGCAAGGCCTGCTCTTCCGGCTCCCAGGCGCGCGCGCCGATGATGCAGGTGCGCGCGGGGTCGAGCGCCGGTCCGGGGATCGCGGTGAGGGACGGGTGGCCGGTGCCGAGCAGGGCAGCCAGCGGCATGCCGTGGATGTTGCCCGAATGGGTGCTGCGCTCGGTGTGGCTGTCGAGGTGGGCGTCGACCCAGATCAGTCCGGGGGCGCGCCCGCATCGCCGCCCGAGCCCGCGCCAGGTGCCGGTGGCGATCGCATGGTCGCCGCCGAGCACGAGCGGGAAACGGCCAGCGGGCAAGGCCGCGAGGCGGTCGGCAAGGCAGCGTGCAAAGCTGGCGCAGGCCTCGATCCGGCTGTGCATGTCGGGCGCTGGCGAGGGCGGCGGCAGCGGATGCAGGGGGTCGAGCCATTCGGCGGCGACCCCGATCGCGTTCAGGCGCTGCGCCACGGCACCCTCGCGTAGCGCTTCCGGTGCGCTCGCAGGGCCGGCATGCGGAGCGCCGAGCGCCGAGGCGGCGCCGATGATCGCTACGGTTGAATGCGGAGAGCGTAGTTCGGCGGGGTCGTTTCGGGCTGTCGTCATCGCACACCTCCCATGGCACGTGTGGTTGGGGATGGCCGAAGCTTCAGTCCGTTGGATGGAGGCGGGCGGGAATCGTTCAGCCGCCCCGGGCGCGGCTCAGCCGAGCAGGCGATGGAGCTCGAGGGCGAGCACGGCGGCGGCGGCGACGCCGACGAGGGCGAGCAGCCAGCCCTGCTGACGCTGGCCGGCGGCGAGCTGGTCGAGGCGTTGCTGCTGGGCGGCCTGCTGGCGGGGGGCGTCGCTGAGGGCCTGATGCACCAGGCGCGGCAACTGCGGCAGGGTGCCGGCCCAGGCCGGGGCTTCTTCCTTGAAGCCGCGGGCGAGCGCGCGCCAGCCCATCTGCTCGTCCATCCAGCGCTCGAGGAAGGGCTTCGCCGTCTTCCACAGGTCGAGCTCGGGGTCGAGCTGGCGGCCCAGGCCCTCGATGTTGAGCAGGGTCTTTTGCAGCAGCACGAGCTGCGGCTGCACTTCCATCTCGAAGCGGCGCGCGGTCTGGAACAGGCGCAGCAGGGTCTTGCCGAAGGAGATGTCCTTCAGTGGCTTGTCGAAGATCGGCTCGCACACGGTGCGGATCGCCGCCTCGAACTCGTCGACGCGGGTCTTCGCCGGCACCCAGCCGGCCTCGATGTGGGCGAGCGCGACGCGGCGGTAGTCGCGCTGGAAGAAGGCGAGGAAGTTCTGCGCGAGGTAGTTCTTGTCCACCTCGTTGAGCGTGCCCATGATCCCGAAGTCGAGCGCGATGTAGCGCCCGTCCTGATGCACGAAAATGTTGCCCGGGTGCATGTCGGCGTGGAAGAAGCCGTCGCGGAACACCTGGGTGAAGAAGATCTCGACCCCGGCGCGCGACAGTGCCTTCATGTCGGTGCCCTGGGCGAGCAGCGCCGGGGTCTGCGAGATCGGCACGCCGTGCATGCGCTCCATCACCATGACCTTGCGCCCGCACCAGTCCCAGTACACTTCGGGCACGATCAGGAGTGCGGAGTCCTTGAAGTTGCGCCGCAGCTGCGAGCAGTTGGCGGCCTCGCGCATCAGGTCGAGCTCGTCGTGCAGGTACTTGCTGAATTCGGCGACCACTTCGCGCGGCTTCAGGCGGCGCCCTTCGGGCCAGATCTTCTCCAGCAGCAGGGCGGCGGCGTCGAGCAGGGCGAGGTCGTGCTCGATGACGCGCTCGATGCCGGGGCGCAGCACCTTGACCGCCACTTCGGTGCCGTCGGGGAGGCGGGCGAAGTGCACCTGGGCGACCGAGGCCGAGGCCACCGGGATGCGTTCGAAGTCGTCGAAGACGGTGTCGATCGGCTTGCCGTAGAAGCCTTCGAGCACGGCGAGGGCCTGCTCGGTGGGGAAGGGCGGCACCCGGTCCTGGAGCAGCGCGAGTTCGTCGGCGAGGTCGGTCGGCAGCAGATCGCGCCGGGTGGACAGCATCTGGCCGAATTTGACGAAGATCGGCCCAAGCGACTCCAGCGCGCGGCGCAGGCGCACCGCGCGCGGCTCGGAAAAACCGCGCCAGAAATAGACCACGTGCCAGATGCGCGCCAGCCGGCCGCTGGCGTCGGCGTCGAGCACCATGCGGTCGAGGCCGAAGCGCAGGCTGACGGAAACGATCTTGGCGAGGCGGAAAAGGCGCACGGTGCGATGCCGGACGGGGAAAGGCCGGACTTTAGCCGGAAAGGGGGGGCGGGGAAAGGGCGCCTCCGGCGGCCGGCGGCCGGTCCCAGCCGCAACGACTGCACACAAGCTGTGCCGGGCGGGGCGGAGCGATCCGTTATAATCGCGCGTTTAGATTCCATGCCGAGTGCCATGAGCGCCGATCCAAAAGTCCATCTTGCCGACCTGTTGCGTACTGCGCTCAGAAGCGTCGCCCCCGACCACGCCGATATCACGATCCTGCTGGAACGCCCGAAACAGGCGGGCCATGGCGACTTCGCCGCCAACCTCGCGCTGCAGCTGGCGAAGCCGCTCAAGCGCAGCCCGCGCGATCTCGCCGCCCTGCTGCTGGCGGAGCTGCCCGCTTCGAAGCTGGTGGCGAAGGTGGAGGTGGCCGGTGCCGGCTTCATCAACTTCACCCTTGCGGCCGGCGCCAAGACCGTGGTGGTCCGGGAGGTGCTGGGCAAGGGCGCCGATTTTGGCCGCGGCGCGAGCAAGAACGTGAAGGTGCAGGTCGAGTTCGTCTCCGCCAATCCCACCGGCCCGCTGCATGTCGGCCACGGCCGCGGTGCCGCCTACGGCGCCTCGCTCGCCGACGTCCTCGCCTTCGCCGGGTACGACGTCACCCGCGAGTACTACGTGAACGACGCCGGCCGCCAGATGGACATCCTGGCGTTGTCGACCTGGCTGCGCTACCTCGCCTTTTTCGGCGTGGAGATTCCCTTCCCGCCCAACGCCTACCAGGGCGACTACGTCATCGACATGGGGCGCGAAATGCGCGACGCGCACCAGGACCGCTTTGCCCGGGTCACGCGCGAGCAGGTCCTGGCCGGCACACCGGGGCTGCCGCCCGCCGTGCGCAAGGACGACGAGGCCAAGGCGCAGCGCGAGTTGCATCTGGACGCGCTGATCGCCAACGCCAAGGGCCTGCTCGGCGAGGACTATCCCTTCGTGCACGGCTTCGCCCTCAACGAGCAGCTCGGCGACGGCCGCGACGACCTGCAGGAATTCGGCGTGCGCTTCGACAAGTGGTTCTCGGAGCAGAGCCTGTTCGACACCGGCCTGGTCGAGCGCGCCGTGACCCAGCTCGAGAAGGCTGGCCACCTCTACCTGCAGGACGGTGCGAAGTGGTTCCGGTCGACGGCCTTCGGCGACGAGAAGGACCGCGTCGTGCAGCGCGAGAACGGCCTCTACACCTACTTCGCCTCCGACATCGCCTACCACCTCAACAAGTACGAGCGCGGCTTCGACCGCATCATCGACATCTGGGGCGCCGACCACCATGGCTACATCCCGCGGGTGAAGGGCGCGATCGCCGCCCTCGGCCTGGCGCCGGAAAAACTCGAAGTGGCGCTGGTGCAGTTCGCCGTGCTGTACCGCAACGGGCAGAAGACTTCGATGTCGACGCGCTCGGGCGAGTTCGTCACCCTGCGCGAGCTGCGCCGCGAAGTCGGCAACGACGCCTGCCGTTTCTTCTACGTCCTGCGCAAGTCCGACCAGCACCTCGACTTCGACCTCGACCTGGCCAAGAGCCAGAGCAACGAGAACCCCGTCTACTACGTGCAGTATGCGCATGCCCGGGTGTGCTCGGTGCTCGCCCAGTGGGGCGGCGAAGCAGCCGGACTCGCCGCGGCCGACCTGGGCCTGCTGCAGCACGAGCGCGAGCTGGCGCTGTGCGCCCGCCTGGCGAGCTTCCCCGAACTGGTGCAGAACGCCGCCGCCGACTACGCGCCGCACCAGATCGCGTTCTACCTGAAGGATCTCGCCGCCGATTTCCATGGCTGGTACAACGCCGAACGCATGCTGGTCGAGGACGAGGCGCTCAAGTGCGCCCGTCTCGCCCTGGCTGCCGCGGTGCGCCGGGTGCTGGCGACGGGGTTGATGCTGCTCGGCGTGTCGGCGCCGGAGGCGATGTGAGCGACGGAGGTCGGCCGTGAGTCGAGAGCGCAAACCGGTCCGCAGGCCCGCCCGCAAGCCGTCGGGCAGTGCGGGCAGCACCCTGATCGGGATCTTCATCGGGCTGGTGTTCGGCGCCCTGATCGCCGCCGGTGCCGCGTGGTATTTCACCCGCTCCAGCCCCTTCCAGCCGGCGCCGGCGGCGCCGCGCGTGCAGGCCCCGGCCCAGGGACCGGCGGATCTGCCGGGCAAGCCAGGCGATCAGCCGGTGGTGAAGCAGGACTTCGAGTTCTACCGCATCCTGCCCCAGGGCGACAACGTACCGGCGCCGGTAGCGGGCGGGCAGCCTCCTGCCAAGGCTGCGCCGCCGCCGGGCGCGGCTCCGGTGGTGGAGGCCGTGCCGCAGCCGGTCGAGCGCCTGTATCTGCAGGTCGGCGCCTTCGAGAACCCGAGCGAGGCTGACAATCTCAAGGCGCGCCTGGCGCTGTCGGGCATCCAGGCCAGCGCACAGCGCACGCAGCTGGGCGATGGCCGGGTCGTGCACCGGGTGCGCATCGGTCCGTTTTCCCGTCCCGAGGACATGAACCCGATGCGCGCGCGCCTGGCCGAGGCCGGGTTTACCGCTTCGGTCAGCCGCAGCGCACCCTGAGCCGCCCTGTACGGGGAACGCTTCGCGCCGCAGCGCATCTTATCCAGTCCATTTCCAACGGAGCCCTACATGAACCGCCGTGATGCCCTCAAGCTGGCCGCGCTCGCCCTGACCCTGCCCTCCGCATCCGTCGCCTGGGCGAAGGATGCGTTCACGGTGCTGAACCCGCCGCAAAAGAGCGACGATCCGTCGAAGATCGAGGTCATCGAGTTCTTTCACTACGGCTGCCCGCACTGTCGCGATTTCGATCCCCTGGTCGCCGTCTGGAAGAAGAAGCTGCCGGCCGACGTCGCCTTCCGCCATGTGCCGGCGATCTGGAACAATGCCCAGCTCGGCGGACTGGCCCGCCTGTATTACGCCGCCGAAGCGTCGGGCACGCTCGACGCCCTGCACGCCGGCATCTTCGGCGCGGTGCAGGACGACAAGCGCCCGCTGTTTACCGAGGAGCAGGTGCGCGAATGGATCGACGGCAAGGTCGCCGATCCGGTGAAATTCATCGAAACCTACAAGTCCTTCGGCGTCAACTCGATGGTGCAGCGCGCCGACCAGCTCGCCCGGGCGATGAAGATCCAGGGCGTGCCGACGGTCGTCGTCGACGGCAAGTACGTCACCTCCGCATCGCTCACCGGCAGCCATGAGGACACCCTCAAAGTCACCGACGAGCTGATCGCCCGGGTGCGCAAGGAGCGCAGCGCGAAATAAGCGGAAACCCGCGATTGGCGCCGCACCGGCGGTCGGAAGACTGCGGCCGCCAGCGCCCGAGCCTGCTTGAAGCCGCCGCCCCGGCAAGGGGCGGCGGCTTTTTGCTGCAGCGTGCCGTCCCGCTTCAGGCGGAGGGCGACGGCGCGGTCGGCCGCTTGCGCCGGGTCCGCGGCTTTTGCATCGCCCACACCAGCGCGAGCAAGGCGAAGGCGGGGATGAACATCCATTCCTTGGCCGGGCGTTCGCCCGAAGGCAGCTCGATCGCGGTGACCGCGAAGCCCTGCTCGAGGCCCAGCTTCTCGGCCTGGCTGCCGAAGCGCACGGCCGCGACCTGGACTTCGTCGCCGAGGGCCATCACCGTCAGTCCCATGCGGGCGAGGCGGGCGCTGGCGCTGTCCGCCTTGTCGCCGAGCGGCAGCAGGACGCCCTTGGACACGTCCTTGCCTTCCAGGCTCAGCCCTTCCACCCACACCCTCAGATTGGCGTTGCGCGGCGCCTCCTCGACCAGGCGGCTCAGCTCGGTGGGCGGGATTTCCTCGTAAGGGGGGTAGAGCATGTCCATCCAGAAGCCGGGACGGAACAGGGTGAAGGTCACCAGCAGCAGCAGTGCGCTCTCGTGGATGCGGCTGCGGGCGATGAAGAAGCCCTGGGTGGCGGCGGCGAACATCATGCTCGCCAGCGTTGCGGTGACGATCGTCAGCGCGAGCTGGAACAGGTTGCCGATGCCGATCAGCAGCAGCTGGGTGTTGAAGATGAACATGAACGGCAGGATTGCGGTTCGTGCGCTGTAGCCGAACGCGGTGAGGCCGGTCCTGATCGGGTCGCTCTTGGCGATGCCGGCGGCGGCGTAGGAGGCGAGCCCCACCGGCGGGGTGACGTCGGCCATCAGGCCGAAGTAGAACACGAACAGGTGCACCGCGATCAGCGGTACCAGCAGGCCGGTCTGCGCGCCGAGTTCGACGATCACCGGCGCCATCAGGGTCGACACCACGATGTAGTTGGCGGTGGTCGGCAGGCCCATCCCCAGCACCAGGCAGATCACGGCCACCAGCACCAGCATGATCATCAGGTTGCCGCCGGAGAGGATTTCCACCAGCTCGGTCATCGCCAGGCCGATGCCGGTCAGCGTCACCGTGCCGACGATGATGCCGGCGGTGGCGGTGGCGATGGCGATGCCGATCATGTTGCGCGCGCCGGTGACCAGGCCGCTGAGGAGGTCGGAGAAGCCCTCTCGCGCGGCGGCGCCCAGTCCGCCGGTGCCGCGGAACAAGGCGAACAGCGGGCGCTGGGTGACGAGGATGAACATCAGGAACAGCGTCGCCCAGAACGCCGACAGCGCCGGTGAGAGCTGCTCGACCATCAGGTTCCAGATCAGCGCCGCCACCGGCAGCAGGAAGTGCAGGCCGGATTTCAGCGTGGGGCCGATTTCGGGCAGGTACTCCATCACTTCGTCGGGCTTTTCCATGTGCAGCTCGGGATACTTCGCCCCATAGCGGACGATCGCGATATAGGCCCCCAGCATCAGCAGGCCGATCACCACGAAGGCGGCGTCACCGAACAGGTCCTTGATCCAGCCGAAGCCCCAGTAGATCAGCGCGGACAGGATCACCAGCCCGGAGAAGGTCATCAGCGTGGTGATCGTCGCCCGCTGCCAGGGCAGCGGCTCGCGCCGCGGCAGGCCCTGCAGGTCCATCTTCAGCGCTTCCAGGTGCACGATGTAGAACAGCGCGATGTAGGAGATCAGCGCCGGCAGGATGGCGTGCTTCATGACCTCGATGTAGGTGATGCCGACGTACTCGACCATGAGGAAGGCCGCCGCCCCCATCACCGGCGGCATGATCTGGCCGTTGACCGAGGAGGCGACTTCGACCGAGGCGGCCTTGTCGCTGCGGTAGCCGACGCTCTTCATCAGCGGAATGGTGAAGGTGCCGGTGGTCACCACGTTGGCGATCGACGAGCCCGAGATCAGGCCGGTGCTGGCCGAGGCCACCACTGCGGCCTTGGCCGGGCCGCCGCGCATGTGGCCGAGGAGCGCGATCGCCGACTTGATGAAGTAGGCACCGGCGCCCGCGGTCTCGAGCAGGGCGCCGAACAGCACGAAGAGGAAGATGAAGCTCGTCGACACGCCGACGGCGACGCCGAACACGCCTTCGGTGCTCAGCCACATGTGGCTCATGCCCTTGGACAGCGAGGCGCCGCGGTGGGAAATGACCTCCGGCATGTAGGGGCCGAAGAAGATGTAGATCAGGAAGACCACCGCCAGGATCACCATCGGCAGGCCGAGGGCGCGCCGTGCGGCTTCCAGCAACAGGATCAGGCCGATCACGGCGGCGGCCATGTCGGCATCGGTCGGCAGGCCGGGCCGGGTCGCCAGTTCGGCGTAGAACAGGAACAGGTAGGCGGCGCAGAAGGCCCCGACCGCGGCCAATGCCCAGTCCTGGAGCGGAACGTAGTCGCGCGGAGAGCGTTTCAGCGCGGGATAGGCGGCAAAGGCCAGGAACACCGCGAAGGCGAGGTGGATGGCGCGGGCCTCGGTGTCGTTGAACACGAAGACGCCGAGCGAGAACGGCAGCGGCGACGCGATCCAGAGCTGGAACAGCGACCACGCCAGCGCCGTCAGCAGCAGCAGGCGGGCGGTGATACCGGTGGGCCGGCGCCCGCCGGTATCGGCTTCGGCGACGATTTTTTTCAGTTCCTCGTCGGAGAGCTCGAAGCTGTCTTGCTTTTGATCGTCCGGGCGGGTCATGGGCAACGCCTCTCAGGAGGGAAACGGAGACGAAAACGGCGGGGGCTGGTGGCCGCCGCCGTTTGTGCAGGGAGGTCCGGCGCCCCGCGAAGGCGGGGCCGGGCGGCGGATTACATCCAGCCCTTTTCCTTGTAGTACTTCACCGCGCCCTCGTGCAGCGGCGCGGACAGGCCGTCCTTGACCATGTTCTTCGGTTCGAGATTGGCGAATGCCGGGTGCAGCTTCTTGAAGTCCTCGAAGTTTTCGAACACCGCCTTGACCAGGGTATACACCGTGTCCGCGGGCACTTTCGACGAACTCACGAAGCTGGCCACGACGCCGAAGGTCTTGGTCGGGTCCGGGTTGTTCGCGTACAGGCCGCCGGGAATGCTGACGTGGGCGAAATAGGGGTGGTCGGCGACCAGCTTGTCGACACCGGCGCCGGTGACCGACACCAGCTTGGCACCGCAGGTCGTGGTCGGGTCCTGGATGTTGGCTGCGGGGTGGCCGACGACATAGGCGAAGCCGTCGATCTTGTTGTCGCACAGGGCGGCGCTGTGCTCGTCCGGCTTGAGCTCGGAAACGAGCGAGAAGTCGGCAGTCGACATGCCCAGTGCCGGCAGCAGCATGTCCATCGTCGCGCGCTGGCCCGAGCCCGGGTTGCCGACGTTGAAGCGCTTGCCCTTGAAGTCCTCGAACTTGGTGATGCGGGCTTCCTTGCGCGACAGGATGGTCAGTGGCTCGGGGTGGATCGAGAACACCGCACGCAGGTCGGCGACCGGGCCGCCGTCGGCGAACTGCGCGAGGCCCTTGATGGCGTTGAACTGCACGTCGGACTGGGCGACGCCGAAATCGAGCTCGCCGCCCTTGATCGTATTGACGTTGTACACCGAGCCGCCGGTGCTCTCGACCGAGCAGCGCAGGCCGTGCTGGGCGCGGTCCTTGTTGATCAGGCGGCAGATCGCGCCGCCGGCGGCGTAGTAGACGCCGGTGACGCCGCCGGTGCCGATGGTGATGAACTTCTGCTGGGCGTGGGCGGGGATTGCGCCGAAAGTGCTGGAGAGGGCGAGCGCGGCAGCCAGTGCGGTGGTTTTTTTCATGGGGCCTCCTTGGCAAATCGGTGGGAACGTCGATGCGAGCATGGCCGGGGGCGAGCCGGCGAGGGCGGTGCGTCCGCCATCATCTTGATGTCATCGGAAGCGAAACTTTGCACAAAAAGCATGCAGGCCGCTACTCGGGTTTCCCCGCAACGGCAGCGTGGGCCGGGGATGGACAAGGCGACGATGCCGCATCGATGAAGCGCTCCGGCGTCAGGATCGAGAAGTGCGGGCGGATGGCGCGGTGGCGTGCCAGTGCGAGCAGGGCGCGGTCGCGGGTCAAGAGGTGGGTGGCGGCGTGACGGAGTGCGATCTCGAGGAATTTCTGGTCGTCGGGGTCGCGGCAGTTCGGCAGGGCCGCTGCCGCTTCCGCTGCGGGGGCGAAGTCCGCGGGTTCGAGACGGGCGAGGTAGCCGTGCCACAGTGCGGCCTGTTCGTCCGGCCCCAGTCCGAACTGGCGGTAGGCGAGGACACGGCGCAGTTCTTCGCTGGCGTCCTCGCGCCCGAGCAGGCGGTAGCGGCCCTCCTCGATGGCGGTTCGCAGCACCCGCAGCCGGGGGTCGCGAAACATCCACAGGGCGAGCACGGTGTTGGTATCGAGCACCAGGCGGATCGCTTCGGGCGCTGGGGCGGGAGAGGGCGGCGGCATCGGGGGCGGTCGGGCGGGCGTGGACGAAAAAACGGGGAGGTCGCCCTCCCCGTCATCGCGTGCGGCAGGATCAGTCCGCCTTCTTCGCGTCGATGCGGATCTTGACGAACGAGCCGGGAGCGTCTTCCAGCGCCTTCAGCTTGCCCGCGGCGGGGTCGCGTGGAGCCGTCTGTTCGTTGTCCTGGGTGGTGATCCAGGCGTTCCAGTCGGTCCACCACGAGCCCGGGTGCTGCTGCGCGCCTTCGAACCAGTCATCGGCGCTCGCCGGCAGCTTGGGCGCCGGATTGACCCAGTAGCCGTACTTGTTCGCCGATGGTGGATTGACGATGCCGGCGATGTGGCCGGAGCCGCCGAGCACGAAGCGCACCGGGCCGCCGAGGTAGTGCGCGCCCATGTAGGTGCTCTTCCACGGTGCGATGTGGTCTTCGATGGTGGAGATGAAATAGCACGGCACCTTGATCTTGCCGAGGTCGATCGCTACGCCGTCGATCTCGATGCCGCCGGGCTCGATCAGGCGGTTCTCCATGTACATGTTGCGCAGGTAGTAGCTGTGCATCTTCGCCGGCATGCGGGTGGAATCGGAATTCCAGTACAGCAGGTCGAAGGGGAAGGGGTCCTTGCCGAGCAGGTAGTTGTTCACCACGAAGGACCAGATCAGGTCGTTGGCGCGCAGCATGTTGAAGGTGCCCGCCATCTCCGAGCCTTCGAGGTAGCCGCGCTCGGCCATTTTCTTTTCGAGGCTGGAGACCTGGCCTTCGTCGATGAACACGCCGAGTTCGCCCGGCTCGGTGAAGTCGGTCATCGCGGTGAAGAAGGTCGCCGTGGCGATGCGCTTCTGGCGCTTGGCGGCGAGGTAGGCCAGCGCGGTGGCGAGCAGGGTGCCGCCCAGGCAGTAGCCGATGGCGTTGATTTCCTTCTCCCCGGTCTGCGCTTCGATGGCGTCGAGCGCGGCGATGATGCCTTCCTGGAGGTAGGCGTCGAAGCTCTTTTCGGCGAGCGTTTCATCCGGGTTGACCCAGGAGATCACGAACACGGTGTGGCCCTGGTCCACGCACCACTTGATGTAGGAGTTCTTCTCGCGCAGGTCGAGGATGTAGAACTTGTTGATCCACGGCGGCACGATCAGCAGCGGCTTCTTCAGCACGGTGCCGGTGCTGGGGGTGTACTGCAGCAGCTGCATCATGTCGGTCTGGAACACGACCTTGCCCGGCGTGGTGGCGACGTTCTTGCCGAGTTCGAAGGCCGTGGTGTCGGTCATCTTCACGCGCAGGTTGCCGTTGCCGTCCTCGACGTCGCGCAGCAGGTTGTTGAGGCCCTTGAGCAGGTTCTGGCCGTGGCTCTTGACCGTCTCGCGGAAGACTTCCGGGTTGGTGACGGCGAAGTTCGACGGCGACAGCGCATCGATGTACTGGCGGGTGTAGAAGTTGACCTTCTTCTGGGTCTGCTCGTCGAGCCCGTCGACACAGCATACGGTGTCGTGGATGTGGCGGGCGGCGATGAGGTAGGACTGCTTGATGAAGTCGAACAGGAAGTGTTGCTCCCATTCCTCGTCCTTGAAGCGGCGGTCGGATTTTTCCGGCGCGGCCACCGGCGCGGCGTTGACGCCGGCAAAGCGCAGCATCGAATGCTGCCACAGCGAGAAGTAGTCCCACACCAGGCTCATCTGGGCCTGGGCGAGCTTGTACGGGTTGGCCAGCAGCTTGGCCATCATGTCCATGAAGGCCTGGGCGATGCCGAGTTCGTCGGCGGGGGTGGCGACGCCTTTCTTGAGCTGGCGCTGGACGTGGTCGCTGATCAGCGAAGAGGCGCGGCGCGCCACTTCGGCATAGGTCTGGGCGACTTCCTGCGGGTCGGGCAGTTCGGCCGTGGGGGTCTCGATCTTGGGTGCAGCCATGTTGTTTGGACTCCAGTTTGGCGACGGGGCGGGTGGGTTCGTCAGCGACGAAGGGTAAAACGGATCAGGCCATCGGCGCCGACACTCCGTGTCAGCGCGCCCTGGGCTTCGAGGTGGTTGAGGTGGGCGATCGCCTCGCCCATGGCGAACATGACCTGATGGGTATCGAGCTCGCGCGGGAACAGCGTCGGCAGCAGCTCTCCGGCACAGCGTGGCGCGGCGCATTCTGCAAGCAGCGCGGCGCAGCGCTCGCGGTGATGCTCGACGAGCTGATCCACGCGGGTGCGGATTCCCCGGAAAGGGTGACCATGGGATGGTAGCACGAGGGTGTCTTCGGGCAGTTCGCACAATGCCTGCAGCGAGGTGAGGAACCAACCCAGCGGGTCGGCGCCGGGGGTGGCGGCGTAGACGCTGATATTGGTCGAGATCCGTGGCAGCAGCATGTCGCCCGAGATCAGGATGCCGAGTTCGGCACAGTACAGGCTGGCGTGCTCGGGAGCGTGGCCGTAGCCGACGATCACGCGCCAGCGGTGAGCACCGATCTGCAGCGTGTCGCCGGCGAACAGGCGCTGGTAGTGCGCCGGCAGCTCGGGGGCGCCGCGGCGGTAGGCCGGGCCGCGGGCGGACAAGGCGGCGAGGCGGGTGTCGTCCAGGCCGTGGCTGCGGAACTGCGCCACCATGTCGGTGATGCAGTGGCCGGGGAGCTGGTTCCAGACCGCGTGGGCGGAGAGGAATTCGCCCTGGGTCATCAGCACCGTGGCCCGCTCGCGCGCTGCCAGCCAGGCGGCGAGACCGATGTGGTCCGGGTGGTGGTGGGTCACGATCACCCGCCGGATCGGCCGCGGATCGGCGCCCAGCACCTGCTCCCAGGCCGCGCGGGTGCGGTCGATGCCGAAGCCGCTATCGACCACGGTGAGGGCGTCGCCGTCGTCGAGCAGCCACAGGTTGATGTGGTTGAGCGCGAACGGCAGGTGCATGCGGACCCAGCCGATGCCGGGGGCGAGTTCGAGGCACTGGCCTTCGGCGGGCAGCTCGTGGCGGGGGTAGTGCAGGGCGGGTGGGGCGGAGGAGGAAGAACTCATCATGTCGTCCATCGGATGCGGGCCGGTGTGCGGCAAGCGCGGGCGGAGTGCCCTCGAATCTACGCGACCCTTGCATGGGGTTGGTTTTGTGTTTTTAATCAAAACAACGATTTGTGCTTATGGATCGGGCGTCCGCCGGATTCCGGCTGCCTGCTCGCAAGCGGTGAAACCAGAAACCTACACCAATACTCGACCGCTACGAAAGGCGGTCGAGCGCGTGCGGGACGACTCCGCTGGCGGGAATGGCGGGCGGCGTGCCCGGCGGGCTGGACAAGGAGACCGGAGATGAACCTTCCCTCCCTCGACTTCGGACTCGGTGAAACCATCGACGCGCTACGTGACTCGGTGCAGGCTTTCTGTGCTGCCGAAATCGCCCCGCGCGCGGCCGGGATCGACCGTGACAACGCGTTCCCCGCCGATCTGTGGGCCAAGCTCGGTGCGCTCGGGGTCCATGGCATCACGGTCGAAGAAGAGTACGGTGGCACGGCTCTCGGCTATCTGGCACACATCGTCGCAATGGAGGAAATTTCCCGCGTCTCGGCGGCGGTCGGCCTGTCCTATGCTGCCCACTCCAACCTGTGCATCAACCAGATCCACCGCCACGGCACCGAGCTCCAGAAGCGCCGCTTCCTGCCGCCGCTGATCGCCGGCGACTACGTCGGCGCGCTCGCGATGTCCGAATCCGAGGCCGGCTCCGACGTCCTCGGCATGCGGCTGCGCGCCGAGCGCAAGGGTGATCGTTTCGTCCTCAACGGCAGCAAGATGTGGATCACCAACGGCGGCGACGCCGACGTCCTGGTGGTGTATGCGCGGACCGGGAACGAAGGGTGCCGCGCGCGTGGGGAGGACGGAATCACCGCGTTTCTGGTCGAAAAGGGGATGAAGGGGTTCAGTCACGGTACCCACCTCGACAAGCTCGGGATGCGCGGCTCCAACACCTATCCGCTGTTTTTCGACGATGTCGAGGTGGCGGTGGACAGCGTCCTCGGCGGCGAGGTGAACATCGGCCGCGGCGTCCGGGTGCTGATGTCCGGGCTCGATTACGAGCGCGCGGTGCTGGCGGGCGGGCCGCTCGGCATCATGGCGGCGTGCATGGACGTGGTCCTGCCCTATGTGCATGAGCGCAGGCAGTTCGGCGCCCCGATCGGCGAGTTCGAGCTGATGCAGGGCAAGATCGCCGACATGTACGCGACCTGGTCGGCGTGCCGCGCCTATGCCTATGCCGTCGGCCGGGCCTGCGACCGCGGCGACCATGCGCGCGGCCTGAGGAAGGATGCCGCCGGGGTGATCCTGTACACCGCCGAGAAGGCGACCTGGATGGCCGGCGAGGCGATCCAGGCCCTCGGTGGCGTCGGCTACACCAGCGAATACGCCACCGGCCGGTTGTGGCGCGATGCCAAGCTGTACGAGATCGGCGCCGGCACCAGCGAGATCCGGCGCATGCTGATCGGCCGCGAACTGTTCGCCGAGACGCAGGGATGACACGCCCCGTGCGCACTGCGTTTGCCGCCCCCGAGGGGTCTCAGTACGCTTGAGGCGGTGCGGTCGGAGCCTTGCCCGGCCTGGCCGCGCCGCCGCTCGGCGGGCGCCCGTCCGGCAGCGCCCGGCAGGCGACGGCGAGGGCGAGGCCGAACACGAGGTGGGTGAGCAGGGTGGTGCCGCCGCGTGCCACCGCAAACCAGGGAAACAGCACGGTGAACCCGTGCAGGTTGACGGCGTAGAGGGCGAGGCCGTAGAGCGCCCCGCCGGCAAGGGCGGATATCGTCCCCAGCCGGCGTGCGAAGGGCCGCACGAGCGCGGCACAGCCGATCGACAGGGCGAAATGGATCAGGGTTGCGGCGAGCAGCACCCCCCAGCGCCACTCCGGCGCCGCTGCGAGCACGGCCTTGCCCATCACGATGGCGGCGGTGAGGTGCGCATCGCGCAGCAAGGTGGCGAGCACCGGCGTGCCCTCCAGCCACCACAACAGCATCTGCACCGCGGTCGCCAGGGTGCCGGCGAAAACGCCCGCGAGCGTCACCGCCGCCAGCGGCGCGCGCCAGCTTCGTGCCCCGTTCATGGTCCGGGGGGCCGGCAGCCGGCCGCGGACGGCCGCGTCCCGGGGGGGCTGCCGCGGACCTGCAGGTAGCGGGCGAGGCCGACACCGCCGGCGCGCATCAAGGCGTCGTGGTTCCAGCACAGCAGCGGCTTCGCCACTGTGGCGAGCACATTCATCCAGCGTCGCGTGGTGCGGATCTGCCAGTCGTAGCGTACGGCGACGAGGCTGCCACGGCGCTCGAGGCGGAAGCGGCCGCTGCCCTCGAGTTCGCCCTCGACCCGGCCTTCGAGCAGGTGCAGCGGTTCGATCCGGGTCACCTGCGAGACGAAGCTGAGCCGGTAGGGCAGCACGCTGCGGCAGAGGTAGTGCCGGCGGGCGCCGACGCCATCCGCATCGCCGCGCTCGAGGGTGCGCACCTGTTCGATGCCGGGCCACCAGCGCGGCCAGCCCTCGGCATCGAAAACCGCCTCCCACACCGCCTCGAGCGGTGCCTCGAATTCCCAGAAGGTGGTGAGCCGGTAGTGCTCGGCAGCGCGCATATGGGCCTCGCCGGATGTCGTCTGTACCGGAGGGTCAGGGTTGGAACAAGCGCTCGGGAAGGACCGCGCCGGTTTCGACCTCGCTCAGGTCGACGGTCTCGATCGGCCTGCCGTCGGCGGCGAAGCTCTCCACGCGGAGCGGAAAGTGGGTGTCGCGCGCGAACCATACCCGGTAGCGATGCACCCCGTCGACGTGCGCGCCCGCTTCGCCCGCGATCTCCACGCCGATCGCGGCGCGGCCGTCGACCTCGGTCGCGCCCAGTGGCGTGGCGTGGCCCTGCGCGCGCAGCCGCTGCAGGTTGTCGAGCAGGGCGCCGACGTGCGAGCGGTCGATGCGATGACCGCGAGGGTCGCGCACCAGGCGGTTGTCGGGCGCCAGCGACAATGACAGCACGTGACCCGTACCGAAGGGCCACAGCCGCACCCGGCGCGCGTCCGGATCGTAGATCAACACCGCGCCCCGGTACGGACTGAGCATCTCGATCCGCACCCAGCCCGGCTTGCGGTAGAAATAACGCATCACCCGGCGCTCGCCATCGGCGGCGACCGTGCGTACCGTCGCCCGATAACTGTCGAGCGCGCGGAAACCCGTTTCGGCTGCGGTCAGCGGGTCGGCCATCGCGCTAGCGGCCAGCAGCCAGAGCAGGAGTGGGACCGCCCATGGCACGCCTCACTCCTCGATGCGCAGCACGCCGCTCATGCCGCGCTCGCGATGGCTGCTGAAGAACAGCAACCGGTTCGGGCAGTGGAATGCGTACTCTCCGGCGGGCAGTTCGAATCGCAGCGTCTGCGGCTGCTCGGCAAGCGGGACATCGGCGAGCACGCGCCCGTCGGCCGCCTCGAGCACGAAGCGATGGGGGATGAGGCCGCTTTCCATGCTGACCATGATCTCCAGCGGGGGGGCGCTGCGGGCGACGATCCGTGCGGGGCGAAAGAAATAGCTGCCGCCCACGATCGCGATCCGCTGCACGCCATCGGCGCCGCTCACCGCCACCGCGGCGGGCTCGGCCGCGGTGGCGGGCGCATTGCCGACGAGTACGCTGAAGGTGATGAGCGAGGCGCGGGCCAAAAGGCGCGCTTTCATCGCAATCACAGCCTCCTTTGCGGCTCCGGGCACGGCGCCCGGGTGTTGCCGCCTTCTTTCATCAAATACCATCCACCGGCCTGGCGGCCGAAAAATTGTTGCGTGATGTAAGGGGGTGCCGGCTCGGTTGCGATCGACGCGCGCGCATCGGCAAGGCTGCCTGCGTCGCCGCCCCTTGCCTGCGCGTCGCGACTGGCGCAAGGTTTACCAGCGGTCATCCGCGCGATCGCAACCATGATGCCCCCACCTCTGCGGCGCCCTCCGTTGCGGGAAGGTACCGCGGGCGCGGACGGGCACCCCGGAGAAGGGGCGGGTCGGAGCGCCGCGCACGCGGCAATCCAGGTGAGGAGGGCAGCGCCGATGAGCGTGATCAAATCCGGTGTCGATGCGCGTAGCGCCGAGTTCCAGGCCAACGCCGCGGCGATGCGTGCGCTGGTGGAGGATCTGCGCGCGAAAGTGGCCGCAGTCGGCCGCGGCGGAGACGAAGCCGCGCGCGCGCGCCACACCGCGCGCGGCAAGCTGCTGGCGCGCGAGCGCATCGCCGGCCTGCTCGACCCCGGCACGCCCTTCCTCGAGATCGGCCAGCTCGCCGCGCTCGGCCTGTACGACGACGAAGCCCCCTGCGCGGGGCTCGTTGCCGGCATCGGCCGGGTCGAAGGCAGCGAATGCATGATCGTCGCCAACGACGCCACGGTGAAGGGCGGCACCTATTACCCGCTGACGGTCAAGAAGCATCTGCGCGCGCAGGAGATCGCCGCGCAGAACCGGCTGCCCTGCCTCTATCTGGTCGACTCGGGCGGCGCCTTCCTCCCCCGCCAGGACGAGGTCTTCCCCGACCGTGAGCACTTCGGCCGCATCTTCTACAACCAGGCCAACCTGTCTGCCCAGGGCATCCCCCAGATCGCGGTGGTGATGGGCTCGTGCACCGCCGGCGGTGCCTACGTGCCGGCGATGGCGGACGAAGCCGTGATCGTGCGCGACCAGGGCACGATCTTCATCGGCGGCCCGCCGCTGGTGAAGGCGGCCACCGGCGAAGTGGTGAGCGCCGAGGAACTCGGCGGCGGTGACGTCCATACCCGGGTCTCGGGGGTGGCCGACCATCTCGCCGACGACGATGCCCATGCGCTCCATCTCGCCCGCCGCATCGTCGCCAACCTCAACCGGGTGAAGACGGTGGGCCTCGCCCTCGGCGACGGCGAGGCGCCGCGCTACGACCCCGAGGAACTCTACGGCATCGTCCCCACCGACCTGCGCAAGCCGTTCGACGTGCGCGAGCTCCTCGCCCGCGTGGTCGACGGCTCGCGCCTCGACGAATTCAAGGCGCGCTACGGCACCACCCTGGTGTGCGGCTTCGCCCACCTCCACGGCTATCCGCTGGGCATCGTCGCCAACAACGGCATCCTGTTCGGTGAGTCGGCGCAGAAGGGCGCGCACTTCGTCGAGCTGTGCGGCCAGCGCGGCATCCCGCTGCTGTTCGTGCAGAATGTCACCGGTTTCATGGTCGGGCGCCGTTACGAGAATGCCGGCATCGCCAAGGACGGCGCCAAGCTGGTGACCGCGGTAGCGACGGTGCAGGTGCCCAAGCTCACCGTGATCGTCGGCGGCAGCTTCGGTGCCGGCAACTACGGCATGTGCGGGCGCGCCTACGCCCCGCGCTTCCTGTGGATGTGGCCGAACGCGCGGATCTCGGTGATGGGTGGCGAGCAGGCCGCGAGCGTGCTCGCCACCGTGCGCCGGGACGCCATCGAGGGCGGCGGCGGGCAGTGGAGCGCGGCGGAGGAAGAAGCCTTCCGTGCCCCGATCCGGGCGCAGTACGAAGCCCAGGGCCACCCCTACTATGCGAGCGCGCGCCTGTGGGACGATGGCGTCATCGACCCGGCGCAGACCCGCCGCGTGCTCGGCCTGTCGCTGTCGACAGCACTCAATGCCCCGATCGAACCGACCAAATTCGGCGTGTTCAGGATGTGAACGCGGCGGGCTGGCGGTGGCCGGACAAAAACAACCCAACCCCAGCAAGGAGACAACAAGATGTACGAAACCCTGGAAATCGAGGTCGCAGGCGGCGTGGCGACGCTGTGGATGAACCGCCCGGCGGTGCACAACGCGTTCAATGCGCAGCTGATCGCCGACCTCACCGCGGCCTGCTGCGCGCTCGATGCCGACGATGCGGTGCGGGTGGTGGTGCTCGCCGGGCGCGGCAAGAGTTTTTCCGCCGGTGCCGACCTCAACTGGATGAAGGCGGCTGCGGCCGCCAGCATCGACGACAACCTCGCCGATGCCCGCCGCCTGGCGGCGATGTTGAGCACGCTCGCCGAAATGACCAAGCCCACCCTCGCCCGCGTCCATGGCGCGGCGCTCGGCGGCGGCATGGGCCTGGCCTCGGCCTGCGACATCTGCATCGCCGCGGAGGCGGCGGTGTTCGCCACCTCCGAGGTGCGCTTCGGCATCATCCCCTCGGCGATCAGCCCCTACGTGATCCGCGCCATCGGCGCGCGCCAGGCCGGGCGTTACTTCCAGAGCGGCGAGCGGATCGGTGCCGCGCGTGCCCGCGAAATCGGCCTCGCGCACGAAGTCGTCGCCGCCGAGGCGCTCGACGCCAAAGTGGGCGAGGTGGTCGCCGCGCTGCTGCAGGGCGGGCCGCAGGCGCAGGCCGCGGCCAAGGACCTGATCCGTGCCGTCGCCCACCAGCCCCTCGGCGACGAGGTCGCCGAGGACACCGCGCGCCGCATCGCCACGCTGCGCGCCACCGCCGAAGCGCGCGAGGGGCTCGACGCCTTCCTCGCCAAGCGCCCCGCCGCCTGGGTACCGCGCTGAGGAGGGCGGAGGCAGCACATGTTCGACAAGATCCTGATCGCCAACCGCGGTGAAATTGCCTGCCGGGTGATCCACACGGCCCGCCGCCTGGGCATCCGCACGGTGGCGGTGTATTCCGATGCCGACGCCGGCGCGCGCCACGTGCGCCTGGCCGACGAGGCGCTGCGGATCGGCCCGGCGCCGGCGCGCGACAGCTACCTCGCGATCGAGCGCATCCTCGCCGCGGCGCAGCGCAGCGGCGCGCAGGCGATCCACCCCGGCTACGGCTTCCTCTCCGAGAACGCGGATTTCTGCGACGCCTGCGCCCGCGCCGGCGTGGTCTTCATCGGCCCGCCGGCGGCGGCGATCCGCGCGATGGGCTCGAAAGCGGAGGCGAAGCGGCGGATGGAAGCCGCCGGGGTGCCGGTCACCCCCGGCTACCACGGCGACGACCAGCGCCCGGGCAGCCTGCGCGCGCAGGCCGACGCCCTCGGCTACCCGGTGCTGATCAAGGCCGTCGCCGGCGGCGGCGGCAAGGGCATGCGGGTGGTCGGTCAGTCCGATGACTTCATCGATCGGCTCGCCGCGTGCCGGCGCGAGGCCGCCGCCAGCTTCGGCGATGAGCGCGTGCTGATCGAAAAATACCTCGTCCGCCCGCGCCACATCGAAGTGCAGGTCTTCGCCGATGCCCACGGCCATTGCGTCCATCTGTTCGAGCGCGACTGCTCGGTGCAGCGCCGCCACCAGAAAGTGCTGGAGGAGGCCCCCGCCCCCGGCATCGGCCCGGCGCAGCGCGCGGCGATGGGGCAGGCGGCAGTGGCGGCGGCGCAGGCGGTGGGCTACGTCGGTGCCGGCACGGTGGAGTTCATCGTCGGCGAGGCGGGTGCCGCACCCGCCGCGTTCTACTTCATGGAGATGAATACCCGGCTGCAGGTCGAGCATCCGGTCACCGAGATGATCACCGGGCTCGACCTGGTCGAATGGCAGCTGCGCGTGGCCGCGGGCGAGCCGCTGCCGCTCGACCAGGCGCAGCTGCAGCACCTTGGCCATGCGATCGAGGCGCGGATCTATGCGGAAGATCCGGCGCAGGGCTTCCTGCCCGCCACCGGGCGTCTGCATCACCTTGCGCTGCCGGCCGAATCGGTGCATGTGCGCATCGATAGCGGGGTAGATGAAGGCGATGCGATCGGCCCCGACTACGATCCGCTGCTCGCCAAGCTGATCGTGTGGGAGGACGGCGGCGCGGAGGAGGACGGCGCAGGGCCGGGCGCGGCTGTGCCGGCGGGCGGCAGCCGCGAGCGCGCCCGGCTGCGTCTGCTCCAGGCGCTGGCCGATTTCCGCATCGTCGGCGTGGCCCACAACGTTGATTTCCTGTCCCGTCTGGTGGCCTGCCCGGCCTTTGCCCGTGCCGAGCTCGACACCGCCCTGATCGAGCGCGAACAGGCCTGGCTGTTCCCCGCCGACGACCCGGTGCCCGGGGAAGTCTGGCAGCTTGCCGCGCTCGCCGAACTGCTGCGCGAGGCCGAGGCCGGCGCCGAGGCGGCGCGCCGCAGTGCCGATCCGCGCTCGCCGTGGGATGTGCGCGATGGCTGGCGGCTGAACGCGAATGCCCGCCGCGAGCTGGTGTTTCGCAATGGGGGGGCGCGGCAGGCGGTGGTGGTCGAATACCGCGCCGATGCGTACCGCCTCTGCCTCGATCCTGCTTCCGGTGCCGGCGCCACCCCCGGCGTCGATGCCGCTGCCTGGCTGCCGGCGCGTGGCGAACTCGGTGCCCGCGGCCAGCTGCGTGCCGAACTCGACGGCCGCCGTCTCGATGCCACCGTGATCGCCGCTGGGGAACGTCGCCACCTTTTCCTGCATGGCCGCAGCTGGGTGCTGGTTCGCGTCCACCCGTTGGCGCAGGCTGCCGGCGAGCGCGTCGCCGAGGGCAGCCTGCGCGCGCCGATGCCGGGGCGGGTGGTGGCCCTTCTCACGCCGCCCGGACTCAGGGTGGACAAGGGCACGGCGCTGCTGAGCCTGGAGGCGATGAAGATGGAGCACACCCTCACCGCTCCCGTTGCCGGGACGGTGAAGGTTTTCCACTGTGCGGTCGGCGACCAGGTCGAGGATGGCGCCGAACTGCTCGAATTCGAACCTGAACCCTGAGCGGAGGGGCGTGCGTTGCGCCCGTGCCCGACCGGAATGAGGAATCCGCCATGACGACATCCTGGCCTGCGGCCGTCCGCATCGTCGAAGTCGGCCCGCGCGACGGCCTGCAGAACGAGCCGTTCCCGCTGCCGGTGGCGGCCCGGGTGGAACTGATCCGCCGCCTCGTCGGCGCCGGCCTGAAGAGCGTCGAGGCGGGGGCTTTCGTGTCGCCGAAACGGGTGCCGCAGATGGACGGCAGCGCCGCGGTGCTCGCCCGCGTGCTGGCCGACCCGCCGCCGCCGACGGGTGCGACCGCGGGTGCAGTTGCGGGGGTAGTCGCGGGTGCAGTGGATTACCCGGTGCTGGTGCCGAACCTGCAGGGCTTCGAGGCCGCGCTCGCCGCCGGGGCGCAGACGGTGGCGGTGTTCGCCGCCGCCTCCGAGACCTTCAGCCGGCGCAACATCAACTGCTCGATCGCCGAGTCGTTGGTACGCTTTCGCGCGGTCGCCGGCGCGGCGCGGGCGGCCGGAGTGAAGCTGCGCGGCTACGTCTCCTGCGTCGCCGGCTGTCCCTACGAGGGCGCGGTCGCACCGCGGGCCGTGGCCGGGGTCGCTGCTGCGCTGCGGGCACTGGGCTGCGACGAGATCTCGCTTGGTGACACCATCGGCACCGGCAACCCGGACAGCATCCGGCGGATGCTCGAGGCGGTGCTGCGCGAGGTGCCCGCGGAGCGGCTCGCCGGGCACTACCACGACACCTACGGCATGGCGGTGGCGAACGTCTATGCCTCGCTGGAGCTGGGGCTGACGGTGTTCGATGCCGCGGTCGGCGGACTCGGCGGCTGCCCCTACGCCCCCGGCGCGGCGGGAAACGTCGCCACCGAGGAGCTGGTCTGGCTGTTCGGCGGGCTGGGCATCGCCACCGGCGTCGACCTCGAGGCACTGGTCGATACCGCGGTCTGGATCAGCACCCGGCTCGGTCGCGCGCCGGCTTCAAGGGTGGCGCGGGCGGTGCTGGCACGGCGGCAGCACCGCTGACTCTTGCCGGACGGATGCGCCCGGCAAGCCCGCGTTCTGCGCCGTGCTCAGTCCATCAGCGCCCGCAGTTCTGCGAGAAGGTGCTCGCCATCGTAGCCCTTGGCGGCCATTTCCTTGACCCACTCCGCGGTAACGGATTCGGCGGCCTTTTCCCACTTTTCCTGTTCCGCAGGGGGGAGGGTGTAAATGTGGTTGCCGTGGTCGATCGCGACCTGGCGCGAGCGCTGCGTTGCCATGTCCCATATCTGTCCGGCCCATGCCGAGGCCTCCGCGCCGCTGTTGGCGTCGATGACTTTTTTCAGATGCGCCGGCAGGCTGTCGTATCTCGCCGGATTCATCGCCAGCACGAATGCGCCGCTGTTCATCAGCGCCATGCCGGAAGGCGATTCGGTGTGATAGGAGGTGAGTTCATGGAGCCTGAGGGCAGGAAGCACTTCCCAGGGGAACATCGCGCCGTCCACCACCCCCCGCGAGAGCGCCTCGGGCACCTGGGGCGCGGGCATGCCGACCGGGGCGGCGCCCAACGCCGCGATGAGCTTGTTGGTTAGGCGGCTTCCGGCCCTGATCTTCAACCCCTTGAAGTCGCTGAGCGTCTTGACCGGCTTCTTGATGGTGTGGATCGCCGTTCCGGGGATGGTGTGAAAGAGCAGCGGCTTGACGCCCGCGTATTCGCTCTGGGCGTATTTGCTGGCAAAGATCCATAACGCCCGGCTCGACTTTTCCCCGTCGGCGGCGATGAACGGCACGTCCAGCGCCTCGCTGACCGGGAAGCGGCTGGCCTGGTAGCTCGGCACCGTCCACACGATGTCGGCGACGCCGTCCTTGACCTGATCGAACAGTTGCGCCGGCGTGCCGCCCAGTTGCATCGCGGGGTAGAGCTGGCACTTCAACTGGCCGTCGGACTCGTGCGCAAGCTTGTCGCACCACGGGGTGATGAGATGGACATGGGTGTTGCTGGTGGGCGGCAGGAAGTGGTGGACCTTGAGGTGGATCGTCTCCGCGGCCGATGCCTGGATCGCACCTGCGGCGAGTGCGGCGGTGAGCACGGCGAACTTGACTCTGGAATGAATCTTCATGTGTGACTCCTCCTTGGGCGAGCGGGGGGAATGACGGTCTTCGCGGCGATGATGTTAAATGCGTATATTCGTCCGGCAACGTCAATTCCTATTTGAAACCTGGGCAGGCTACCTTGCCATTCGCCGGGCCATCGGTCCGGTGGCGGACGGCAGAAACAGATGGTGTGGCTCAACGACCGTCACCGGATGCGGCACCACGGTGATGGAGCGTGAGCGGTCTTGTCACAGCGTTCGGGAGATCAGCTCCTTCAGCGTCTCGTTCGAGCCGCCGTAGATGCGCTGCACGCGGGCGTCCATGTACAGCTGCGCGATCGGGTATTCGCACATGTAGCCGTAACCGCCGAACAGCTGCAGGCAGCGGTCGATGATCTGGCACTGCTTGTCCGAGCACCACCACTTCGCCATGATCGCGTCGTTGGGCTGCATCGGCTGGCCCTCGACCAGCTGCTGGATCAGCTGGTCGATGAAGACGCGCCCGATGCGCGCCTCGGTCTGGCATTCGGCGAGGGTGAAGCGGGTGTTCTGGAAGTCCCACAGGGTCTGGCCGAGCATCTTGCGGTTCTTGGCGTGCTCGATGGTCAGCTCGATCGCCCGTTCGGCGCTCGCCACGCCGGTCACCCCGATCGACAGACGTTCGCGGACGAAGACATCCATCAGCTGGCCGAAGCCACGGCCTTCTTCTCCGCCGACCAGGTTGTCGACCGGCACGCGCACGTCGTCGAGGAAGATTTCGCAGGTGTCGAGGCCGTTCTGGCCGATCTTCTCGAGCACCTTGCTGATGGTGAACCCGGGCGTCTTGTCCACTTCGACCATGAACAGGGAGATGCCCTTGGCGCCAGGTCCGCCCGTGCGCGCGGCGATCAGGGACAGCTCGGCCTGCTTGCCGTGGGTGATGAAAATCTTGTTGCCGTTGAGCACGTATTCGTTGCCTTCACGGCGGGCGGTGGTGCGCAAGGCCTTCACGTCGGTGCCGGCGTCCGGCTCGGTGATGCACACCGAGAGCATCTTGCGCCCCGTGGCGATGTCCGGCATCCAGCGCAGCAACTGCTCGTGGCTGGCGGTTCCCATCAGGAAGTGGGGGGCGTTGAGGGCGCCGGGGACGAAACCGAAGCTGGTGTCGCAGATGCGGGCCTGTTCTTCCATCACTACGGCCTCGTGCGCGAAGGTGCCGCCCTGGCCGCCATATTGCTCGGGAATGCTCATGCACAGCAGCCCCAGCTCACCGGCCCGCAGCCAGACCTCGCGGTCGATGTGGTGCTGAGCGCGGAAGCGCGCCGCATGCGGCGCAACCTCTTCTTCGAAGAAGCGGCGCGCGGTTGCGCGCAGCAGGTCGAGTTCTTCGGTCATCCAGGGGGAACGGTAGGAAGCGGGCATGAGCATCTCCAGTGGGGTTCGCTGTCGCCGTGCTCCGTGAACGGTGCGGGCGGCGTGTCGTCTGCTGTCGGAAGGAGTATCGATAGCACTGTGCATTTTGTCAACCAACCGGTTGATTGACAAAATGCACAGTGCCTCCTAGAGTTCGGATCACACTTGGCAAGGGCTTCTCGGGGCCCCCTTCCGCTGCCGCAAGGTTCCGCAGGAATGGCTCGAGAAGCTGCAGTTGTACTTACAGGAGGCGATATGAGCGAAGATCTGCTGGGTTCCGGAGTCTGGCAGGGCAAGGCCTGGAGCAGCGGCTGGAAGGTGCTGCAGGGCGGCATCCTCGACGTCGAGGAGCCTGCGACCGGCCAAACGATTGGTCGAGTTTCGCGGGCGAATGCAGCGGATGTGCGTGCCGCCTGTGCGGCCGCGCGCAATGCACAGAAAGCATGGGTGGCGATGGGCCATGCGGCACGGGCAGCCATCTTCCGCAAGGCCGCCGCCCTGCTCGAAGCCAACCGGGAGGCGTTCGCCGCGTGGATCGTGCGTGAAACGGGGGGCATCCCGCCCAAGGCGATGTTCGAGATCGACTCGGTGCAGCACCACCTGTTCGAGGCCGCCGCGATGCTGACCCAGCCTCAGGGTCTGGTGCTGCCCAGTGAGGGCGGCTGCACCAGCATCGCCCGGCGCGTGCCGCATGGCGTGGTCGGGGTGATCTCGCCGTTCAACTTTCCCTTCCTGCTCTCCAGCCGGGCGGTGGCGCCGGCGCTGGCGGCGGGCAACGCGGTGGTCCTCAAGCCCGATCCGCGCACCCCGGTCAGTGGCGGCGTGCTGCTGGCCGCGCTGCTCGATGCTGCCGGCTTGCCGGCAGGGGTGTTCCACATGCTCCCGGGCGATGCGGAGGCCGGCGAGGCGCTGGTGAGCGACCCCGCTGTGGCGATGATCTCGTTTACCGGCTCTACCGCGGTGGGGCGCCGGGTGGGCGAACTGGCCGGACGCCAGCTGAAGAAAGTGGCCCTCGAACTCGGCGGCAAGAATGTCCTGATCATTCTCGACGATGCCGACCTCGAGCTGGCGGTGTCCGGCGGGTCGTGGGCGTCCTGGCTGCACCAGGGGCAGATCTGCATGAGCGCGGGGCGCCACCTGGTGCACCGCGATCTGGCCCAGGCCTACGCGCAGCGCATGGCGGCGAAGGCGGCGGCGCTCCCCGTGGGCGATCCCCACACCGCGCCGGTCGCGATCGGCCCGCTGATCACCGGCCGCCAGGCCGAGCGCGTGGACCGCATCGTTCAGGAATCCGTTCGCATGGGGGCGAAGCTGCTCGCCGGCGGCCGCTGCGACGGGCGCTTCTATCACCCGACCGTGCTTGCCGAAGTGACGCCGCAGATGCCCGCGTTCCGCGAGGAAATCTTCGGTCCGGTGGTCTCGATCACCGCCTTCGGCAGCGATGCCGAGGCGGTCGCGCTCGCTGCGGATAACGAATACGGCCTGGCGGCAGGCATCTACACCGCCGACGTCGGGCGCGGGATGGCGATCGCGGAGCAGCTCGAAGTCGGCCTCGTCCATATCAATGATCAGACCGTCAATGACAACGGACTGATGCCGATGGGCGGGCGGGGTGCTTCCGGGAACGGCTCGCGCCATGGCGGTCCGGCCAACTGGGATGAATTCACCCAGTGGCAGTGGCTCACCGTGCGCAATACCGCGCCGACCTACCCGCTGTAACCGCTCGCTGCGCGCGCCCTGCAACGCCTCCACGGCTATTCCATAATCATCAAAAGATCTGTGCAAATAGGGGAAAAATCATGACCAAGATCGTCAAAGTCGAATCCATTCCGGTGTCCACCCCGCTGAAAAAGCCGGTGATCATGCCCAATACGCGGATCACTTCGATCGACAGCGTCGTCCTCAAGATCACCACCGACGACGGCACCGTCGGCTTCGGCGACTCCGGCGACACCTCTTCCTGGTACCGCGGGGAACTGCAGGAGTCGATCATCGCGATGATCGGCAACGTGATCGCCCCGCGCATCCTGCTCGGCGAGGATCCGCGCAACATCGAAAAGATCGTCGCCAAGATGGACCTTCTGGTGCGCGACAACAACCAGGCCAAGGCCACCGTCGATTTCGCCCTCCACGACCTCAAGGGGAAACTGCTCGGGGTGCCGGTCTATGAGCTGCTCGGCGGTCGCACCGTCGACGCCGCCCGCCAGGGCTGGGTGCTGTCGGCGGGCAAGCCGGAAGACGTGGCGGCCGAGGCCGCGCTGGCGAAGAAGACCGGGTTCGCCTTGTTCAAGATGAAGATCGGCTACGGCACGATGGCCGACGATATCGCCATGGTCCATGCGGTGCGCGACACCGTGGGGGCGGACGCCTACCTCACCATCGACGCCAACGGTTTCTGGGACTACGAAAAGGCGCTCCACATCATCCGCCGCCTCGATTCCTGCGGCCTCGACCTGATCGAGCAGCCGCTGCCGCACTGGGACATCGAAGGCATGGCGCGCCTGCGCGCCCAGGTCAGGACCCCGATTTACGCCGACGAATCGGCGCAGGAGCTGCACCACCTCAAGGAGATCATCGACCGCCGCGCCTGCGACGGTCTTTTCATCAAGCTGCAAAAGGCCGGCGGCCTGGTCAAGTCGCAGCGCTGGCTGACCCTGGCCCGCCTGTCCGGGTTGCCCGTGCATTGCGGCTGCATGATCGGCTCCGGCCTCGAGCACAGCCCGGCCGCGCACCTGTGGGTCAGCAACGAATGGGCGACGCGCGGGCTCAACGAGTCGATCGGTCCGCTGATGATCCACGGCACCATGGAAAGCAAGAACATCGAGCGCGGCACCGACATCGCCCTCAACATTCCGAAATTCGAACAAGGCCTGTGCTATCCCAACGAAGGCCCCGGTTTCGGCATCGAGCTCAACGAAGCCTTCCTCGTCAGCAACAAGACCGTGGGCAAGGAAGGCCGCGTGGTGACGCCGTGATGGAGTGCAGCGGCCCCTTGAGCCACCTCGTGGTGGTGGAATTTGCCGGCCTCGGGCCGGCACCGTTCGCCGGGATGATGCTGGCCGACATGGGGGCGCGGGTGATCCGCATCGATCGCCCGCCGGCACGCGCGGCCCATTCGGGCGGCATGGCAGGGCTGACCGCGCGCCGCAGCGACGTGCTGGCGCGCGGACGCGAGTCGATCGCGCTCGATCTCAAGCGCCCGGAAGCACGCGAGGCGGCACTCAAGCTGATCGAGCGGGCCGACATCCTGATCGAGGGCTTTCGCCCCGGTGTCATGGAGTCGTTGGGTCTCGGTCCCGAGGTCTGCCTCGCGCGCAGGCCGTCCCTCGTCTACGGGCGGGTCACCGGCTGGGGGCAAAGCGGCCCGCTGGCCCGCAGCGCCGGGCACGACATCAACTACTCGGCGCTCGCCGGCACGCTCCATTCGAGCGCCCGCCGCGACCAGCCGCCGACGCCGACGCCGGGTTTCATCGGCGATTTCGGCGGCGGCGGAATGTTGCTGGCGTTCGGGGTGCTGGCGGCGCTGATCCAGGCCCGCGAGAGCGGGCAGGGCCAGGTCGTGGATGCGGCGATCTGCGACGGCGCGGCGCTGCTTGCCGCACTGATCTACGGCTGGCGTTCGGCAGGCCTGTGGAATACGCAGGCCGGAACCAACAATGGCGACGGCGGCGCCCATTTCTACGACGTGTATGCCTGTGCTGATGGCAAGTACGTTTCGGTGGGGGCGATGGAGCCCCAGTTCTATGCGCTGCTACGCGAAAAATGCGGCCTGGGCGAAGCCGAGTTCGACGCCCAGTGGGACGCTTCGAAATGGCCGGAACTCAAAGTCCGGGTCGCCGAGGTGTTCCGCCGCAAAACCCGCGCCCAGTGGTGCGAACTGCTCGAAGGTACGGACGCGTGCTTTGCGCCGGTGCTCGATCTCGACGAGGCGCCCCGGCACCCGCACAACCTGGCGCGCGGCACCTTTGCCCAGGTCGACGGCATCACCCAGCCGGCGCCGGCACCGCGCTTCAGCCGCACGCCACCGGCCCGATGCCGGCCGGTGCGCGAAGCCGGTGCCGATACCCGGGCCCTGCTGGCCGAACTCGGCTACGACGATGCCGCCATCGGGGCGATGCTGGCGGGCCCCGCCGCGGGGAGGGGGTGAGCGGGTGACTAGGTCGTGCGCGAGGCCGCGATGCCCGAGACGACCATGTCGAGAAAGGCGTCGACGACCTGCTCGAGGGTCAGCGAACCCGCGCTGTCGAACCAGCGCGGAACCCAGTTCAGCGCGCCGAACAGCATCGCCGAGACCAGCCCCGGGTTGCAGGGCTTGATCGACCCATCCGCAATGCCCTCCACCACCAGGGCGCGGACGGTCGAATCGAGGCGCCGCTGGAACTTGCGGACCTCGCCGCCGGGCACCATGTCGAGCGGGCGTGAGCCGACGAGGACGAGGCAGCGGCCGAAGTCGCTGTTTTGCGCCGAGGCCAGGCTGCGGGCGAACAGGCGCAGGCGCGCGAGGGCGGGGACGGCGCGGTCCTCCATGCTTTCCATCACCGTATCCAGGTCGGCGAACGATTTCAGCAGGCATTCGTAGAGAATGCTCTCCTTGCTGTCGACGTAGTGATAGAGGGTCGCCTTATGCATGCCCAGGGCGTCGGCGATCATGTCCAGCGATGTGGCTTCGTAGCCGTTGGCGGCGAACAGCTGGGCCGCGGTGCGCAGGATCGCGGTCCGCTTGTCCTCGTGGCGCGCTTCGGTGAGCCTGCCCCGGCGGCGTTTCTTGATCGGGGCGGAGAGGGCGGCAGGGGCGTCTGCCGCCTCTGCCACGGGACGGTCCGTTGCCGCGAGGGCGCCGGGAGGGTTCGATTTCAGGGATGGCATGGCAGGTTCATCGTGCGAATAGGGTGCCGGCACTGAGCAGGGCCTCGATTCTATCCGCTCCGATTTCGTACTCCTGGAGAATTTCACGGGTATGTTCGCCGAGCAAGGGGGCGCGCTGGCGCACTGCGCCGGGGGTCGTGGAGAGCTTCACCGGAATGCCGGGGACGGCAACGGGGCTGCTGCTGCCGGGCTGTTCCACTTCCGGCAGCATCTGGCGCACGGCGAAGTGCGGATCGCGGAAAATCTCTTCTGCGTTGTAGATCGGGCTGAACGGGACGCGGCCGCCGAGCAGGTCGAGCAGCTCGGCCTTGGTCCGGGTATGGGCAAAGGTTTCGACGATTTCGTGCAGGACCGCCCGGTTTTCCCAACGGCTGCGTTCACTGCTGAATCGCGGATCGGTCACCCACTCCGGCCTGCCCATCAGCCGGCACAATTCGGCCCATTGCGGATCGTGGGGGGCGGCGATCGCGACGATGCCGTCCTTGGCCCTGACGGTGCCGAACAAGGCCACCCCGGGGATGCCGTTGCCGACGGGCTCCGGCGAGACGCCGCGATAGCTGTACTGCGAGACAACCAGTTCGGACATCGCCAGAATGCAGTCGGTCATCGCGACATCGACATACTGGCCCTGTCCGGTGCTGCGCGCGTGCCACAGCGCAGCCATGGTGCCGAAGGCGGCGAACAGGCCCGGCACGGTGTCGCCGAGGCCGCCGCCGACCTTGCACGGATGGTCGGCGTCTTCTCCGGTAATCCCCATCCAGCCCCCCATCGCCTGGGCGACGATGTCGAACGCGGGCCACTGCATGTAGGGGCTTTGCCCGCCGACCTTGTCGCCGAAGCCGCGCACGGAGGTGTAGACCAGGCTCGGGCGGATGGCCTTGAGCGTTTCGTAGCCCAGGTTCAGCTTGTCTAGCACGCCGGCACGGAAATTTTCGATCAGGGCATCGGCGCCCTTGACCAACTCCCTGACCAGAGCCTGGCCCTCCGGGTGCTTAAGATCGACCGCGATCGAGCGTTTGTTGCGGTTGCAGGACTGGAACAGGCCGCCAAAATCGCGCTGCGCGTCATCGTCGCGGAACGGCCCCATGCGGCGGAAGAAATCCCCCTCGATCGGTTCGATCTTGATCACGTCGGCGCCATGGTCGGCGAGGATCTGGGAGCAAAACGGGCCTGCCAGCGCATGCGTCAGGTCCAGAATACGGAGCCCGGCGAGTGAACCCGTCGCGGTGAGTGGCATGATCTCTCCTTGTTCATAATATCAACCGTATGGTTGGTTGATATTATGAACAAGGGACACGTCCAGTGCAAACCGTCGTCGAGCTGCGCCCCGGCCTGGCCCGCCAGCCCGAGCGCAAGGGGCGGGGGTCAGCGCCTGATCCCCCGATCGCCGCGGCGGTGCGTCCGCGCTGCACGGCCGGCGCTGATGGCGCGCGCTCGCGATCCCTTCCGGCCGCGTTCATAATGGCGGACCCTGTACCCGGCGCTGCCGCTTGTCGCGGTTGCGCCCCATGGAGAGCGAAGTGATGGAAATCCCTTCTCCCTGTATCGACGTCTGCCGCCTGAGTCCGGAGACCGGCTGGTGCCAGGGCTGTCTGCGCACGGTCGAGGAGATCCGGGCCTGGCCGCGGGCGGACAATGGGGTGCGGCAGGCGATCCTCGAGCGTACCGTGGCGCGCCGTGCTGCTGCTGGCGGGCCGGCGGGAGCGCGGGCATGAGCGGCGATGCGCTGTGCGTCGGGGTGTGCATGATCGACTGGGACACCGGAGTGTGCCTGGGCTGCGGGCGCACCGCGGAGGAAATCGAGGGCGTGCCGGTGGCGCCGTCGGCCGGGTCCACGGCGCCAGCCGGCGGGCCGGCACCGCTGCCGGCCAACGTTGCGGCGCGGGTCGGGGAGGGCAGCGATTGAGTACCCATCCGCGACTGCCGCCCACCGTGCAGGTGCTCGAACGCGGCTGGCTGTCGGCCAACAATGTGCTGCTGGTCGATGGCGACGCGGCCACCCTGATCGATTCCGGCTACCTCAGCCACGCCGAACAGACCCTGGCCCTGCTGCGCAGCGCGCTCGGCGGACGCCGCCTGCAGCACCTGCTCAACACCCACTCCCATCCCGACCACATCGGCGGCCATGCCAGCGTGCAGCGCGCCTTCGGCTGCGCGGTGGTGGTGCCCGAGGGGATGGCGCGCGCGGTGGCGGAGTGGGACGAGCACGCCCTGCTGATCAGCGCCGCGGCACAGGCCGGCGAGCGCTTCGGCCACGACGCCACGCTCGCGGCGGGCGCCCGTTTCGTCGCTGGCGAGCTCGAATGGCAGGCCCTGGCCGCGCCCGGGCACGACATGGACGCGCTCGTGTTCTACAACCGCGAGCGCCGCCTGCTGATCTCGGGCGACGCGCTGTGGCGCGACGGCTTCGGCATCCTGTTCGCCGACGTGCTCGGCCACGGTGACGGCCTGGGCGAGACCCGGCGCACCCTGGAGGCGCTCGGCCGGCTCGCCGTCGACACCGTCATCCCTGGCCACGGCGCACCTTTCGCCGACTTCGACGAGGCCCTCGAGCGCGCCTTTGCCCGCCTCGCCGCGTTCGAGGCCGACGGTGCGCGCATCGCCCGCAACGCCATCCGCGGCTGCATCACCTTCATGCTCCTCGATGTGCGCCGCATCGGGCTGGCGGCACTGACCCGCCACCTGGTGGACACCCCGCTGTACCGCGAAGCCAATGCGCGCTTCCTCGACATGGACCCCGATGCGCTCACCGGCTGGCTGATCGCCGAACTGGAGCGCGCCGGGGTGGCGCGCCGCCAGGGTGACGCCCTGGTCGCATGCTGATGCAGGCGGCGGCGCCGCTGCACGGCGGTTTTCGCTGGCTGTACGGTTTCGTGCGCCCGCAGGCGCGGGCGATCGCCGCGCTGATCGTGCTGTCCCTGCTCGCCTCGGCGCTGGTGCTGCTGCAGCCCTGGCTGACCAAGATGCTGATCGACGACGGCCTGCTCGCCGGCGACTACCGGATGCTGGTGCTGGTCGCGGCGGCGATGATCGCCGCCGGCATCGCCGGCACCGTGCTCGCCGGCGTCAACCGCCTGCGCCACACCCGGCTGTCGGGCACCATCCTGTTCGCCCTGCGCAGCGACCTCTACCGCCACCTGCAGACCCTGTCGCCGGCCTTCTACGGCCGCCAGCGCCTGGGCGATCTGCTGTCGCGCATCGACGGCGATGTCGCCGAGCTCCAGCGCTTCGCCGTCGACAGCCTGTTCGCCGCGCTCAGCAGCGTGGTCGGCCTCGTCGGCGCGGTGGCGCTGATGCTGAGCCTGTCGTGGCAGCTGTCGCTGCTGGTGCTGGTGCTGATTCCGCTCGAACTCGCCTGGCTGCGCTGGATGCGGCGCAAGGTCGAGGCGCGCACGCGCACTGTGCGCGAACGTGCGGCCGATGTGTCGAGCTTTCTCGTCGAGACCCTGCCGGCGATGAAGTTCATCCAGGCCTCGGGGCAAGAGGGGCGTGAGCGCGGCCGTCTCGATGGCCTCGGCGGGCGCTACCTCGACGAGCTGCTGCAGCTGCAGCGCACCGAATTCTTCACCCACGCCGTGCCCGCCACGCTGACCTCGCTGACGCGTGCGGCGGCCTTCCTCATCGGTGGCGCCTGGGTCATCGACGGCCAGTGGCAGCTCGGCGCCCTGATCGCGTTCTCCACCTACCTCGGGATGGCGGTGGGGCCGGTCAACAGCCTGCTCGGCCTCTACGTCGCGATCCAGCGCATCCGCGTCAGCCTGGGCCGCGTCAATGAGCTGCGCCAGGCGCCGGCCGAGGTCGCCGATTGCGGCGCCGGCATGCGCCTGCCGGCCGTGCTGCGCGGCGAACTCGCCTTCGAGCAGGTGCGCTTTCGCCACCACGGACGGGCGCAGGCGCTGCTCGAGGGCGTGGACCTGGTGATCCCGGCAGGCAGCAAGGTGGCGCTGAGCGGCGCCTCCGGGGTCGGCAAATCGACCCTGATCGATCTGCTGCAGCGTCATTTCGACCCCGACGGCGGCGTCATCCGGCTCGACGGCATCGACCTGCGCACCATCGCGCTCGCCGAGCTGCGGCGCGCGATCGCCGTTGTCAGCCAGGACATCGTGCTGTTTCGCGGCACGCTCGCCGACAACCTGCGCTACGCCGCGCCCGAGGCCGACGACGCGGCGGTGCGCGCGGCCGCCGGTCGCGCCCGCCTCGACGAGCTGATCGCCAGCCTGCCGCAGGGGCTGGACACCCCGCTCGGCGAGCGCGGCCAGCAGCTCTCCGGCGGCCAGCGCCAGCGCATCGCGATCGCCCGCGCGCTGCTTCAGGCGCCGTGTGTGCTGGTCCTCGACGAGGCGACCTCGGCCGTCGATGAGGCCACCGAGGCGCAGGTGATCGCCGCGGTCGATGCGCTGTTCGCCGGCCGTACCCGGATCCTCGTCAGCCACCGCGCGGCCACCCTTGCCGGTTGTGAATGGCGGATCGTGCTCGACGGCGGCAAGGCCGACGTGCGGGCGATGCAGGCGTAGACCGGTGGAAGCGATGCGAAGCGAGCCGCTGCCGCCGCGGCCTGAGGATGAGGGAAACGCCGCCGCGGGCGGTGGCGACGCGGTGCGCGTCGGCCTCGTCGACAGCGGCCATGCTCCGGCGCTGGCGGCGCGGGTGGTGAGCGCGGCGGCGTTCGTCATCGGCGAGGACGGCGTTCGCTGCGAGGCCGCCGGCCCCGACCGCCTCGGCCACGGCAGCCGCCTGGCGGAAATCATCGCCGCGTGCGCGCCGCGCGCGCAGCTGTGCGTCGCCCAGGTGTTCCATGCGCGGCTGGCGACCACCGCCGCCCAGGTCGCGGCGGCGATCGACTGGCTGGTGGCGCAGCGGGTGGCGCTGATCAATCTCAGCCTCGGCCTGCGGGCGCCGCGGCCGGTGCTCGCCGAAGCCTGTGCGCGTGCGCGCGCGGCCGGCGTGCTGCTGTGCGCGGCCGCCCCGGCGCGCGGCGAGCCGGTGTACCCGGCGGCCTTTCCCGGCGTGCTGCGGATGACCGGCGATGCGCGCTGCGCGCGGATGGAGATTTCCGCCCTCGGCACCCGCTACGCCGACTTCGGCGCCCACGTCCGTCCTCTCGACGGCAGCCTCGCCGGCGGCGGCGCCAGCGTCGGCTGCGCCCACCTCAGCGGGCACATCGCCCGCTACCTCGACGACTGCCGCGCCGCCGGACGGACGGCGGACGAAGAGGACGTGCGGCGGTGGCTGTGCGCTCAGGCCCGTTATCACGGGCCCGAGCGGCGCAGCAGCCAGGAGACGTGATGCGCTCGAGTTGATGGAGCGGGCCCGGCTTCATCCGGTCGATTCATGCGTGCCGGAAGGGACTGGCGCGGCACGCATTTCGTGCAAGCGCTAGCGTGGGTTGTTACGTGACAGGTAGCTTCCCAACGCATCGAGTTCAGCATCGCTGATCTCGACCTTGCGGAAAAACGGCATCACCGAAATGCCGTTCCGCACGAATGCCCTGACGATCTCGGGGGACAGATCGGTGCGCTGCTCCAGCGCGCCCGGGAGGGCGCCCTGATAGCGAAGATCGAGCGCCTGCGTTCCCGGATGACCAGGGCCGATCCCGTGGCAGGAAACACACCACTCCTGGAATACTGCCTGGCCGCGCTCGACCCCTGCCTGTCCGCTGGCCCATATCTGACCGGATGCCAGCGCCGCCATCATCGCGGTGCCCACGCAAAGCAGCTTTTTCATCATGCGCCCTCCCGGTAGCGTTTGGGCCAGATGCCGCCGCGCCCCGGCGCCATGATGCCGTGAGGGTCGATGACGTCCTTGAGCCGCTCCTGGAATCTGAGCAGGATGTTGTTGTTGAAGGAGTACGTTGCCGCCACTGCGTCCTGGAATATGGGGGCAGTGCGGTATTCGGACCAGCCGTTTTCAGCGGCCAGTTTGATCAGCTTGTTGAAGTCGTCGACGGATTTCCGGTTGCGCTCCTTGTCGGAACGGGAAACGAACACCGGGAACAGGTAGAGGTAGGTACGGTACTGCCATGACATCGGCACGTTGGTGACGCTGATCGGGGCCGAGGTGATGTTCATTTCGCGCGCGGCCTGGGTGAAGACCTTGTGCGCGTGGATGAATTCTTCGCCATTGCGGGGGACGATCGGTGAAAACCACGCATGGCCGTCCCCGGGTTCCGGCATCGCCGCGGAGCGGGCGCCGATCGAGAAGATCGACATGTTCGGAATGCCCAGTGCAACCTTGTGACGGACCTTTTTGATCGCTTCCGGATTTTCGAGCGGGAACGCGTAGTTTTCGATTTCTTCGAAGCGGACGCCGGGAATGGCGGCGAAAACCGTCTTCTTGGCATATTCCCAGTTGGCGTAAACGGTTTCCTTCGGGCCGTAAAAATTGAGCATGACATTCCAGAATTCATGCCCCTGTTTCTCGGCATAGGCCTGGTACTCCTCGACCGTGGAGCCGCCTGGACGGCTGTTGAGCGCCATCAGCTCGGGGGTCGGCTTGTAGATTTCCGGCTCCATCTGCATGCAAAGCGGATCCATCGGGCAGCTGTAGCGCGGATGGCCGATCAGCCCCTGGTCTTCCATCTTGTTGACGCCGTTGATCAGCGGGATCAGGTCATGGTATTTCGGGACCTTGACCTGGCCGCTGAGGAAATGGTCCGGCTGCGGTTGCATCCAGAACCCCATCTTGGTGACGATGCCGAAATTGGATTGGGCGAACAGGCCATCGACGTAGGCGCCATAGCCGTACTTGTTTTCCGCCCAGGTCTTCGAGCCCGGTATCGCCGCCATCCCGGTGCGCATGATCTCGCCATCGGGGAGCACCACTTCCATGCCGCAATGAGAGCCGAAGTGGTCGCGGTAATTCATCCAGGTGTAGCCGAGGCCATGGTCAACCGCGTTCCCGAGCGGGCTGCCCCAGCCCGGATCGGGTACGTCCATCATGACCTTGAAGCCGCGCTCGTGGATGTACTTGTACAGATCGAAATAGGAAACGCCCGGCTCGACAATGCAGAAATTCCTCTTGTCATCGACTTCGATGACTTTGTTCATGCGCTTGAGATCGACGATGACGTTGCCCGCCATGTTCGGAGCGGAACCGCCGTAGCCCAGGTTCTTGCCGGTGGAGATGGCAAACAGCGGGATCCTGTACTTGCTGGCGATGCGCACCACGGCCTGGACTTGCTCGACGTTTTCCGGCGCAACCGCTGCGGATGCGACCAGTTCGTCGGGTTCTCCCCACTGCAGGGAATAGGCATCCCGGTACAGATGCATGTCCTCGTCGCCGGTGAACACCCAGTTTTCACCCACGACCAGGCGGAATTCTTTCAGTGCAGCGTTGAAGTCTTCGGCGCTGACGCCTTTGGGAAGTTTCATCACACGGTCCTTTCAACAGTAGCAAAAGCGTTGCGCGCCGAGGCGGAGGAGGGGCGCGGGGCAATGACCCAGGAAACCAGCGGAGCAGGGTTGGGCACAGCGTCCAGCCCGGGGCGGGGCCGTGCCGTGATCGCCAAGGTCGATGGCGTCTGCTCCGGACGGTAGCAGCGGGACAACATGCCGGCCACGCAGGCGCCCAGGCCGGGGTGCTCCGAAGCGGCCTTCTCGAATGCGTTCAACATCACGGCCGGGCCGGTCAGCTGGTGTTCGATGCGGCCGTTGCCCTGGCTGCGGTGCTGTGCGCGAAAAATGACGCGCAAGCCATGGTCCCACCCCATGCGCTCGAGCACGAACAGGGCGCTGGCATGGGTCAGACCCGCGATGGCCACGGGTTCGTGCCGCCACCGCGCGGCAAGGTGGTTCATCCAGAACTCGGTCACGTCGCCGTCGATGTCATGGGTGGCGTAGCCGTGCTGCCCGGCCGCAGCGCCGAAAGCGGCGCTGGGGGGAAAGCCGTTGTCGTAGAGGACGGAAAAAAGGGACAAGGGTGCGATGTCCCGGCCGGGGGCGAGCGCGGAGGTGAAGCCCGGGATCGACATCCCGGCGAGCGCCAGACCGCTCATTGTCATTGACCCTTGGAGAAAAGCTCTTCTTGAAAGCACAGGGAGTCTCCACGAAGACGATTGGGTGGCTACGCTCAGAATTCGAGGCAGATCTTGCCGAAATGCCCGCCGGCCTGCTGCAGGCGGAAGGCGTCGGCGATGGCTTCGAGGGCAAAGGAGCGGTCGATGACAGGCACGATCCCGGTCGCTTCGAGCGCACGGACGAGCTCGGTCTGCTGGCGGCGGTTGCCGACGATCAGCCCTTGCAGGCGTTGCTGGCGCTTCATCAGCGCGGCCGTCGGCACCGGCCCTGCGCCGCCCGTCAGCACACCGATCAGGGCGATATGTCCCCCGATCCGGCAGGCCTGGATCGACTGCGCCAGGGTGCCGGGCCCGCCGACTTCGATGACGTGATCGACGCCGCGGCCGCCGGTGAACTCGAGCACGCGCGACGCCCATTGCGCTTCGCGGCGGTAGTTGATGGTGTGGCTGGCGCCGAGTGCCCGGGCATGTTCGAGCTTCTCGTCCGACGACGAGGTCGCGATCACGCTGGCGCCCATCGCCTTGGCGAACTGGAGGGCGAAGATCGACACTCCTCCCGTGCCCAGTACCAGGACGCTGTCGCCGGCTTTCAGACCGCCGTTGTAGACCAGGGCGCGCCAGGCGGTGAGGCCGGCGGTCGTCAGCGTGGCGGCCTGGGCGTGGCTGTAGCCACGCGGGGTACGGGTGAATGCCGTCGCCGGGCGGACGACAACTTCACAGGCGTAGCCATCGACCCCGTCACCGGGGGTGGTGGAAAAATCCGCGATCGGAGCTTCGCCATCCTGCCAGTGTGGGAAGAAGGTCGAGACGACGGCGTCGCCGACGGCGAATTCATCGACCCCTTCCCCGACCGCTTCGACGACGCCGGCGCCGTCGGACATCGGGATGCGTCCGTCGGCGGCCGGCATCGCGCCGCTGACGACGCCAAGATCATGGAAGTTGAGGGAGCTGGCGTGAATCCTGACCCGGATCTCGCCCGGCCCGGGCCGCCCGGGATCGGGAAGTTCGACCAGGTCGAGGTGATCGAGGCCGCCGGGAGTGCGTAATCTGATTGCTTTCATGCAATTTTCCTACTGTCAAAAAATGGACGCGGACCTGATCAGATGCCTTTCCCATACAGGGTCACGACACAGGCGCCGCCCAGCCCCAGGTTATGCTGCAGCGCAAGGCGCGCCCCGCTGACCTGGCGGGCGCCGGCTTCGCCGCGCAATTGCGAAACCAGTTCCGTACACTGGGCGAGGCCGGTCGCGCCCAGCGGGTGTCCCTTCGACATGAGCCCGCCGGACGGATTGACGACGTATCTGCCGCCGTAGGTGTTGTCGCCGCGCGCGATGAAGCCTTCCGCCTCGCCCTCGCCGCAGAGCCCCAGCCCTTCGTAAGTGATCACCTCGTTCGAAGTGAAGCAGTCATGCAGTTCGACGACGTCGATGTCCTGCGGGCCGATCCCGGCCTGTGCGTACACTTGCGCGGCGGCGTTGCGGGTCATGTCGGCACCGGCGAGATCGATCGGGTTGTCGTTGCGGGCCGGACGGTCGGTGGTCATCGCCTGGGCGAGGATCGGGATGCCGCGGGCAAGGCCGTGGCGGCGGGCGAAGGCTTCGCTGCACACGACCGCCGCTGCCGCGCCGCAGGAGGGCGGGCAGGCTTCGAGACGGGTCAGATAGGGCGCGAAAATCACCGGCGACTGCATGACCTCGTCGACGGTGAGCGGCTGGTTGAAGATCGCCAGCGGGTTGTTCATCGCGTGCTTGCGGGTCTTCACCGCTACTTTGGCAAAGATGTCGGGGTTGGCGCCGGTCTTTTCAATGTAGGCCAGAGCGGCGGAGCCGAACAGGCGATGGGCGTTGGACGCCGGCGGTACGCCCGGCACGATGTTTTCGAGCTGATCTTCCATCTCGAGCAGCGGGGAGGTGCGATCGTTCCACACTGCGCCCAGTGCGCCCGGGCGCATTTCCTCGAAGCCGAACGCCAGCGCACAGTCGACGCTGCCGGAGAGCACCGCCTGGCGGGCCAGGAACAGGGCCGACGAGCCCGACGAGCAGTTGTTATTGACGTTGAACAGCGGGATGCCGGTCATGCCGACCCGGTACAGCGCTGCCTGGCCGCAGGCGCTGTCGCCGAAGACGTAGCTGGCGTAGGCCTGCTGGATTTCGTCGTAAGGGATGCCGGCGTCGGCAAGGGCGGCGCGAATGGCCTTCGACGCCATGATTTCATAAGGCTCCTGAGTGCCGGGCTTGACGAACTTGACCATCCCGACGCCGATGACCTGAACAGGTGCAGACATGAATGAATATTCCTTCGATGGATTTCAATGAGTGATGACGGTTATCGCGCCAGGTAGCCGCCGTCGACCGCGTAATAGCTGCCGGTGACGAAGCTGGCCTTGTCGCTGCTCAGCCAGGCGACCAGATTGGCGACTTCCTCGGTTTCGCCGAGGCGGCGCAGGGCGTGCATCTGTTCGAGCTGCTGGCGCGTTTCGGGAGGAACGTTCTGGACCAGGGTGGTATTGATGAAGGCCGGGCCGACCGAATTGATGCGGATGCCCTTGCTGCCGTATTCCCAGGCGACCGTTTTCGTCAGGCCGACAACGCCGTGCTTGGCGGCGGTGTACGGGGTGATTCCTTCGATCCCGATCTGCCCGGCGATGGAGGAAATATTCACGATCGCGCCGCCGCCGGTTTCGAGCATCGCGTGCAGCTGCGCGCGAACGCCGTAGAACACGCCCGACAGATTGATGTCGATGACGCGTTGCCACTGGGCATCGCTCGTTTCAGCCGTGGGGGTGAATTCGCCGCTGATGCCGGCGTTGTTGCAGGCCACGTCGAGACGGCCGAACGCACGTTTGGCCGCGGCGATCAGGACGTCATGGTCTTCGGCGCGGGCGGTGTCGGCGCGCTGGAAAATGGCCTTTCCGCCCTTGGCTTCGATCAGGGCGAGCGTTTCCCGGCCCCATTCTTCATTGATGTCGGAAACGACGACATTCGCACCCTCGGCAGCGTAGGTGAGGGCAATGGTGCGGCCGATGCCGTTGCCGGCGCCGGTGACCAGCGCGGTTTTTCCTTCGAGCAGCATGATGTTCTCCTTTGATCTGGCTTGTCCGGGCGGGTGGGGGATCAACTGATTGTCATGCCCCCGTCCACCACGATTTCGGTTCCGGTGATCCAGCTCGATTGTTCGCTGGCGAGGAAGAGGGCAGCGTTGGCAATGTCGCCGGGGACGCCGGTGCGGCCGATGGGATAGGTTTCCCGCATTTGCCGCAGTGCGGTTTCGCGATCGGCGAAAACCCCGAGGCCGACGAAATCATCTACGAGCTTGCTGCCCATGTCGGTATCGACCAGGCCCGGATGGATCGAATTGACCCGGATGCCGTAACCGAGGCGGCCGCACTCGACCGCGGCGGCCTTGCTGAGCAGCCGCACTGCGCCTTTCGAGGCGCTGTACACGCCCAGCGCCGGCGTGCCGATCAACCCGGCCACCGAGGACAGGTTGATGATGCTGCCGCCTTTGCCCGCGCTTCCGCCCGGGCGCATCGTCCGGATGGCGTGCTTGTGGCCGAGGATCACGCCGGCCACATTGACGGCGAGGAGCCGGTTGATGTCGGCCAGTTCGACGTCGGCGAGCAGGCCGGTCTGCTCGATGCCGGCGTTGTTGACGAGGATGTCCAGTCCGCCGAACTGCGCGACTGCGTGTGCCAGCGCGCGTTCCCATTGCGGCTCGTCGGCGACGTCGTGGTGAATGAACGCGGCCTTCCCGCCCTGGTCCCGGATCTGTGCGACAAGCGCCTCACCGCGCGCCTGCTGGACGTCGCCGAGAAGCACCGATGCGCCTTCCGCCGCGAAAACCCGGGCAATGGCGGCGCCGATTCCCGCCGCCGCACCGGAGACATAAGCGACTTTTCCAGCCAGATTCTGCTTCATGCAATGCACCTCCGCTGTCCGGTCATGAGCGATTGGCCAGGTCGATTCCCGACTTGCCCGGCGACAGGATGTTGTTCGGATCGAAGAGCTGTTTCAGGTCGTGGCAGATGTCCCGGAACGGTCCGAGCTTGCGCATCAGGTAGTCGCCGGTGGACAGTCCGGTGCGGTAGGGCAGGTAGCCGACCTCGCAGTAGCGGTCGTACATTTCCCGCTCACACAGCTCGGCGCGGCGGCGCTCTTCGGCATCGCTGCGATCGAACAGCAGCCAGATGATGTGGTGCAGATCGCGGCCGGTCCCCAGGATCAGCTCCGCGGCATAGTGGAAGCCGTACTTCGCGTAGGTCTCTTCGGCGATCCGGATCTGCTGTTCGACGGCCTCGTTGGTGACGGGGGCGACCGGCGAGATCCACAGCGCCCCCGCCTTGCCTTCCCAGTCCGACATGTCGAATTCCCACAGCGGCTCGCCGCGCATCGCCTTTTCCCGCGCACGCCAGTAGGGGCTCGCCGCCTGTTCTTCCGCGCTCAGGAAGCGGCAGCCGGGAAGGGCCGAGCGGAAGGCGTCTTCGACGATGCCGCGATAGGTCCGGACCGTTTCTGGCAGGCCGTAGAGCGCGCCGGCGAAGTTCCACTCACCCAGCGCGTACGTCTCTTTCAATGCCTTCAGGGTTTCCGCCGGGTAGTCGAAGCGCCGGCCGACCCGGGGCAGGATGTTTTTCCCCTCGCCCCAGCACGCCGTCAGTCCCAGCGCCTTGCGCACGTGGGTGACGCAGGCGCCGTTGGGGATGACCATGTTGAGCTTGAGCGGGCGCAGGATTTCGACCGCCTTGTAGACCGCCTCCGGGTCGTCCATGGTCACCGCGAGCGGTTCGTAGGCCGGCGGGCGCGGCATCAACCAGAAGCCGGCCTTGGTGACGATACCGAAATTGGACTGGGTGAACAGGCCGTCGAGCGACGGTCCGTAGCCCCACTTGAAGACCTGCCAGGTCTGCGAGTTCGGCAGCGTTCCGGTGCCGGTGCGCAGCACCTGTCCGTCGGCGAGGACGACTTCCATGCCGCAGCTGAACAGGAACTTCTCCCCCAGCGGGGTGTACCCGGCCCCGCGCTCGGTGATGTTGCCCAGGCACGAGCCTTCGGGGCTGCCACTCGGGACGTCCATCCACAAGGGAATGTCGTTGTCCCTGAGATAGCGATAGAGCTGGGCGAAGGTCACCCCGGGTTCGACCAGGGCGTAGGCGAGCTCGACGTTGACCTCGAGGATGCGGTTCATCCTTTTGAGGTCGATGATGAGGGTCCCCGGCGTGGCGGCACAGGCCATGCCGTAGCCGCGGTTCTGCCCGCCGCTCAAGGTCCATACCGGTGTCTTGCAGGTGTTGGCAATTTTCAGCACCTGCTGGAGCTCTTCCGTCGATGTCGGCCGTACCACGGCGGCGGGCAGGATGTCGGCGGTGGCGAGCATGTTGACGGAATACCGCGAAAGGGTTGCGGTGTCGGTCAGCAGATGTTCCGCGCCGACGACGCGCTCGATCTCCTTCAGTGCCTGTTCTACGGTCGGTTTCATTGCACTGTGCCTCCGTTGCGTGGATCGCTGGACCGGAATGTCCGGCTTGTTCTGGAAAAAAGGGAAGGCCGCTGCGGGCCGGCGCCGGGGGGAAGGGATTCATCGGGCGCCGGATGCATGGCGGGGTCTAAAGTGTCTGGCCTTGCAGCAAGCGCAGCAGCTCATCGACGCCGTGCACGGTCAGGTGCGGCCAGCGCGCCGGCGGCAGATGCGAAAACGAATCTGCATCGCCCAGCCCGGTATTGACCGCGACGGCGAGCGAGCGGCCGCGGTGTGCCATTGGGACCTCCAGTTCGGGATCGTCGCCGACCACCGCCAGGTCCTTGGCCCGCACCCCGAGGCGGCGGGCTGCAGCGCTCAGGGCATGGATCGAGGGCTTGCCCACGATCTGCACCCGGCAGCCGGTCAGATCCTTGAGCATTGCGGAAATGGCCCGGGACGTGCCCAGCGTCTTGCCCGCCGCGGTGGCGAAAAACATGGCCTGTGACGAGCTGAAGGCCTGCGCCCCGCCCCAGACCGCGTAGCAGGCCGCTTCGAGGTTGTTCATGGTGAATTCGCGGTACCAGCCGATCAGCACGGCATCGGCCTGGGGCCGGCCCACCGGGGCGACGACCTCGATTCCCGCCTTGCGCAGCGGCATCGCCAGGCCGTCGCCGCCGAGCACCAGCACGCGCTTGTAGCCGCGCTGGACGAACAGATCCACCGCGCTGCTCGCCGGCGTCATCATCGCTGCGTCGGGCAGCGCGAAGCCGAGCTTGCGCAGCGTGGTGGCGTACTCTTCGGGCGAGCGCGCGGTGCCGTTGGTGAAGACGGCAAACGGGATGCTGTGCTCGCTCAGCCAGTGGGTGATTTCCAGCGCGCCCGGGAGCGGCTTCATGTCATGGTTGCGCTCATTGCCGAGCAACAGCGTGCCGTCCATGTCGAAAACGAAACCGCGGGTGCGGCCGAGGCGGGCGAGAGTGGCTGCGGGGATGCCCTGCCCGGTAAAAGCGATGCTGTCGTCACGCATTGGCGTTCTCCTTGCTGCCGTTACCGTGCAGTTCGAGGTGGAAATTGGGTTTGTCGATCACGATGTCGGAGACGCCCGGGCGGGTTTGCAGCGCGCGCAGCAGCTTCAGCACCGGTTGCACGTCGGGGTTGTAGTGCCGGCGCGCGGGGCCGGCGGCGAGCATGGCCTCGACCTGTTCCGCCGGCATCGTCGCGCGCAGCAGGAACTCTTCGTCCGAAATGCCGGGCGGGAACTGGCGGCGCATTTCCGCCAGCGGCGGCGGCGGCGGCTCGTTCATCAGCTCCTTGGCGCGCGGACGGGCCAGGATGCGGTCCTTGACCTGGGGGTCGATGATGCCGGTCGGGCGGCCGAAGTTGCCGAGGACGTAGCGGATCACCTGGTCCGAGACGTTGGCGTAGCGTTCGTTGCCGATCACGTTGTAGAAGGCCTGCGAGCCGAGCATCTGGGGGAAGGGCGTGACCATGATCGGATAGCCCAGTTCGGCGCGCACCCGGCTCAGCTCCTCCATGACTTCGTCGAAGCGATGTTCGAGCTTCAGTTCCGCGAGCTGGCGCCGGGTGGTCGAGATGTAGCCGCCCGCGGCCTGGTGGCGCAGGAAGGCGGCATCGAACTCCTGGGGCATGCCCACCGGCAGGTTCTCGGCGGCGGCGATGCGGGTAAAGTAGTTCGACACCAGGGCCAGCGCGCGGTCGTCGACGTCCACCGTGTGGCCCAGTTCGCGCAGGTTGGCGACGACGCGCTGCGCGTTCGGCAGCGCCGTGCCGCTGCTCAGTGCGCCGCAGCCGATCTGCAGGGCGTCGATGCCCAGCTCGGCGGCGGTCATGTAGGTGATCGGCGCCAGCCCGATGTTGCAGTGGGAATGCAGTTCCAGCGCCTTGCCGCCCAGTTGCGCCTGGATCGCCGGGATCAGCGTGCGCGCCCGTTCGGGCGTCAGGATGCCGGCCGGGTCCTTGATGTAGAGGCGGTCGATGTCGGGCGAGCGGGCCAGTTGCGCGGCGAAGTTCGCGTAGTAGGCATCGTCGTGCACGACGCTGATGGTGTAGGTCAGGGCCGCGATGATCTCGCTGGCGCCGGCCTTGCGCATCATCTGCGCCGATTCGAGCATCGCCTGCGCATCGTTCATCGGGTCCATGACGATAAAGCGCGAAATGCCGTTGATGACGAGCCGGTCATACACGAGTTGCATGAACTCGGGGTGCTGACTCTCCCAGGAGATGAAGCGCAGCCCGGTGCCGATGAATTCCAGCGGGGTGTTGGGCATCGCCGCGTGGGTGAGGCGGATGCGTTCCCACGGATCTTCGCGGTGGGTCTTGATCGCCATCCCCATGTGCGTGCTCGAGGCGTAATTGATGGCGCGGAAACCGACCCGGTCGAGGATCGGGGCGATCGACAGGATCTGCGGGGTATTGAGCCCGGTTGCGCCCCACAGGCTCTGGTTGCCGTCGCGGATCGAGGTGTCGATGAGCTGGAGATGGGCCATGTCAGCTTCCTTTCGCGACACACGGGTCGCGCAATGCGGTCGCCCGGTTTTCCAGGAACCAGGGGAAATAAGCGGTATTCACGCCGCCGCGGGCGAACTCCTCCTGCTGCATCAGTTCGACGTGCATCGGCAGGTTGGTGCTGACGCCGGTAATCTCGCACTGCGCCAGCGCATGGCGCAGGCGCTCGAGGGCCTGGGCGCGGTCGGGGCCATGGACGATCAGCTTGGCAAGGAGGGAGTCGTAGAACGGCGGTACGCGCGCGCCGCTCTGGATGTGGGTATCGACGCGCACGCCTTCGCCGAGCGCAAACAGCGCGCGGCTCACCGTGCCGGGGCTGGGGCGGAAGTCCTGTGTCCAGTCTTCGGCGTTGATGCGGCACTCGATGGCGTGACCGGCGAGATGCACATCGTCCTGGGTGAAACGCAGCGGCTTGCCTTCGGCGACCGCGATCTGCTCGGCCACCAGGTCGAGCCCGCAGATCGCCTCGGTGACCGGATGCTCGACCTGGATGCGCGCGTTCATTTCGAGGAAGTAGAAGGTGTCGCGCTCGCAGTCGACGAGCAGTTCGACGGTGCCCAGCCCGCGGTATTCGAGGTGCCTGGCGAAAGTGACCGCGGCCTCGTGCATCGCGGCGCGCAGGCCGTCGCGCAGGTTGGGGGCCGGCGCTTCTTCGACCAGCTTCTGGTAGCGGCGCTGGATCGAGCAATCGCGCGTACCCAGATGAATCACGTTCTCGCCGTCGCCCAGCACCTGCACTTCCACATGACGGCCGGAGGCGACATAGCGCTCCAGGTAGACCCGCGGATCGCCGAACGAGGCATGGGCTTCGGCCATCGCCAGTTCGATCGTCGCCGCGAGCTGGCCCGGTTCGTGCACCAGCTTCATGCCGCGGCCGCCGCCGCCGCTGACGGCCTTGATCAGGACCGGCCAGCCCGTTTTTTCAGCGACCGCGCGCGCTTCCTCGATGCTGTCGACTTCGCCGCCCGGGACCACCGGAAGCCCGGCGGCCAGCGCGTGGCTGCGCGCCTTGAGCTTGTCGCCTACGGCATCGAGCTGGGCTGCGGTCGGGCCGATGAAAATGATCCCTGCGGCAGCGCAGGCCTGGGCGAGACGCTGATTTTCGGACAGGAAGCCGTATCCGGGATGGATCGCATCGGCTTTGGCCGTGCGCGCGGCGCCGACCACGGCATCGACGCTGAGGTAGCTGGCGGACGACTTCGCCGGGCCGATGCAGATCGTCCGGTCGGCCAGGCGCGCCGCCAGCGACTCGAGATCAGCCTCGGAGGCGGCGAGGACGGTTTCGATCCCGAGGCGCTGGCAGGTGCGCACGATGCGCACCGCGATCTCGCCGCGGTTGGCGATGAGAATGCGGCGGATGGTCATGCGTCCTCCGGCTCGATGAACATCAGGATTTCGCCGTGCTCGACGGTGGCCGCGTCCTTGGCGCAGATCTCCACCACCGTTCCGGTTGCCCCGGCATATACCGAATTCATCAGCTTCATCGTTTCGACGATGCCGACCAGGGTGTCGGGCCCGACGCGGCTGCCGACTTCCACGAACGCGGGGGCGCCGGGCTTGGGCGCACGGTAAAAGGTCCCCAGCAGCGGCGTGCGGACCGGGGTGAGGTGTTCCTTTTCCGCGTGCCTGGTTTCCTGCGGCGCATGGGCGGCCGCGGTGGCCGGCGCTGCTGCGGTGGCGGCCGGCGACAGCAGCTCGGGGGCGGCAAGGATTTGCGCTTCCTGCGTCCACATGCCGTCGCTGCCACGGCGCAACTGCAGCTTGAAGCGCAGGGTCTGCAGGTTCAGTTCGTTGAAAGGTCCCGCGTCCAGCAGCTGCAGGATCTCGTTGACGTCTTCGTTGGTCAGTTTCATTGGCTTGCAGCCTCGCTGCGATTTTTGGAAAAAGCGATGGCCTGCTCGACCAGCGCGTCGGCGAATTGCTCGTCGTTGATATGGAGGGGCAGCTCGATCACCGGTACGCCGGGGGGCATCACCTGTTTCAGGTGGGCGGCGAACACCGGAGGCAGGGACGGATCGTGGAGGTGGCCATCCGGGCTGTCGTGATTGGAAAAGCCCTGCAGTGGCACGAAGAAGGCGACCGGCCCGCGGGCATTCCGGATCAGGCCGGCAAGGTGCTCGGCATCATTGCGGAATTCCTGCGCTTCGGCGCGCACTGCAGTCAGTGCGGGGTTGTGCTCGTGGTAGCGTTTGCCGGGGAATCGCACCCTGGCTTCCTCCAGCGGCCCGGCGACGAGGAAATCCAGATTGCCGGGGGCGAAAATGGTCGGCACCCCTTTCTCCAGCGCTGCCTTGCCGCGATCCGGACCGGTCGCGCACAAGCCGCCATGGAGGTATTCGCTGATCTCGATCAGGGACAGATCGATGACGACTGCGACGTCGCGCTCGCGGATGATCTGCTCCATCGCCGCGCCGCCGGTGCCGAGGGTGTGGAACACCATGACCTCGAAGCCTTGCTCCTCGAGCGATCGGCGGATACGTGCGCTGCATTTTTCCGTGGTGCCCAGCGTCGAGATGGTCACCAGCGGCTTGTTCCCGGCTTCCCCGGACGGGTAGTCGTGGGCCATCGCCGCCACGGCAAGCGCGCCACTGCGGAAGGCGCTGCGGGTGATCGAATTGAGCCCCGAAATGTCGCACACCGGGTTCACCATCACGATGTCCTTGGCGCCGACGAACGGGCGGGTCATGCCCGAGGCCATGGTGGAAATCATGACCTTGGGCAGGCCGTAGGGAAAGGTCTGCATGATCCGGGTGGCAAGCACCGTCCCCATCGAGCCGCCCAGGCCGATGATGCCGCTCAGGCCCACGTCGCGGTCCAGCTCGTGGACACACTTGAGCGCGCCCTCGATCATCGCTTCCAGGCATTTCCCTTCGTGCCTGAGCGCGCGGATTTCGGGCATCGTCCTGCCTGCGGCGGCGGCGATCTGCTCAGGTCCGATCTCGGCCCCTTCGTCCACCGTGCGACGGATGCTGGGGTCCAGGTGGACGACCTCGACCCCCGCCTCTTCCAGGCATTCCCGTATGTATTTCGCTTCCTGATCCTTGGTGTCCCGGGTGGCGATGAGAAGCACCTTCGGTTTGTCGGCCATGATTGTCTCCGGATCTTGTGGTTGCCGTGCCCGCAGTCAGCTCAGTGAATAGTCCTGCTGGGTCTTCGCGTAGTGGATGAAAAAGTCGAGTGCCTGGGGGTTGGCCATGGCGTTGCGATTGACCGCCTTTTCGACCGCCACGCCCATCAGGATCTTGCGCACCGGCACTTCCATCTTCTTGCCGGTGAGGGTCGCCGGGATGGCGGGTACGGCGATGATCCGGTCCGGCACGTGGCGTGGCGTGTATTCCCTGCGCAGGAGGGCGTTGATCCGCTGCACCAGGTCGGCATCGAGCTGGATGCCGGCACGCAGCTTCACGAACAGCGGCATGAAGAACGCGTTGTGCGGCAGATCGAGATTGACGATCAGCGCGTCCTCGATCTCGTCGAGCGCGGCCAGCGCCCGGTAGATTTCCGCCGTGCCGATGCGCACGCCCTGGCGGTTCAGCGTTGCGTCCGAGCGGCCGAGCACGAAGCAGCCGCCGCGCGCGTTGATGCGGAAGAAGTCGCCATGGCGCCAAACCCCAGGAAATTCTTCGAAGTAGGCTTCCCGGTAGCGCACCTGCCCGGGGTCGTTCCAGAAGCAGACCGGCATCGACGGCAGGGGCTCGGTGATCACCAGCTCGCCGACTTCATCGACGACCGCCTCGCCGCGCTCGTTGAACGCGGCCGCGGCCACCCCGAGCGACGGCGCCTGGATCTCGCCGGCATGAACCGGCAGCGTCGGCACGCCGCCGACGAAGCCGGTGCAGCAGTCGGTGCCGCCGCTGCCGGTGGCGATCCACAGATCCTTCTTGACGTTGTCGTAGAACCAGGCGGTGCACTCGGGCGACACCGGTGAGCCGGCCGGCATGATCGCGCGCAGTTTCGACAGGTCGTAGCGCGCCCCCGGCACGATGGCGGCCTTGTTCATGATGTCGACATAGGTCGGGCTGGCGCCGAAAAAGGCGGCGCTGCAGTCCTGGGCCATCTTCCACAGCACGTCGGGGGTCGGATAGGCCGGGTTGCCGTCATAGAGCACGGGGCACGCGCCGACCAGCAGCGAGCTCGCGACCACGTTCCACATCATCCAGCCGGTGGTGGTGAAAAAGAAGCTGCGCTCGCCGGGATGGATGTCCATGTGGAAGGCGAGCAGCTTGTGCATCTCGAGGAGGATGCCGCCATGGCCGTGCACGATGGCTTTGGGCAGGCCGGTCGTGCCCGACGAGAACAGGATCCACAGCGGATGATCGAAGGGCAGCTGCTCGAACCGGAAACCGTCGGCCGGAACGGGAGGGTGATCGAGCAGGCTTTCCCATGACCGCACCCGTTCATCGGCCGGGGCCGGGCTGTGCGGCTCCAGGTGCGGCAGATGTATGACGTGCTCGATGCTGTCGAGTGCGCCGATGATTTCCCGGACCTCGTCGCGGCGGTCGAAGGCCTTGCCGCCATAGCGGTAGCCGTCGACGCAGAACAGCACTTTGGGGGCGAGCTGGGTGACCCGGTCGAGAACGCCGTGAGAGCCGAAATCCGGCGAGCAGCTTGCCCACACGGCACCGATGCTCGTCGTCGCCAGCAGGGCGATGATCGCCTGCGGGATGTTGGGCAGGTAGGCCAGGACGCGCTCGCCAGGCTTCACGCCCAGGCGGCGCAGTTGCGTCGCGAGGATGCGCACCTGGCCGGCCAGTTCTTCCCACGCCATGGCGGTCAGGGGGGCGTTCTCGCTCAGGTACATGAGCGCGTCACTGCCGGCGCGTTCCTGGCGCAGGACGTGCTGCGCGTAGTTGAGCTTCGCCCCGGGGAACCACTGGGCGCCGGGCATTTTCCGGGAGCCGAGCACGCAGGTGGGCGGAGACGAGGCCTCGATCGAAAAATAATCCCAGAGCGCGCCCCAGAACGATTCCAGGTCGGTGACCGACCAGCGCCAGAGCTCGCCGTAATCCGCGAATTCCAGCTTGCGGGTGGCTTGCAGCCAGTTCATGAACGCAGTCACGTTCGCGTTCGCTACCCAGTCGGCGCTGGGGGTCCAGAGCAAATCGCCTTCCTTGATCATCGATGCATCCCGGGTCCGTTGGACAAAAATTTGGTGCTTAAACTGCGTACATCGCTCGATGTCTGATGTTCGTCACGCTGCCTTGTATTGAGCAAGACTGATGCCAGGATGGTCGTGGAAGCGCGGATTGTGCGGCGCAGCAAGTTTTGATCATCGATTTTCGATAGACATTCCTGCTGGGTGGATCAAAAATACTGCTGTGCAGCATTTATGGCCTCTGGCCTGGGTTCATAAAATCGTGAAAACAGTCCTATGAATTTGCGGTTGAATTTATAAAAATGGAAATGTGGTTCAGTGAAGGAGACATGTCGTGATCAAAAGCAAAGGCAGGGCTGCGACCGGAGAAGAAGGCTCGGAATTCTCGGCATCGCAGCTCGGAGACTATGCCAGCTCGCGCGCTGACGCCCGGCCATCGTTATCGGACATTTCGGCATGTCTGTCGTTTTCGCCTGATGACGGATATATCTGGCTCAATGATCAGCGCATGATCTTGATGCATGGCAATGCATTCGGAGCACTGCGGCGCGAGCTGATCGACAGTCTGGGAATGGAAAAGGCAAGAGGTTTATTCACCCGCCTGGGCTATATCGCGGGAGCGCGCGATGCCCGCATGGAGCAGGCCCGCTGGCCCGATGCCGATTTGTCCGCACTGTACAAGGCCCGCCTGCATTCCTTTGAGGGCATGGTCAAGGTCGAGCCGGTGAGATTCAACTTCGACCAGAAGAACGGCCAGTTCGACGGTGAGTACTTATGGCATCACTCGATCGAGGCGGACGAGCACATCGCCGCCTATGGCCTGGGGACTGCAGCGACCTGCTGGATGCTGACCGGTTATGCGATGGGGCACGGGAGCACCCTGCTCGGACACCTCGTGATTGCGCGTGAAGTCAGTTGCCGGTCGATGGGGGATTCCGTGTGCCGCCTGATCGCAAAATCGGCTGAGCTGTGGGACGACATCACCGAGGACATGCGGCGTCTCAATGCCGAAGACTTTGTCGGCTCTCCGACGGGCAGTCGTGCCTCTTCCGTGGTGGTGCCGGTGACCGGGCTGAAAGACAGCGCGGGAATGCTTGCGCAGAATGCACCCTATCACGCCGCAATGGTTGGTGCGTCGGCCGCTTTCAATGCAGCCTGCCATCAGCTCCGGCGCGTCGCCGGTACTGATGCCACTGTCCTGTTTACGGGGGAGTCCGGGGTCGGTAAGGAAGTGTTCGCCAACATGCTCCACCGCATCAGCACGCGGGCTGAAAACCCCTTCGTCGCCGTCAACTGTGCCGCGATACCGGACACGCTGATCGAGTCCGAACTGTTCGGTGTCGAGCGTGGTGCCTATACCGGAGCGGTTGCGTCGCGTCCCGGCCGATTCGAGCGGGCCGATGGCGGAACCTTGTTCCTGGATGAAATCGGGACATTGAGTCCGATCGCGCAGGGAAAGCTGCTACGAGCGCTGCAGGAAGGGGAAATCGAACGAGTCGGAGGCAGCCGGAGCACCCGGGTCGACGTGAGAGTGGTTGCTGCGACCAATGTCGATTTGCGGCAGGCGGTGCAGGATGGAAATTTTCGCGAGGATCTGTTCTACCGATTGAACGTGTTCCCCATTCGACTCCCTCCGCTTCGCGCTCGCAAGGACGATATTCCGCTGTTGATGAATCATTTCCTGAACTATTACTGCGACAAGTACCATCGAAAAGTGGTGGGTTTCACGCCCGCAGTCATCAGAGCCTTCCTCTCGTACGAATTCCCCGGAAACATAAGAGAACTGCAAAACCTGGTCGAGCGCGGCGTGATTTCTGCCGAGGATGACGGGGTGATCGACTTGCCAAACCTGTTCACCAGTGGTGAAACCCTGCCGCCGGATGTCCTGTCGATTGCGATGGGGGCGGGAAAGGGCGTGCTCAGGAATGCGCAGTCCGAAACCGGCGAAGTCCCTGATACGTCACCCGACCTGCTGCAGATGTTGCTGCAGACGCAAGGAGACGGAAAAAGCATTTCCCTGGAAGAAATAGAACGGACCCTGGTTGAGAACGCAGTATCCGTTTCAAATGGGAATTACTCCGCTGCGGCACGACTGCTTGGCATTACCCGGTCGCAACTGGCGTATCGATGCGAAAAATACAAGCTCGCTGGCGGCGAAGGCTGACATTCCGGAAGGCCGGGAGTGGCTTCAGCGCTGAGTTCAATGCCTGTCGTCGTTTTTGAGTGGCCAGAATGCGAATCCTTCTGCATAGGCGACGATGAGAGGGAAGGTTATCGACAGCATCGCCGTCGCTATCCACAAATCCAGGTCATATGCCGGCGGACCTGCCTGAATATGGGCGAAGGCATTGATGGAGGCGAAACGATAAAGCTCGTAGGTGAGCAGCGCCAACAGCGCAGAGCCGAAAATGAGCGCGCATCCCTTTGCCGGCTGTGCCAGTTTTTGAAACGGAGCGGTCTGAAACAGGGTCAGAAGAATGAACGTGCCGAATACGAAGGAGACTGGAATACGAACGAGGTAATCCACCGTGTCCATACCTGACAGATTGACTCCGGTCTCCCAGACGACTCCGGCAACGGACAGCACGATCACGGTCGAAATCAGGCCGAAATAAGGCTGAGTGCCGAATGCGGGTTTCTTGCTCACGATGGTCGTAATCGGCCAGAAGTCGAGCAGGATGAGCCCCATGATCACCGCGACAGTCGTGATGGCGTATGAGAGGACGTTCCATGCCGGGAATGCACCTTGGGGGTCAAGATGCTCATGGTAGAAGGGCGCATCCTGCATCGCTCCAAAATCGAATCCAGACCGGAAAACGACCCAGGCAGAAAGATAGGAAAGCATCAGTGTTCCGAGTCCGAGCACTGCGGGATGCGATGAAATCGCCGAAGATGGCCAGCACTGGAATACTGCGACCAACCAGAAAGTCGCAACGATGCTCAGGATTATGTACATGTTCAGGAACGGCGTGGGAGGTGTGATACCCCCGCCGACTAGCACCAGGGTTGTCGGGGCGATCACACTTCCGGCCGCAATCAGGAGGCCGAGAATGGCTATCCCCCGCGCAGGCTGAGGCAGTCTGGCAAGAACGCCGGGATAGCGGTTGTTCCAGACGAGCCCGATGATGATTTGTGTCGGGACGATGCACATCGCAAGAAAGGCCACCCATGAACCAAAGAAGCGAGGCTCGAATCCGATGCTTATTGCCAGCGACAATCCGATTGTACTAACTTTTCAATAAGTAGTGTCATCCCAGGATATAGCGGCACTCTGGCTGCCTGAAAAATGACTTCACGAGTTCGGGGAGCTTCTGGATGCTACGCAAAGCACGGAGCGCGAGCCGTTTCATTTCCTCGGCACTCTCTACCAACTGCCGCGAAACCCTCCGCTTCACATGAGCCCAAACCGTTTCATCCGGATTCAGATGCGGAGAGTACGGCGGCAGGTAGAACAACTTGAGCTTGCCGCCCAAGCTCTCGATGTAGCTCTTGACCATCTTCGCCTTGTGGATCGGATGACCGTCAACAATCAGAAAGACCGGCTTCTCGGCGTTGACCATCAAGCGCTTGAGGAACTCGACGAACACTTTCGCACCGACCGATCCTTCATGTAGCATGAACCGAAATTCGCCCTGCGTGCCGACGGCCGAAATCATGTTCAGCGAGAAGCGCCGGCCCGTCGCCTGCACCACCGGTGTCTGTCCCTGCGGCGCCCAGGTCGTGCCAGTGTGGTAGTCCGAGCGGATGCCCGACTCGTCACCGAAGTAGATCGTTGCACCGAGCCGCTTGGCTTCGGCGCGAATCGCGGGGTAGGTCTCCGTCTCCCAGGTTCGCACCAGCACCGGATCTTGCTGCCACGCTTGGTAGAGCGGCTTCTGGGCACTGAAGCCCAGGATCTTCATCAGACGATGGACCGAGGAGACCGACAGCTCTTTCTTGAACTGTCGTTTGATCAGGTGACGGATCAGGGACAGCGTCCACAAGCCGAACTCGAACTTGAACTGCTGAGGGTTATGGTCACGAACCGCTTTCGCAATCCACGAAAGCTCCTCGGCATTGAGTTTGCTGGGGCGCCCCGGAATCGGCTTGGCGAGCAATGCGTTCTGTCCGCCATTGGCAAACTCGGCGAGCCACCGGAAAACGCTGCGCTCATTCACGCCAAACGCCGCCGCGACGCTTTGCACCGTCTGGCCCTCACGTACGGCTTTGACGGCCTGCTGCCGCATGACCTGCAAGGTGTGATGATCGAAAGCCCGGCCGTCGGAAAGTCGTTTGCATTTCATGGGCGATATTATCGCTCACCTGACACTACTTATGGGAAACTTAGTAATTGCGGCGCCAATCAATCCAGCAGCCGGCTGTTTCATGACATTGTCAGGCATGGGGCTCCATCCTTTTCAGATTGCATTCGTGTTCAAGCGAGAAAGCCTGGCTTCGTCTCGCAGCGGGAAGGGGGCGTTCATACCCCCGGTCCAGTGAATGACCGTGTGCCGATGACGATTCTTCACGCCGTCATGTCGTTTCCTCGGAGAGGCGCAGCCTTTGCGACAAAGACCGGCAGCGGCGAATGGGTGAGCACTTTCTGGGTCTGCGATCCGAGCATCAGCGCCTTGAGTCCGCGACGGCCGTGGGACGCCATGTAGATCAGGTCGCAGCCCTTGTCCCGGGCGACCTCGATGATCTGCACGTACGCTTCCGAGCCGACGCGCACGACCGCGTCACAGGTCAGTCCGGCCGCCTGAGCGGCCTCCGTGGCTTTGGACAGGATGGCCGAGGCCTGGCGCTTCATCTCGGTTTCGAACCTTTCGGGAGACAGCGTGCGCATCAGCGCCCCTTCCTGGGTGGCGCCGTAGTCTTCGACCATCGTGAAGAAGGTGATGCGGGCGCCGAGGGCGCGGGCGAATTCGACGGCCTGGGCGAGCAGGGCGCCGGCCAGCTCCGAGCCATCGAGCGGCACGAGGATGTGACGGTACATTGCATTTCTCCCTTGTCTTTCAGCCCCGCGCGACCTGTTTTGGCCGCAGCAGGAAATGCCCCAGCGCGGGCAGCAGGATCAGCGCGCCGAGCATGTTCCAGATGAACATGAACGCGAGCAGGATGCCCATGTCGGCCTGGAACTTGATCGGCGAGAACGCCCACGTCGCGACGGCGATGCCGAGTGTGATGCCGGTGAGCACCACCACCTTGCCGGTGAAGGTGAGCGCCTTGTAATAGGCGTCCGACAGGCTCATGCCTTCCTTGAGCCGGGCCAGGGTGACCGTCATCACGTAGAGCGCGTAATCGACGCCGACCCCGACCCCGAGCGCGATCACCGGCAAGGTGGCGACCTTGACGCCGATGTCGAGCCACACCATCAGCGCTTCGCACAGCATCGAGGTGATCGTCAGCGGCACCACCGCACACACCACCGCCCGCCACGAGCGGAAGGCGATGAACGCGAGCACGATCACCGCCGCATAGACCAGGAACAGCATCTGCACGTTGGCCTTCCTCACCACGATGTTGGTCGCGGCCTCGATGCCGGCGTTGCCCGCCGCGTTCAGAAAGCGCACCTCCTCGGTGCCGTGGCGCGCGGCGAAGGCTTCGACCACCTCGACCACGCTTTTGAGCGTGTCGGCCTTGTGATCCTTCAGGTAGGCATAGACGGTGAGCAGATCGCAGTTCTGGTTGAACATCTCGCGCGGGGCGCGGGTGATGATCGCGTTCAACATGTCCTGCGAGCGCGGGATCTCGAACCACTTCAGGCTGCCCTCGTTCATGCCCGCGTTGGCCACTTTGGCCAGCCCGGCCAGCGAGCTGGTCGTCTCCACCCCGGGCAGCTGCTGCAGCTCGCGCTCGAGCGCATCGACCGCCATCAGCGTGTCGTACTGGCCGCAGGCGTACTGGGGCGTGCGCACCATGACGATGTACACGTCGCTGCTCGCGGCGTAGTTGGCGGTCATGAAGGCGTTGTCGCGGTTGTAGCGCGAGTCCGGGCGCAGCTCGGGCGCGCCCGGGTCGATGTCGCCGATCTTGAGCTGAAAGCTCACCGCGAGCCCCACCGCGCCCATCGCCAGCCCGGCCAGCACCGCGATGGAGGCCCACTTACGCTGCGTGAAGAGATCGAGGAAGGCCCAGAACGGGTGCTTGTCATGCGTCCCGCTGGCCTCCATGAGCTCGGCCTTCAGGCTGCGCTGGGCCGCCATCGGACTCACCCCGGTGTAGGAGAGCAGGATCGGCAGCAGCACGAGGTTGGTGAAGATCAGCACTGCCACCCCGATGCTGGCAGTGATCGCCAGATCCTGGATGACCTGGATGTCGATCACCATCAGCACCGCGAAGCCCACCGCGTTGGCCAAGAGCGCGGTCATGCCGGCCAGGAACAGGCGGCGGAAGGTGTAGCGCGCCGCCACCAGCTTGTGCGTGCCGCGGCCGATGTCCTGCATGATGCCGTTCATCTTCTGCGCGCCGTGGCTCATGCCGATGGCGAAGACGAGAAAGGGCACCAGCACCGAGTAGGGGTCGAGCTCGTAGCCCAGCGTGGGCAACAGGCCCAGCAGCCACACCACGGCCACCACCGAGCACGACACCACCAGGAGCGTGCTGCGCAGGCAGCGGGTGTACCAGTACAGCACCGCGGTACAGATCACGATCGCCATGGCGAAGAACACCATCACCTGCAGCAGGCCCTCGATCAGATCGCCCACCACCTTGGCGAAACCGGTGACGTGGATGCGGATCGTGTCCGACTCGTATTTCGCCCGCAGCGCCTCGATGCGCTGCGAGAGCGCGTGGTAGTCGATGCGCTCGCCGGTCTCGGCGATCCTGTCCTGCAGCGGCACGAGCAGGATGCTCGACTGATAGTTGGCCGCCACGAGCTGGCCGATCTCGCCCGAGCGCTCGACATTGACCCGCACCTGCTCGATCGATTCGGGCGAGCCGTCGTAGTCGTCCGGGATCACCGGGCCGCCGTCGAGCCCTTCCTCGGTGACTCCGGTCCAGCGCACCGCGGGTGCCCACAGGGATTTCATGTAGGGGCGATCGACGCCGGGCAGCAGGAACAGCTCGTCGCTGAGCTTGCGCACGGTGTCGAGGTACTGTGCGTCGAAGATGTCCCCTTCGCTCACCGCCACGGCGATGCGCAGGCTGTTGCCCATGCCCGCGAGCTGGCTGCGGTTGTCGAGGAAATTGACGACGTACGGGTGGCTGGTCGGGATCATCTTGTCGAACGCGGCGTTCAACTTCAGTCCGAGCGCCTGATAGCCGAGCACCAGCGTGGCCAGCAGGCACAGCAGGACGATCACCAGGCGGTTGTTGAACAGCACGCGCTCGGCCAGCGAGCCCGAACGCGCATCGAAGTCGGCCAGGTTGGCGATCACCGCTTCGGCCGGAAGGGAATGTGCGACAGCCATTATTTGCGTTCCGTAACGACGAGTTGAGCGGCATCGACGCGGTTCAGGCCGCGTGCGCCGGACAGCACCAGGGCGCCGCCCTCGATCTGCACCAGGGCGGTGACCGCGTTGGGGGCCTTGGCCTCGAGCGCGCGAAAGCTGCGCCCCTGATCGTCGCTGCGCAGCAGGCGCCCGCTCTCGTCGGCGAGCACGACGGCGCCGTCGGCCAGGCGCAGGCCGCTGGTGAGGGTGATTTCCTGGTCGAGGGCGATCTGCGCCCAGTTCGCGCCCCCATCGCCGCTGCGCCAGACGTTGCCCCGCAGGCCGTAGGCCAAGAGCGTGTCCGGCCCGAGCGCGAGGACGCCGAAGAAGGTGCCCGGGTAGGGGGTGCGCACTTCGGCAAACGATGCCCCGCCATCGTCCGAGCGAAACAGCGCGCCCTGCTCGCCGGCGATGAGCAGGCGGGCGCCGTCGGCGCGCACCTGATAAAGGTGCTTGCCGCGCGGGTTGGGCAGGCGCGCGATGAAGGCCTGCCAGGACTGGCCGCCATCGTCGGTGGTGAGCGCCAGGCCGTAGGCGCCGACTGCCCAGCCGCGGCGTGCGTCGGCAAAATGCACGCCCAGCAGCGGCTTGTCCGGGCCGTCCTCGACCATCGCCTGGGCCTCACGCAGGCGTCGCTCGGCCCCGTCCGCGCCCGCCGCTTCGAGCGCGCGGGCTTCTTCGAGCGCCGCCTGTGCGCCCTGGCGGCCGTCGAGCTGGCGCACCCAGGTTTCGCCCCCATCGCGCGAATGCAGCACGATGCCGCTGTGGCCGACCGCCCAGCCCCGTTGGTCATCGACGAAGCAGACGTCGGTGAGCGCCACGCTCGCGGGCACCGCGCGCGCCTGGCGCCAGCTCGCTCCGCCGTCGTCCGACAGCAGCACGGTGCCGCGCGCGCCCACCGACACCAGCCGCTCGCCCGCCCGGGTCACCGCCAGCTGGACCGTGCTGGTGGCGCGCACATCGGCACGGGCCGGCAGCTCCAGCAGGTCCGGCACCGGCTGGCCGGTCGTCGCCGGCGCGGCCGCGGCCGGCGCAGCGGTCGCCGCCGCCGCCAGCGGGCAGATCAAGCTCAAAAGGGTGGCCGCCAGCAGGGGCCGCAGCGCAATGTTCAGAACCATGTGGCCTACTCTCATGCGCGCTCCGTCACGCAGCAGCGGACCCCGCGGGGCGGTGCCGTGGACGGAGCGTCGTTCAACAACGAAAAATCGGGTCTGAAAAGCGGAGGGCCCGCCTGCCCGCAGCCCGGCAGGCCCTCCGGCGACTGTCCAGCCGCCGGGCGAGATCAGCGTGCTGCGTCGGCGGCGACGGCGTCGCCGGTGAAGAAGGTCTCGGGCTTGCGCGGCACGACGCGGTAGGTTTCGTCGTTCAGCCCCTGCACCGTGCTCATCGTGCCTGCCTGCAGGTTGAACACCGTCACCTGCTTGACCAGGAGCGCCGGAACGGCGGGCACGAAGAAGTTGGGCATCTGCGAAGTGCGCCAGAGCTTGCCTTCGGCATCATAGCCATCCATCAGCACCATCAAGCCGGTGTCCTCGTCGAAGTAATACTTGCGCTTCGGCACTGCATGGCGCTTGCCCGACACCACCGTGCCTTCGACCTCCCATACCCGGTGCAACTCCCAGCGCACCTTGGCCGGATTCAGGTGGAACTTGTCGTAGGCGTCGGCAACCTTGGCCGTGACCAGTTCATTGTTGTTGTAGGGGATATACATCTCCCGTTTGCCGAGCAGCTTCCATTCGTAGCGGTCGGGGTGGCCGAAGAAGCCTTGCACCTCGTCGAAATAGTTCGCCCCCGAGGCGACGAAGTCCGGCGTGTCGTAGGCCACGGTCGGCGCACGACGCACGCGGCGCTGGCCGACCAGGTACTGCCAGGCCTGGCGCGGGGTCTTGGGGTCGATGCTGTCGCGGATCACCAGCGACTCGCCCACCTTGAAGGAGGGGGCCGTGGTACTGAAGCGCTGCAGGAAGTACTCGCCCTTGCCGTCCTTCGACCAGGTCTCCCACGAACCATCCTTGTAGTTGTAGGGGTGCTGGAAGAAATTGTCGTTGCGGGTGGCCAGGGTGTGATTGCCGTCGGAGGAGCCGACGATGTTCTTGAAGCCGAATTCGATCGATTCGGGTTCGACCCGCAGCAGGTAATTCCACACCACCTCTACACCGGCCTGCGGAACCGGAAACGGGAGCCCGCCGAAGCAGCCCTCGATCGAATTACCACCTTCCGTCGTCTTGCAATCGGTCGCATTCTTGAACGTGTTTGCCGCCACGTGCTCCGGCACCGTCGCCGTGCGATGGGTCGGGTACACGTCGACACGGAACGTGTCCGGGTATTTCTTCAGCAGCGCCTGCGTGCCCTCGGAGAGCTTGTCCGCATGCTGGGCCATGTTGGATGCGGTGATCTGCAGGGCCGGCTTTTCATCCGGGAAAAGATTCACCGGGATGTCGCCCACTTTCGGCCCCGCGACCGGGCCGGTCTGCCCCCCGGTCCACGCCGGAATGGTGCCGTCCTTGTTGCCGGCTTTCTCACCGCCGAGCGGGGTCAGCGAGGTTTTGAGCTTGGCCGCTTCGTCTGCGCTCACCGCGGCCATCGCGCTCTGCATGCCGGCGCTCAGCGCCAGGATCGAGACGCACAGCAAGGTCTTTTTAAACTTGAACATATTGATCTCCTCGGTCGTTTTATAGGAATCAGAACGTGCGCTGGATCGTGAGCGACACGAAGTCGCGGTCGCCGTGGAAATTGTCATAGGACAGCTCTCCGGCCGGATTGACGATCGAACCCGAGGAGCCGATGTAGTGGGTGTAGTTCAGCCCGCCCTGCCAGGTCTTGCGGTAATCGGCCTTCACCCCGATGCTCAGGCTGCCGCCGTTCTCCGCCGGGAACAGCACGCCATTGACCGAGGAGCGTCCGGCCAGGCCGTAGTTCACGCCGATCGGCACCTGCAGATCGAGCCCGGGCGCGACCTGGAAATATTCCGGGGTGAACACGAACTGGATCGCGCTGGCTTCGCGGGTGGCATTCGGGTCGAGCGCGGCCCGGTTGTCGGTGACGCTGAGCACCCGGTTGTAGGCGAACTCGCCGACGAAGGCGGCCCCGTCCCACAGCGCATTGGCCGGCAACACACTGATTGCCGACAGGCTCAGGTGCATCGTCTTGCCTTTCGGAAAGGTGGCATCGTCGTCGTTGTCCGCCCCGCCCAGGCCGAGCGCGACGTTGCCCGTGGCGACCAGCGGCTGGTTTTCACGGAACGACAGTTCGCCCGAGACGTTGGTCTCCCCCACCAGCGTGGCAAAGCTGGCGCCGATGGTGCGGATGTTCTCCGCATAGACGAGGACGTAGTCGCCATCCACGCCGCGGCCCGGATCGGCGTTCACGCCGGGGCGGATGTAGAACTGCGGCAGCTTGTCGTGGAACTGGGCGGCGTACAGCCCGTACTCGGTGTCGCCGGCACGGAACTTGACCTGAATACCGCCCTGACCGGAGTCCTTCGCATCCATGTCATCGCCCCGGCGCAGCGTGCCGTTCGGCCCGAACGGCCCGTACAGAAACTCGCCGCCGGCACCGGCGAAATCTGCAAACGCGAAATAGCTTCCCGCCCCCGGCAGACGCGAGTCGCGCCATTCGTACTGGTAATAGGCGCCGATCGACACGTCGGGGCTGAGCTGCAGCTGCGCCGAAACCTGTCCGACCGGGCGCGCCACTTCCTTGAACTGCGAGTTCGGTACCGACAGCGCACGCGCCAGATCGAGCGGGGTCTGGGCGCCGGCGATGCCGTTCGCGCCGAAGAACAAAGTTTCGCCGTAGAGCTGGGTGAAGCGCCCCGCCTTCAGGTTCAGGCCCTTGCCGGCGATCTCGGTGCGGCCATAGACGAAGGCATCGAGGAACTCCGCCTTGCGCCCGTGGAGCTTTTCGGTGGCGGTGGTGAATTCGTCGAAATCGGCCGAGCGCTGATTGAGCGACCAGGCGTAGCGTTGGCTGCGGTCGTTGGATTCGTTGTACACCTGGTCGTACCAGGCGGCGCCGCTGACCCGGAAGCCCATGTTGTTGCGATAACGCAGGTCGAATTCGGAGAGCAGGTCGAGACGGTTCGAAATCAGGCCGCGGCTGAAATTGCGGTCGCCGTCGTTGGTGTTGATCTGCGCCCCCGCGTCCGAGGCGGGCCCGCTGCCGTCCGCCTCCTCGACCCGCCAGCTGGCGTTGTACTTGAGTGTGTTGTCCCAGCGCACCGACAGGTCGGAATTGCCCGTGTCGATGGTGAAGCCGAACGCCGCGCCTGAAATTGCCATGCCGGCGCAAACGGTGGCGACGGCCCTGCCGATGGGTGAAACCCGCGGCGCGAAGCCGGGATCGAAACGGGACGGCTTGTCGTTCATGTCTTCCTCCTTGAGCAAATATAACTGCGGCTTTTTTTGCCTGTAGCCAGTCACGGCGGCAGGTTTGTTGCAGGAACATTTCGAATGGCCGGATTAATGAACAGCAGCCACCCGCTTTTAATAATGATGTGAACTGATCTTCAGTTTCTTCGGATAAAAAGCATGGATCATGCCAGTCATTTTTCTAATGCACTGATGTTGCGGTGCGGGAAGTGACTGCTCCTACAAAAATGCGGGCTTGATTCGGGTGACGCAACACGCTTTGCGCAGTGCAGAAGAAAAGCATTTTCCGGCTGCTTGAGAAATTCGTGAAAAATCTCACCGAGGATATTGCTGGACTTCATACTTTTCGCGCTTCGCTTCGGGCTATCGCAAGGATCCGCATCCTCTCGATAAGTGGCATGCGGATCCGGAAATCAGAACGGGTAATGGCGCGCCGTGGTCTGCATCGTGATCCAGCGCAGCTCGGTGAAGGCATCGACGCCGGCCTGGCCGCCGAAGCGGCCGTAGCCCGAATCCTTGACCCCGCCGAAGGGCATCTGCGCTTCGTCGTGGACGGTGGGGCCGTTGATGTGGCAGATCCCCGACTGGATGCGCGACGCCACCTGCCAGGCGCGTGCGAGGTCGCGCCCGAAGACCGCCGCGGCGAGCCCGAAGGGGTTGTCGTTGGCGCAGGCAACGGCCTCGTCGACGCCGCGCACGCGAACGATGCCCTTCACCGGGGCGAAGGTCTCCTCGTGGTAGATGCGCATCTCGGCGCTCACGTGATCGAGCAGGGTGGCGGGCATCAGGGTGCTGTCGGCCTTGCCGCCGCAGACCAGGGTGGCGCCCTTGGCCAGGGCGTCGTCGATCAGCGCGTTGCAGCGTTCGACCGTGCCCATGTCCACCACCGAGCCGAGCACCACCGGACCCCGGCGCGGGTCGCCCAGCGGCAGGGCGCGGGCGCGGGCAGCGAGGCGTTCGACGAAGTCGTCGGCGACGGCGGCGTCCACGATGATGCGCTCGGTCGACATGCAGATCTGCCCCGAGTTGGCGAAGGCGCCGAAGGTCGCCGCGGCCACCGCGGCGTCGAGGTCGGCGTCGTCGAGCACCACCAGCGGCGCCTTGCCGCCCAGTTCGAGCACCGCGGGCTTGAGGTATTTGGCGCAGGTCTGCGCGATCAGGCGCCCGACCCGGGTCGAGCCGGTGAAGTTGACCCGGCGCAGCGCGGGGTGGGCGACCATCGCTTCGACCACCGCGCCAGCATCGGCCGGGGCGTTGGTGACGAAGTTGACCACGCCCGGCGGCAGGCCGGCTTCCTGCAGCGCCTCGATGATCAGGCCGTGGGTGGCAGGGCACAGCTCCGAGCCCTTGAGCACCACGGTGTTGCCGCAGGCGAGCGGGGTGGCGATGGCGCGCACGCCGAGGATCACCGGTGCGTTCCACGGGGCGATGCCGAGCACCACGCCGGCGGGCTGACGCACCGCCATCGCCACGTTGCCGGGGACGTCGGAAGGAATCAGCTCGCCGTTGATCCGGGTGGTCAGCGACGCGGCTTCGAGCAGCATGCCGGCGGCCAGGTGGACGTTGAACCCGGCCCAGATTCCGGATGCACCGGTTTCGGCGGCCATTGCCGCGGCGATCGCCTCGCCCTTGGCCTCAAGTGCCTGGGAGGCCTTCAGCAGCAGGGCGCGCCGTTCGCCCGGCCCCAGCGCGGCCCAGGCCGGAAACGCTGCGGCGGCGGCGTCGACCGCGGCGACTGCATCGGCGGCGGTGGCGGCCGGTGCGCGTGTGGCGACGCTGTGGTCGAGGGGATTGCGGCGCTCGAAAGTGGCGCCGTTGGCGGCGGCGCGTGGCTCGCCACCGATCAGCATGCGGATGTCAGTCATGGTGTCTCACTCCTCGATCGTCGACCGCCGCCGTTCCCGCCGTAGGGGCGGCACGGCCGGCGATCGCTGAAGGTTGTGGTTGCGGAAAGCGTGTTGCGGTGTCGTGCTGATACTCACAGGCTGATCCCGCAGCGCCCCGGAGCGATGATGTTGTTCGGGTCGAGGGCGCGCTTGAGGCGGCGCTCGACGTCGCGCTTGACCGGGCCGTAGGTGGCAGCGACCTTTTCCGCGAAGGCGGTGTTGGCGCGATAGACGCCATAGCCTTCGCGGGCGAAGGCGTGGAGCAGCTCGTCGTAGCAGGCGTAGGCGTTGCGCGTCTGCTCGTCGTCGCTGCGGTCGAACAGCAGGTCGATGACGTGGTGCATGTCGCGCCAGCCGACGATGAACTCGCCGACGTAGTCGAAGCCGTACTTGGCGAGGATGTCCTTGGCCAGCTTCATCTGCTTCAGGGTCTCGCTGCCCTTGGCCTGCGATACCGGGGCGAACCACACCGAACCGCCGCCTCCGCGCCAGTTGTAGAGATCGAATTCGCCGAGATTGGGCTTGCCTTTCATCAGGTCGAAGCGGTACTGGGTGGCACGCCCGCCTTCGTCCGCGGACTCGGTGACCAGCTTGCCGCCGGTGGCCGCGGCGACCGCTTCGATGATCTTCCAGTGGGCGTCGTTGGTCTCGGCGGTGCCGTAGAGCGCGGCATAGACGTTCCACGCGCCGATGTTGTGGTCCTTGCGGATGCGCTTGACTTCGTCGTCGGTGATCGCTCCCGGTCCCGGGTGGTAGTCGGCGCGGTTGACCTTGGAGCAGGGTGCCTCCCACAGCGTGTGCGCGATTACCACCGCGTTCGGGATCACCATCGCGATGCGCAGCGGGCGCAGCGCGTCGACGATCTTGGTGATGTCGGTGTCTTCGGGGTACTGGATCAGGAAGGGGCGGTAGTCGGGCGGGGCCGGCATCAGCCACATCCCCATCTTGGTGACGACGCCGTAGTTCGACTGGGTGAAGATGCCGTCGAGGGTCGGCCCGTAGCCCCACTTGAACACCTGCCAGGTGTTGGAATTGGGCATCGAGCCCATGCCGGTGCGCAGCACCTCGCCGTCGGCGAGCACCACCTCCATGCCGGACGAGAACAGGAAGTGCTCGCCGTAGGGGGTGTAGCCGACACCGCGGTCGACCATGTTGCCGAGCGGGCCGGCGATCACCGAGGGCGCGGGGCAGGAGAACCACAGCGGCAGCTTCTTTTCCTGCAGGTAGTCGTAGAGCTGCTGGTAGGTGACGCCGGGTTCGACCAGCGCGGTGCACAGCTCGGCGTCCACGTCGAGGATGCGGTTCATGCGGCGCAGGTCGAGGACGAGCTGGCCGCGCTCGACCGGCGCCGCCGAGCCGTAGCCGAGGTTCTTGCCGGTGGAGATCGGGTACACCGGGATCCGGCGCTTGTTCAGGATGCGCATGATCGCCTGCACCTGCTCGACGCTGTCAGGCATCACCGCGGCCGAGGGCGCGTGCTGCTCGTCGGGCACCGGCATCATGATCTTGTTGTAGGGGGCGAGCTGCGGCGTGTCGGCAAGGACGTGGGCGTCGCCGACGATGGCGCGGATCTCGGTGAGCGCCTTGTCGAAATCGCTCGCGCTGACGCCCTTGGGCAGGAGGGTGCGCTTGGGTGTGCTCATTTCTTCTCCAGGATGCGGATGAGGTTGCGGGGGCGTGGGCAGCGCTTCAGAGCCGGATCAGGAAGGACGCCAGCGCGCCCTCTGCGGCAGTGATGGCGGCTGCGGGCCGGATCGAGGCGGGGGGGGCGGTGCGCTCGCCGAGGGCGGCAAGGTAGAACTGCCCGACGTGCTGCGCCTGGTCATCCCCGGCTCCGTTCCAGGTGATCGGCTGCGGGTATCCGGCGGCGCTGCAGCAGTGACGTGTGGCGCTGCTACTGCTGCGGTGATGGGCGCTCGCCAGCGAGTGCGCACCACGGCTGCCGGCGACGGCCTGGAAGATGACCGCGGCGGCATCGTCCATGATGCCGAGCAAGGGGGTTCCGGGCGGATGGTCGAGCAGGGCGTCGAGGCTGTCGATGCGGCGCAGTTCGCTGCGACCGGGCAGCAGCACCGCCGTGCGCAGGCCGGCACCGTGAAATGCTTCTTCCACCCGGCGTGCCAGCGCCACTGCGGCAGGCAGGTCACCCTGGCCGAGGAGGATCAGCTGCGTGCGCCCGGCGGCGAAATTCACATTCTGGAAGGACAGCGCCGAAGTCGACAACGCGGCGAGTGATGCGCCGCCGCCGGCACGGCGGAAAAATTCACGTCGGTCCATGGCGGCCACCTATTTCGGGCCGCCGGCAGGCGAGGCCGACACCCACTGGATGACGCCGGCGAGGGCCTTGTCGTCGATTTCCGCGGGGCGGAAGCTGGGCATCGCGCGAAAACCGTAGCGCACCACGTGCTCGATGTAGGCGGGCTGCAGCTGTCGTCCGAGGATCGCCGGGCCGATGCCCTGGTCGTGGCAGTAGCTGCACACCTTGGCGTAGACCGGATCGACCGGTTGTGCGGGGCCGTCCTGTGCGGCCGCGACGTGCATCGCGCTTGCCGCGAGACAGGCCAGGGCCAGTTTCGATACTGAATGCATTCGTCTCCTCCTGTACTGGGATTACGGTGTTCCCTTGGAGAAAGACAAAGCAAGGCTCGGGCCAGGTTTGTTAAAAATACAAATACACAGATAAAACAAATATTTATTTTATCTCGTGGCGGGAAATGGAATTCCGATGATGTCGCAATGCGCTACAGGGCATTGCGTGAAAGCGGCGCCGGCGGTGGAAATCCCTTGCTGTCAGTGGGTTCTGGGCAAGCGTTGCAGCCTGCAACGGTGTTGCAAAATGCGACAGCACTTCAGTGCGCGGGCCTGTCCACCTTCGGCTTCAGGTTGCGGTAGATCGTCGATCGGGCGACGCCCAGGCGGGCGGCGGCGGCGCTGACGTTGCCTTCGAGGGCGTCGACGACCCAGCGGATGTAGGCCTGTTCGACTTCGGCGAGCGGTGCGATGCGGCTGAAGCCGGCGGGCGAAGTCGCGGCCGGAGCCTCGCCGGGTGTCGACAGGATCGAGTTCGTGATGGCGGCATCGATGACCTCGCCGTCGCCGAACACCAGCAGGCGCTCGATGACGTTGCGCAGTTCGCGCACGTTGCCGGGCCAGGGGTAGTCGATCAGGCGGGCCATTGCGCAGGGACTCAGGCGCGGCACCGGGCCGCTTGCATTGCGGCGCAGGGCGCGGCGCATCAGATGTTCGACCAGCAGCGGAATGTCCTCGCGGCGTTCGCGCAGTGGCGGCACCTGGATGTGTACGACGTTGAGCCGGTACAGCAGATCGTGGCGGAAACGGCCTTGCTCGACCAGGGCTTCGAGGTCGCGGTGGGTGGCGGCGATCACCCGTGCCTCGGTGTGGCGCAGCGCCGAGGCGCCGAGCTGGCGGAATTCACCGCTGTCGAGCACGCGCAGCAGCTTGGCCTGGCACGAAGCCGGCAGTTCGCCGATCTCGTCGAGGAACAGGGTGCCGGCGCTGGCGACCTCGAACAGGCCCTCGCGATCGCCGGTGGCGCCGGTGAAGGCGCCGCGCTTGTGGCCGAACAGCTCGCTTTCGACCAGTTCGCCTTCGAGCAGCCCGCAATTGAGCGGGACGTAGGCTTCGCCGGCACGTTTGCTCCAGCGGTGCAGCGCGGCGGCGACGACTTCCTTGCCGGCACCGCTCTCGCCGGTCACCAGCACCGGCAGATCGAGCGGTGCGGCGCGGTGCACGCGCTCGAGCATCTGCTGCCACGCTGCGCTGCGACCGACCATCTCGGCGTCGTCGGACTGGCGCAGGCGCTTCACTTCGGCGCTGAGGGCCTCGCAGCGAAGGGCGAGGGTGCGCCGGTCAAGGGCGCGCTCGACGATCAGGTCGAGCTCGGTGAGCTTGTAGGGTTTGGTCAGATAATCGAAAGCGCCCAGCTTCATCGCCGCGATCGCGGTGTCGACGCTGCCGTGGCCGGTGAGGACGACGACTTCGATCTGGGGCGCGAGCTGCTTGATCCGCCCGAGCAGCTCGATGCCGTCCATCCCCGGCATCTTGATGTCGATCAGCGCGAGGTCGATGCCGGTGCGCTCGATGTGCTGAAGGGCGCCCACCCCGTCGGCGGCTTCGCTGACGCGGTAGCCTTGCCGGGTCAGGCGGCCCGACAGCAGTTCGCGGTACAGCTCCTCGTCGTCGACGACGAGGACGTGCCGGTTATTGCCCATGCGCGCCGCCTCCCGGAGTGTCGTCCGCGCACGGCAGCAGCACGCGGAACCAGGCCCCGCCCTGCGCCCGGTTGCCACAGCTGATGCGGCCGTGGATCTCGTTCATGATCGAATAGCAGATCGACAGGCCGAGCCCGGTGCCCTTGCCCGGCGCCTTGGTGGTGAAGAACGGGTCGAACACGTGCTCGATGACGCCGGGCGCCAGTCCCGGGCCTTCGTCGCCGACCTCGATTTCGATGCCTTCGGCGGTGTTGCGCACGCCGAGTTCGATGCGGCCCTTGCCGTTCATCGCGTCGCGCGCGTTCTTCAGCAGGTTCTGGACGACCTGTTCGAGCAGGGCCGGGCTGGCGAGTGCCGGGGGCAGCCCGGGTTCGATCGCCACCGCGACCTCGACGCCCCGGGTCAGGCCGGCGTCGTTGAAGAAGGCCAGCCGTTCGGCGAGGAACAGGCCGACATCGACCGTCTCCAGCGCCGCGCTCTGGCGCCGCGAGAACGACAGCAGGTTGTCGGTGATCGCCTTGCAGCGGTGGGCCTGCTGCTGGATCGTCACCAGCCCGCGGCGCAGGGTCTCGAGCTGGGGAATGTCCTTGCTTCCGGCGCTGGTGTCGAGCAGCGCCTGCAGCTCCTCGGCGTAGCCGGACACGAGGCCGAGCGGGTTGTTGATTTCGTGGGCGACGCCGGAGGCGAACTGGCCGAGCGCGCTCAGGCGGTTGGCCTGGGCGAGCTGCTGCTCCATCTGGCGGCGGGCGGTGATGTCGCGCGCCACGCCGATCACGCCGTCGGCGGTGTCGTTGCCGACGAACAGCGCTGAGTTCACTTCCAGCAGCACACTGCCGCCATCGCCCTGCGGCAGCATGATCTCGAACGGCTGGCCGCTTTCGCCGCCGATGCGGCGGGCGAAGTCCTTGTCGATGCGGGTGGCGGAGGCGGCGGGCATCAGTTCGCCGACCGGGCGGCCGAGCGCCGCTTCGGGAGCGGTGCCGAGCAGCTCGGCCATGCGCGCGTTGATGAAGGCCAGCCGGCCACTGCCGTCGAGGATGTAGACGGCGTCGTTGATCACGTCCTGGATCTGCTGCTCGCGCGATTCGAGCTGGCGCGCGTACTCGGTGAGCGCGCGCTCGCGCTCGAGCTGGGCGCTGATGTCGAGCGCGAGGCCGCTGTAGCCGACGATCTTGTCGTCCTTGAATACCGGTTCGACCTGCAGGCGCACCGGGAAGGGGCGGCCGGCGGCGTCGCTCATGACCACGTCGATGTCGGTGGTGCTGCGCCGGATCGCGATGTCCTTGAGGAAGCCGGCGGCGCGGGCGACGTATTCGGGCCGTACCAGGTCCTTCAGGCGCAGCGTCGGCAGCTGCGCCTCGCTTACCCCCAAGCGCAGGCGTGCGGCCTTGTTCAGGTGCAGCAGGCGGCCCGAGGCGTGGAGCGCGAACACCATCTCCGGCAGGTCTTCGATCAGGTTGCGGTAGCGTTGCTCGGAAGCTTCCAGTTCGCGCGTGCGCTCGAGCACGCGGCTCTCGAGCACGTTGATGCGGTCACGGATGTTGAGCGGCTTGAAGTATTCGCGCAGCCCGGCCAGTTCGGGGGCGCAGTCGCTGGCGTTCATCAGCGTCCATGCACAATGCGCATCGCCACGGCCTTCGCAGGCGTGCTCGACGCAGATCATGTCGGCGTCGAGCACGCGCGAGGCGAAGCCCGAGGCGTAGCCGGTGAGGGTCCAGCACACCGGATCTTCCGAACGTCCGAACAGGCGCAGGTGCTGCTCGGCCTCGTAGGAGTGGCGCCAGCGTCCGCTCATGCGGTAGCGGCCGTGGTCATGGTCGATCTCGGGATGCCCCGGCTCGACTTCGGCGATACCCGAGAACATGTGGGTGCGCGGACCACCGAGAATGAATTCCTCGAGGCTGTCGGGGTGCATGTAGCCGGCGAGCAGCTCGGCGTCCTCGTAGCCGCAGCTGAAGCCGTAGCGGGTGAGGATGACCTTGGCGATGTCGAGGCCGACGGTCTCGACCAGCTCCTTGCGCAGCGCGCCCATCGAGTCGGCATGGACCAGGATCGCCCGGCGCCCGCAGAAGCTGATCGAGCCGGTCTCCGGCAGGAAGTCGATCAGCGAGTGGAAATCGAGTTCGTCCGAGCGCATCGCTCATGACTCCTGCACGAAGGCGGGTGGGGCGGTGGGCCGACAGGGCGAAGGGGCGGCTCCGGCAGTCTGCCGGCGCGCCCAGTCGATGGCAGCAGGATCGAAATTATACATGGCGGCATGAGCCGATATGATGAGGGCGCGTGCCGCCCGATCGCCAGCCTTTGCGGTGCCCGGGCAACAGCTCGGGTCCGGGCTTCCCGCTGCCGGAGCACGGGAACGGGCGATACAATCGGGCCTTCTCCGTTCCGGAACCGATCCCATGCAAGAATCCGTCGACTGGATCAACGGCTGGGTGTGGAGCCCCGCCCTCGTCTATCTGTGCCTGCTGGTGGGGTTGTATTTCTCGATCCGGACCCGCTTCATGCAGGTGCGCCATCTTGGCGAGATGCTGCGCGCGATCTTTCGCGGCAAAAGCTCGGCCGCCGGGGTGTCGTCCTTCCAGGCGCTGACCATCGCCCTGTCGGGCCGGGTCGGGACCGGCAACATCGCCGGTGTCGCCACGGCGATCGGCTTTGGCGGGCCGGGGGCGATCTTCTGGATGTGGATGGTCGCGTTTCTCGGCGCCGCCACCGCCTACATCGAATCGACGCTCGGCCAGATCTACAAGACCGAGCACCACGGCCTGTACCGCGGCGGCCCCGCCTACTACATCGAGAAGGGCCTGGGCTGGCGCGTCTATGCGGTGGTGTTCGCGCTCGCGACCTTGCTCGCGTGCGGCATCCTGCTCCCCGGAGTTCAGACCAACAGCATCGCAGCCGGCATGGAAAACGCCTTCGGCATCGCTCCGGCGGTGACCGGCACGGTGATCGTGATCCTGCTCGGGCTGATCATCTTCGGCGGGGTACGCCGCATCGCCCAGGTCACCCAGGTCGTCGTCCCCTTCATGGCGCTGGGCTATATCCTGGCGGCGGCCGTGGTGGTGCTGCTCAACGTCGAGAAAGTGCCCGCCGTGGTCGGCCTGATCCTGTCTTCCGCATTCGGCTTCGAGGCCGGTTTCGGCGCCATGATCGGCCTTGCCATCCAGTGGGGAGTGAAGCGCGGGGTGTATTCGAACGAGGCCGGCCAGGGCAGCGGCCCGCATGCGGCGGCGGCGGCCGAAGTGCCGCATCCGGCGGCGCAGGGTCTGGTACAGGCGTTCTCGGTGTATGTCGACACCTTGTTCGTGTGTTCGGCCACCGCGTTCATGATCCTGATCACCGGCACCTACAACGTCATGGGCGCGGAAGGCCAGCCGGTATTCACCGGGCTGGCGGGCATCGCCGCCGGCACCGGCTACACCCAGGCGGCGATGGAGACCGTGCTGCCGGGCTTCGGTGCCGTGTTCGTCGCCGTCGCCCTGTTCTTCTTCGCGTTCACCACCGTGCTCGCGTATTACTACATCGCCGAAACCAATCTTGCCTACCTGACCCGCAGCTTGCACTCGGATGTGCTGGTCTTCGTGCTGCGGGTGGCGCTGATCGCCTCCGCGCTGTACGGCTGCGTGCGCACCAGCGACCTCGCCTGGGGGCTGGGCGACATCGGTGTCGGGATCATGGCCTGGCTCAACATCGCCGCCATCCTGGCGTTGCGCAAGCCGGCGCTGGCCGCGCTCGAGGACTACGAGGCACAGCAGGCGCGGGGGCGGACGGTGCCGGTGTTCGATCCCCGCCCGCTGGGGATCGAACACGCCGAGCTGTGGGTCGAACGCTTCGAGCGGGGCGTGCGCGAAACCTGAGCCGGGCGCTGCCGAGACCCCGCCCGCCGGCGCTGCGTTATAGTGTCGGCGGGCTTTTTCATGTGCAGGACCATGCAGATCGTACTCATCAGCGGGCTTTCCGGTTCGGGCAAGAGCATTGCGCTCAACGTCCTCGAGGACGCCGGCTATTACGTGGTGGATAACCTTCCGGCGGCACTGCTGCCCGAGCTCGTCGACCATCTGCGCAGCGCCGGCGGGGAGCGGGTCGCGGTGGTGGTGGACATGCGATCGGGGGCGAGCATCGAGGTGCTGCCGCAGGAGGTCGCCGCCCTGCGCCGGAGCGGGGCCGATCTGCGTTTCATCTTCCTCGAGGCACGCGACGATGCGCTGATCGCGCGCTTTTCCGAAACCCGCCGCCGTCATCCGCTCGCCGTCGGCGGCGTGACCCTGGAGGAGGCGATCCAGCGCGAGCGCGATGCGCTTGCCAGCATCGCCGAACTCGGCCACCGCATCGACACCAGCGACCTGCTTGCCAACACGCTGCGCGCCTGGGTGAAGGGCTTCATCGATCTGGCACCGGCCGAAGGCCTGACCCTGATGTTCGAGTCCTTCGGCTTCAAGTACGGCATTCCGCTCGATGCCGACCTGGTGTTCGATGTGCGCTGCCTGCCCAACCCGCACTACGACCCCCGGCTGCGTCCGCTCACCGGGCGCGATCAGCCGGTGATCGACTTCCTGCGCACGATTCCCGAAGTCGCCCGCATGGGCGAGGACATCCGCCGCTTCCTCGCCGACTGGCTGCCCGCCTACGTCGGTGACAACCGCAGCTATCTCACCGTGGCGATCGGCTGCACCGGGGGCCAGCACCGCTCGGTGTACCTCGCCGAGTGGCTCGCCACCCAGTTCCGCGGCCGGCTCGAGGTCATCGTCCGCCATCGCTCCGATGCGCGCCGGATCGCCGACCGTGCGGCCGCCGGGGCCAATGATGCGGCGCCCGGGCCGGCGGCGTGAAATTCGGCTTTACCCAGTGGAGGACGCTGCTGCGCCCCGGTGACGTGGTCGTCGTCTGCGCCGGCCTGGTGCTGTGCATCCATGCGGTGCTCGTGCTGTGGCAGGGCGGGGCGCCGGATGGCGCGGTGATTCGCGCCGGCGGCCGGGTGGTGGCGGAACTCGATCTGTCGCGCGCGCGCCTGGTCGAGGTCCCTGGTCCGCTCGGCGTGACCCTGATCGAGATCCAGCCCGGGCGCGCACGCGTCGCTGCCGATCCCGGTCCGCGCCAGTACTGCGTGCGCCAGGGCTGGCTGACCCAGGCCGGCGCGGTGGCGATCTGCGCCCCCAACGAAGTCAGCCTCAGTCTCACCGGGCGGAGCGCGAACTATGACACCCTCAGCTATTGAACTGACGCCTACGGTCGAGGACCGGCGCATCGCCCGCCATGCGGCGGCGGCGATCGTGCTCACCGTCGCCGAGGCGGCGATTCCGCTGCCCTTGCCGGGAGTCAAGCCGGGGTTGGCGAACATCGTCACCCTGGTGGTGCTGGCGCGCTGGGGCTGGCGCGAGGCGGTGTGGGTGTCGCTGCTGCGCGTGCTCGCTGGCAGCCTGCTGCTCGGCCAGTTCCTCGCCCCGGGCTTCTTCCTCAGCCTGTCGGGGGCGATTGCCAGCCTGGTGGTGCTGGGGCTGGCGATGCACCTGCCGCAGCGCTGGTTCGGCCCGGTCAGCCACAGCATCCTCGCCGCCTTCGCCCACATCGGCGCGCAGCTGGTGGTGGCGCGGCTGTGGCTGGTGCCGCACGACGGGGTGTTCTACCTGCTGCCGGTGTTCGCCCTCGCCGCGGTGGTGTTCGGCCTGGTCAACGGGCTGGTGGCGGCGCGCCTGCTGGCCGAGATCGGCCAGCGCACCGCGTCTCCGCAAGCGCCGGAACGCTAGCGCTTCGCCTGCGTCCAACCTGCGACCCGTCCGGAGGCCGTTCCGGCCCGGAGGTCGTGGAGTGGAGGCAACATGCGCAGCCGGTGGTGGAGCTGGATCAGTGCGGTGCTGGCGGTGCTGTGCGGTCTCGCGTTCGGCTGGGTGGCGGGCAGCGGCCTGGTTCGCGCTGCTGCACTGGTGCCGGCGTTCCCCGTGGCAGCGGCGAGCGCCTGTCACGGGGTCGGGCACGGGAGGACAGGGCTGGTTTCAGCCGAGGTGGGCTTCGAACCAGGCCTGCATGCGCCGCCAGCCGTCCTCGGCCTCGTCCCTGCGGTAGCTCGGCCGGTAATCGGCGTGGAAGGCGTGGGGGGCATCGGGATAGACGACGATCGTGCTACTGCTGCCGGCTTGCTGCAGCGCGCCGCGCATCGTGTTCACATCGGCGAGCGGAATTCCCTGGTCCTGGCCGGCGTACAGGCCCAGCACTGGCGCGTGCAAGGCGGCAGCGACATCGACCGGGTGCCGCGGCGTCAGTGCTGACCGGGGACCGTCGAGACGACCGTACCAGGCCACACCGGCCTTGAGCCCGGGATTGTGTGCAGCGTATAGCCAGGTGATCCGCCCGCCCCAGCAAAAGCCGGTGATCGCCAGGCGTTCGGGGTCGCCGCCCCGGGCCATGGCCCAGTCGGCGCAGGCGTCGAGGTCGGCCATCACCTGGGCGTCGGGCACCTTGGCGACGATTTCCTGCAGGATTGCGCCGACATTGTCGAGGGTGCGCGGATCGCCCTGGCGAAAGAACAGCTCGGGTGCGACCGCCAGGTAACCCAGGCGGGCGAGGCGCCGGCAGAGGTCGCGGATATGGGCGTGCACACCGAAGATTTCCTGCACCACCAGCACGACGGGAAGCCGGCTGCGGCCGCCGCGGGCTGCGGGAGCGGCAAAGTAGGCCGGCAGTTCGCCGCCGGTGACGGGGAGGCCGAGATCGCCGCTGTCGAGACCTTCGTCGCTGGTGTGGATCAGCGTACTGGCGTGTACCGGTAGTACCGCCGCAGCGAAGCCGGCGGCGGCGAGGGTGGCGACGAAGTCGCGGCGCTCCATGCGCGTTTCCGGCAGCAGGCTGTCGAATTCGGCGGGTGTGGCGGGCGGGGGCAGGGACATGGCACTCTCCTCGGAAGGCGCCGGGCGTGGGCAAGACCCATCATCCGTGGCCGGGCAGGCAGATGCAGTGATTGTGCCGTGGACCGGACGTCGATGCGATCCTCCCGGCGCCGATGCTTTTTTGCCGTGCCTGCCGCTCTCGTGCCACCGTCGGCGAGGGAACGCTCCCCTCTCCCCGCACCCACTCCCTCTTGCGTGCGGGGAGAGGGTGGGAAGGGAGGTCAGCGCCGCCGTGCGGGGCGGGCCGTAGCCGCTGCGCTGCCGGCCGGGCGGCCGGGCAGATGGCGGAAGGTGATGCGGCCCTTGCTCAGGTCGTAGGGCGACATTTCCAGCGATACGTTGTCGCCGGCGATGATGCGGATATGGTGCTTGCGCATCTTCCCGCCGGAGTAGGCGATGAGGTTGTGGCCGTTGTCGAGGGTGACGCGGTAGCGGCCGTCGGGCAGCACCTCGGTAACGGATCCATGCATTTCGATGAGTTCTTCCTTGGCCATGTCGGGGCTCCTTGTCGTTGTGCCAGTGCAGCGCGATCGGGCGCGGTACCGGGCAGACTCGCTTCCGCCGGGAGCGAGCCGGAGGCCAGCGGCCGCACTGTGCATCGGTGCGGCGAGCGGCCTGGCAGTATCGGCACCATGAACGGCGGGCCGGCGAAGTTCGGTGCGGCGGCGCGCAAAACGCGCACCGGATGTGAGCAGCGTGCGGGACAGCGTGAGCGCGCTGCGTTACGGGGGATCGAGTCTCGGTACTGAGGCCCTGATCGCGAGCCTGTTTGGCAGGCCCGGGAAGTCGCTCGAAGATCGGTCGAAGGATTGAATACGCGGATATCAATCTTTCTAGACATCGGCGGGAAACTATACGCTTTTTTATGCCCTGCGTCCATGCGCCTTTTGCGCTGCAGCATCCGGTTCAGCCGGTTCGTGAACGCTTCCCTGTGCGCCGAAGCCCGCTGCCTGCAACCCCTGATTGACCAGGGCACCGACCCGCGTGAACAGAAGCGCACGCCATGATGAAAAAACGATGATGCCAAGAGCGACAGGGCAGCCGGGGGCTTGCTGGATTTGGCCACATGGTGGCGACACGATGCCGGAAAGCAAAAAGGGCAACCCCGGAGGATTGCCCTAAGCGCTTTGTTTTCTTGGTAGGCCGTGCTGGGCTCGAACCAGCGACCAACGGATTAAAAGTCCGCTGCTCTACCAACTGAGCTAACGACCCGAAAAACGAGCGCGAATCATAGTAGATGGCTGCCGATGCGTCAACAGCGGAATGCCGTCTGCAGCGCGTGTGTGCTTCAGCCGAGGTGTGGCTGGTATGGCGTCGGGTCGTCGATGGCGGCGGCGGCGAAGCCGGCGGCGCGCAGGCGGCAGGCCTCGCAGCGGCCGCAGGCGCGGCCGGCGTCGTCGGCCTGGTAGCAGGTCACGGTGAGGCCGTAGTCCACGCCGAGCGCGGTGCCGCGGCGGATGATGTCGGCTTTCGACAGCGCGATCAGCGGCGCGTGGATGCGCAGGCGGGCGCCTTCGACGCCCGCCCGGGTGGCGAGGTTGGCCATGGTCTCGAAGGCCGCGATGAACTCGGGGCGGCAGTCGGGGTAGCCGGAATAGTCCACCGCGTTGACGCCGACGAAGATGTCGCTGGCGCCGAGCACTTCCGCCCAGGCCAGCGCGATCGACAGCATCACCGTGTTGCGTGCCGGCACGTAGGTAACCGGAATGGCCGACTCGCCCTCGTGGCCGCCTTCGTCTTCGGGCACGGCGATGGCGGGGTCGGTGAGCGCCGAGCCGCCGAACTGGCCCAGGTTGACCCGCGCCAGGCGGTGCTCGCGGGCACCGAGGGCGTCGGCGACCCGCTTCGAGGCGGTGAGTTCGGCGGCGTGGCGCTGGCCGTAGGCGACCGACAGGGCGTAGGTCTCGAATCCCTGGTCGCGGGCGATCGCGAGGCAGGTGGCGGAATCGAGGCCGCCGGAGAGGAGGACGACGGCGCGGGGAGGCGTGTTCATGAGGCGGAGCTCCAGGAAATCGGAAACGAGCGGCGAAGCCGGCCTCGCGGGCCCGGCGTTGCGGGGCGCCGCTTCAGCGCCCGCGGGCGTCGTCCCACAGGATCTTGTGCAGCTGCAGCTGGAAGCGCACCGGCAGGCGGTCGCGCACGATCCAGGCGGCCAGTTCGGTGGGCGCCAGGCTGCCGGCCACCGGCGACAGCAGCACCGGGCAGCGTTCGGCGAGGGCGTGCTCGGTGATCTGCCGCTTCGCCCATTCGTAGTCGGCGGCATCGGCGAGCACGATCTTGAGTTCGTCGTGCGCGCTGAGCAGGGCGAGGTTGGCGTAGCGGTTCTTCGCCGCTTCGCCCGAGCCCGGCGCCTTGAGGTCCATGACACGCGACACGCGCGCATCGACGCCGCCGATGTCGAGCGCGCCGCTGGTCTCCAGCGACACCGAATGGCCGGCGTCGCACAGTGCGGCGAGCAGTTCCAGGCAGGCTTTCTGCGCGAGCGGCTCGCCGCCGGTCACGCACACGTGGCGCAGGCCATGGCGGGCGACTTCGGCGAGGATGTCGTCGAGGCTGCGGGTGCTGCCGCCGCTGAAGGCGTAGGCGGTGTCGCACCAGGTGCAGCGCAGCGGGCAGCCGGTGAGGCGGACGAATACGGTGGGCAGCCCCACCCGGGTCGATTCGCCCTGGATCGAGGCGAAGATTTCGGTGATGCGCAGGCGGCCGGCGGCGGCCGTCCCGGTCTCCATCGACGGCATGCGGTCAGCGGGCGCTCAGGCGCTGGCGCGCGACCTGGGCGGCGTTGCTCTGCGGATAGCGCTCGACCAAGCCCTGCAGCGTGCGGCGCGCGGCGGCGGCATCGCCCATCGCCTGCTGGCTGTTGGCCAGCCCGAGCATGGCGTCGGGGGCGACGTTGTCCTGCGGCCAGTTCTGCAGCACGGCATTGAAATGCTTGTTGGCGCTGGCGGTGTCGCGCCCTTGCAGGGCGGCGTTGCCGGCCCAGAAATGGGCCCCGGCGCTGAAGCTGCCGTTCGGGTAGCGGGCGAGGAAGGTGTCGAAGGCGGTGAGCGCGTCCTGATGCTTGCCTTCCTTGAGCAGATTGAGGGCGGCCTCGTAGTCGGCGGACTCCGCCGCCGGGTCGCCGCCCGCCCCCGCACGGGGGGCGCCGGTTTCGATCTGGCGCAGGCGCGCGTCCAGATCGACGTAGAAGTCCTTCTGCCGCTGCTTGAGCGTTTCCACCTCGTTCGTCAGCAACTCGATCTGGCCGCGCAGGCGCGCCACCTCGGCGCGCAGCTGCTCGTTCTGCATCGCGAGTTCGAGCTGGCCGCGGCCGGTGGTTTCGAGCTGGCCCTGGACGTCCTGGCGCAGCCGATGGATCTGGTTGCGGGCTTCCGTGTCGCCGCCGAACAGCTGGGCCTGGGCCGGGCCGACGGCAGCGAAGGTGAGCAATGCCGCCAGCGGCAGAAGGCGCTTCATTTTAGAACTCGCCGGAGTAGAGCATTTCGCCGCGGCGGTTCTGGGCATAGCAGGCCTCGGTGCGGTCGTCGCAACGCGGCTTCTCTTCACCCAGGCTGACCGACTCGATCTGCGCTTCGCGCGCGCCCAGCAGCATCAGCGCCTGCTTGACGACGTCGGCGCGCTTCTGCCCCAGGGCGAGGTTGTACTCGCGGCTGCCGCGCTCGTCGGTGTTGCCCTGGACGAGCATCTTCATCTGCGGGTTCTGCACCAGGAAGCGGGCGTGGGCTTCGACCAACGGACGGGCTTCGGGCTTGATGACGAAGCTGTCGAAGTCGAAGAACACGTTGCGCTTGGACAGGATGTTGCTGGGGTCGGTGAGCGCGGCGATGCCGCTGCCCGCAGCGCCCGGGGCGGTCACGGTGGCGACGCCGGCGCCGCGGTCCTCGACCGAAGCTCCGGTGGTTTCGGGACCGGTGCTCGAGCAAGCGGCGAGGGCCAGGGCGAGCAGGGCGGGGAGGGCGAGTTTCTTCATGAGAGTGCTCCAGTACTTGTGTTGTGAAGACAGCAGAGGGGTGCGGCGTTTGCGCCGCGTTGTCGTTACCGGATCTGCGGACCCCAGGCGGGTTCGCGGACGTCGGCGGCCTGCACCGTCAGTCGCTGGCGGATGCGCCCGTCGGTCGACACCGCCGACAGCACGCCCCGGCCACCGCTGTCGGTGGCGTAGAGGATCATGCGGCCGTTGGGGGCGAAGCTGGGCGATTCGTCGCGTGCCGAATCGGTGAGGATCGTGGTCTGCCGGCTGGCGAGGTCGAGCACGGCCACCTGGAAGCGGCCGGCGTTGCGGGTGATGAAGGCAAGCAGCTTGCCGTCGCCCGACAGGCGCGGCGAAACGTTGTAGTTGCCGTCGAAGCTCACCCGTTCGGCGCTGCCGCCGCTGGCGGGAATGCGGTAGATCTGCGGGCTGCCGCCGCGATCGGAGGTGAAGTAGATGTGGCCGTCGGCGCCCCAGAACGGCTCGGTGTCGATGCCCGAGGACTGGGCCAGGCGGCGCACGCCGGAGCCGTCGGCGCCGAGCGCGTAGAGCTGCGACTGGCCGTCCTTGGTCAGCACCACGGCGAGCTGGCTGCCGTCGGGCGACCACGCCGGGGCGGAGTTCGAGCCCTTGAAGTTGGCGACTACGCGGCGCTGGCCGGTGGCGAGCGTATGCACGTAGACGATCGGCTTCTTCTGCTCGAAGGACACATAGGCCAGGCGTGTGCCGTCCGGCGACCACGCCGGCGAGATGATCGGCTCGCGCGAGCGCAGCGCGGTGGCGGCGTTCATGCCGTCGGCGTCGGCGACCTGGAGCTCGAAGTTCGGCCCGGCCTTGATCACGTAGGCGACGCGGGTGGCGAAGTAGCCGGGCAGTCCGGTGAGCTTTTCGTAGACGAAGTCGGCGATGCGGTGGCCGATGAGGCGGTGCTGCGCCGGGCTCATCGGCAGCGCCATCGCCCCCAGCTCAAGCTGCTTCTGGGTGTCGAACAGGCGGAAGCGCGCTTCGTAGCGGCCATCGGCGAGCGGCGCCAGGGTGCCGGTCAGCACCGCGTCGGCGCCGCGTGCGCGCAGCCCGGCCAGATCGGGGCGCACCGCCTCGGGCAGCGGCAGCGGACCGAGATCGACGAGGCTGAACAGGCCGCTGCGCTCGAGGTCGGCGCGCACCACGTCGGTCACGCTCTGCGGCAGGCGGCCTTCGTTTTCGAAGATCGGGATCGCCACCGGGAAGCGCGCGGCGCCGGCGCCGGTGATCTCGATCGAGAGCTGGGCGTGGGCGGCGAGGGCGAGGCCGGCAAGCAGGGTGGCGATGAACAGGCGCAAGGCGGAAAGGGGATTGATCATGACAGTTCGGCTCCAGCCGCGGATTATAGACATGGCGGGCTCAATCGTCCGCCAGCGGGCGGAATTTCAGTTCCAGCGTGCGCTGGAACAGGCTGCGGTTTTCGGGCAGCGGCAAGGGGCTCGAACGCCGGATCGCGCGCTCGATCGCATCGTCCAGCGCCGCCACCCCCGATGAGCGCTTGAGGCGCACGTTGAGCACTTCGCCGCTGGGCAGCTGGTCGACCTCGAACACCGCTTCGGGGTTGCCGGCGAGGCCGGGCGGACGCAGCAGGTTGCCGCGCACCTTGCCGGCGATCGCCGCGCGGTAGCGGTCCACGTCGCCTGCGCTCCCCGCCGCGGCGGCGCGCGCGCCTTCCTGGCGCAGCAGGTTGTCGAGGCGCGCTTCCTCGGCGCGGCGGGTTTCCTGCGCCAGGCGCTGCGCCATGTAGTCGTCCTGGACCGGCTGCGGGGCGGGTTTCGGTTCGGGCTTCGGATGCGGCTTGGGTTCGGGTTTCGGCGCCGGTTTCGGCTCGGGCTTCGGCTTGGGTTCGGGCTTCGGTTTCGGTTCAGGCTTCGGCGCGGGTTTGGGGGGCTCGGGTTTTTTCTCCGGCGCCTTGGTCACGATCTCGGGCTTGGGGGCCGGCGCAGGCTTGGGCGGCTCCGGCTCCGGCTCCGGCTTGGGTTCGGGCTTCGGCTCCGGCTTGGGTTCCGGTTTCGGTTCGGGTTTCGGTTCCGGCTGGGGGGCTGGTTTCGGCTCGGGCGCCGGGGCCGGCGCGGCAGTGGGCGCCGGTGCGCCCGACAGCGAGACTTCCAGCGTCGCGGGCGGCGCGCTTTGCCAGCGCACGCCGAAGAACAGGAACAGCGCCAAGCCGAGGTGCACCGCCAGGGTCAGGCCGAGCGAGGCCCATTTGCCGGGCCTGTCGCGCCCGGCGGCGGGGCGGGGGAGTGCGCCGCGGACGTTCATCGACCGCCGCCGCCGGACTTCGTCTGCAGGCTGATCTTGCGCACGCCGGCGAGGCGCGCGGCTTCGAGCACGTCGATCACCTTCTGGTAGTCGAGCTTGCTGTCGGCGGCGACGAGGAAGGTCTGCTCCGGGTTCTTTTGCAGCGCCTCGCCGAGCGCGCGCTGGAATTCGAGGTTGCTCACCGGGCGTGCGCTGGCGCTGGTGCTGGGGCGCAGGGCGAGCGTTCCGTCGGCCTTCACTTCGATGACGATCGCCTCGGCCGGGGTGGCCGAGACCTGCCCGGCCGAAGGCACGTCGATGTTGCCGGTCTGGACCATCGGCGCGGTGACCATGAAGATCACCAGCAGCACCAGCATCACGTCGATGTAGGGCACGACGTTGATCTGGTTCATCAGGCGGCGCTGTCGCATGGGGCTGTGCTCTCCGGTCCGTTCAGCGCAGGTTGCGCTGGAGGATGTTGGAGAACTCTTCCATGAAGCTCTCGAAGCGGATGCCGAGGCGGTCGATGTCGTGGGCGAAGCGGTTGTACGCCACCACTGCCGGAATCGCCGCGAACAGGCCGATCGCGGTGGCGACCAGGGCCTCGGCGATGCCGGGGGCGACCTGGGCGAGGGTGGCGGAGCCGACGCTGGACAGGCCGCGGAAGGAGTTCATGATCCCCCACACGGTGCCGAGCAGGCCGATGTAGGGCGACACCGAGCCGACCGAGGCGAGAAAGGCGAGGTGGGCCTCGAGGTCGTCGATCTCGCGCTGGTAGGTAGCGCGCATCGCGCGGCGCGCGCCGTCGAGGGTGGCGCCGTGGTCGTGGCCCTTGGTGCGCAGCTTGGTGAATTCGCGGTAGCCGGCCTCGAAGATGCGTTCCATGCCCTCGGCCTGGTGGCGGCCGGCGGATTCGGCCAGGGTGTTGAGGTCGCCGCCGCTCCAGAAGTCGCGCTCGAAGCCGTCGGTGTCGCTGCGCGCCTGGCGGATCTGGAACGACTTGCGGAAGATCCAGTACCACGACACCAGGGACAGGCCGGCGAGCAGCGCCATGACGAGCTGGACGAGGACGCTCGCCTGGCTGATCAGGCTGAGGATGGAAAGATCGTGGGTGACGGTCATGCTGGGCTTTGGAGAAGGGCGTGGAGGGACGGGGGAATCGCCGCCGGGCGCTGGCGGCGCAGATCGACACAGGCGACAAGGACTCGTGCGGAGAACAAAAGTTCGGCGCCGCGGCGTACCTGCTGGTCGAACTGCAGGCTGGCGCGGCGCAGGGTGGCGATGCGGCTGACGACTTCGAGGGCGTCGTCGAGCCGCGCCGAAGCCAGGTAGTCGGCATGCAACGAACGCACCACGAAGGCGATGCCCTCGGCGGCGAGCAGCGCCTGCTGGCCGACGCCGAGCGCGCGCAGCCATTCGGTGCGCGCACGTTCGCAGAACTTCAGGTAGTTGGCGTAGTACACGACGCCGCCGGCATCGGTGTCCTCGTAATAGACGCGGACCGGCAGGACGAAGTGCGGCGCGGCGGCGGACGGGGTGCTGGCGTCGGCCGCGGCGCGAGGGATTCTCGGGTGCATCGCAGCATTCTAGCCGAGCGCGCGCGGCCGGTGCATGAGCTGTTGCAAATCTTGATGATTCTGTTTGTGCAAAGCTTAATCCTTGTTGTAAAAGCATTTTTGCTGAAACATGGTTTTCCGCGCGGCGCCTGCCCGGGCGTCCGGGGGGGCGCGCCGCCCTGTTCCTCCCGGTGCCGTATCGCGCATACTTGCAGGTTTACGTCGTCACACGGCGCCGGCACCCGGCCGGCGAGGAATCGTCATGGAACAATATCGCGGCACCACCATCCTGTCGGTCCGGCGCGGCAAGCGCGTCGCGCTCGGCGGGGACGGCCAGGTCACCCTGGGCAACATCGTCATCAAGGCCTCGGCGCGCAAGGTGCGCACCCTGTACAACGGCCAGATCCTCGCCGGCTTCGCCGGCGGCACGGCGGACGCCTTCACCCTCTTCGAGCGCTTCGAGGCCAAGCTCGACAAGCACCAGGGCAACCTGCTGCGCAGCGCAGTGGAGCTGGCCAAGGACTGGCGCACCGACCGCATGCTGCGCCGCCTCGAAGCCATGCTCGCGGTCGCCGACCGCGAGCACTCGCTGGTGATCACCGGCAACGGCGACGTGCTCGAGCCCGAGCAAGGCATCGTTGCCATCGGCAGCGGCGGCGCCTACGCCCAGGCCGCGGCGCGCGCGCTGCTCGAGAACACCGAGCTCGAGCCCGGGGAAATCGTCTCCAAGGCGCTCGGCATCGCCGCCGACCTGTGCATCTACACCAACCACCACCACACCATCGAAGTGCTGGACTGAGGGCGCCCCCATGACCCAGATGACCCCGCCGGAGATCGTCTCCGAACTCGACAAGCACATCGTCGGCCAGGACAAGGCCAAGAAGGCCGTCGCTATCGCCCTGCGCAACCGCTGGCGGCGTGCCCAGGTGGACGAGCCGCTGAGGAGCGAGATCACCCCCAAGAACATCCTCATGATTGGCCCCACCGGCGTCGGCAAGACCGAGATCGCGCGCCGCCTCGCGCGCCTCGCCCATGCGCCCTTCATCAAGATCGAGGCGACCAAGTTCACCGAGGTCGGCTACGTCGGGCGCGACGTCGACACCATCATCCGCGACCTGATGGAAATCGCGGTCAAGGACGGCCGCGAGCGGGCGATGAAGGCGGTGCGCGACCGCGCGCTGGACGCCGCCGAAGACCGCGTCCTCGACGCCCTGCTGCCGCCGGCGCGCGCGGTCGGTTTCGATGCCGCGGCCGAACCGGCGCCGGATTCGTCCACCCGGCAGAAATTCCGCAAGAAGCTGCGCGAAGGCGAACTCGACGACAAGGACATCGAGATCGAGCTCGCTGCGCCCTCGATGCAGGCCGAGATCTTCGCCCCGCCGGGCATGGAGGAGCTCACCCAGCAGATCCAGGGCATGTTCCAGAACATCGGCGGGGGCAAGAAGAAGCAGCGCAAGCTCAAGATCCGCGAGGCCTTGAAGCTGCTCGCCGACGAAGAGGCCGCGCGCATGATCAACGACGAAGAGGTCAAGCTCGACGCGGTGCGCGCGGTCGAGCAGAACGGCATCGTGTTCCTCGACGAGGTCGACAAGATCGCCGCGCGCAGCGACGCCCACGGCGCCGACGTCTCCCGCCAGGGCGTGCAGCGCGACCTGCTGCCGCTGGTCGAAGGCACGACGATCTCGACCAAGTACGGCATGATCAAGACCGATCACATCCTGTTCATCGCCAGCGGCGCCTTCCATCTGGCCAAGCCTTCCGACCTCATCCCCGAGCTGCAGGGCCGCTTCCCGATCCGCGTCGAACTGGGCTCGCTGGCGGTGGAAGACTTCGAGCGCATCCTCACCAGCACCGACGCCTGCCTCACCCGCCAGTACCAGGCCCTGCTCGCCACCGACGGGGTGGCGCTCGAATTCACCGCCGACGGCATCCGCCGGCTGGCCGAGATCGCCTTCCAGGTCAACGAGAAGACCGAAAACATCGGCGCCCGCCGCCTGTACACGGTGATGGAAAAGCTCCTCGAGGAAATCTCGTTCGAAGCCGGCAAGAGCGCCGCCCTGGGCAAGGTCGTGATCGACGCCGGCTACGTGGACGGCCGCCTCGATCTGCTCGCCCAGCGCGAGGACCTGGCGCGCTACGTACTCTAAGCCGCGCGCGTTTCCGATTGCCGGGTCGGCCTGCGTGGCCGCCCCGGCTGCGTTTCCGCCCCGGAGCGGCCCCTGCCGAGCGCGACCCCATGCTGCTGCGAATCGTCTCCATCCTGTTCCCGCTGTTCGCGATCACCGCGCTCGGCTACTTCGTCGGTCGGCGCATGAAACCCGACCTGGCGCACGCCAACCAGCTCAACATGGACGTCTTCGTCCCCGCGCTGATCTTCGCTGCGCTTGCCGGCAAGACCTTCGAGCTTGGCGCCTACCTGCCGCTGATCGCCGCCACCGCGCTGGTGGTGGCGGGCTCGGGGGTGGCGGCGTGGGGGCTTGCGCGCGCCACCGGGATCGCGCCCAAGACGCTGGTGCCGCCGATCATGTTCAACAACTGCGGCAACCTCGGCCTGCCGCTCGCGGTGCTCGCCTTCGGCGACGCCGCGCTGGCGCCGATGGTGGTGATTTTCATGGTCTCCAACCTGGCGCATTTTTCCTTCGGCGCCTGGCTGCTCGACCACCGTGCGCGCCTGCACACGGTGTGGCGCGTGCCCTCGGTGTTCGCCACCTTCCTCGGGGTGGCGGTCAGCCTCAGCGGCTTCGAAGTGTGGCCGCCGCTGCTGATGGCGATCCGCATGCTGGGCGAGATCTCGATTCCGCTGATGCTGCTCGGCCTCGGCGTGCGCCTGGCCGACTCGCGCATCGGCGAAATCGGCATCGGCGTGCTCGGCGCGCTCGCCCGCCCGCTGATCGGGATGGCGCTGGCCTGGCTGGTGCTGCAGCTCATTGAGCTGCCCGCGCGCGAGCAGGCGATGCTGCTGGTGTTCGGCGCGCTGCCGCCGGCGGTGCTCAACTTCATGTTCGCCGAACGCTACCGCCAGGAGCCGGCCAAGGTCGCCTCGATGGTGTTGATCGGCAACCTCGCCGCGATCGCCTTCCTGCCCCTGGCGCTGGCCCTGGTGCTGGACTGAGCGACGCGGGCCGCGTTCAGCCCGGCGCGGCGGTGTCGTGCAGCGCCTGCAGCACCACCGCGCGCTCGATCGCATCGAGCGCCGCGGCCAGCTCCGCGGGGCTTTGCGCCGGCCGTGCCGGGTCCTGCAGGTGGCGCATCAGCTGCGGGGCGATGACGTGGCCGCGGCGCGCCGCCTGGCGCAGCCATTCGATGCCCGCGGCCTCGTCGGCGGCGATGCCGGTGCCGGCCAGGGTGCACCGCCCCAGCCAGTACAGCGCCTCGGCGTCGAGCTGGCGCGCGGCCTTCTCCAGCCACGCCAGCGCCGCCGTCACCCAGCCGTGTTCCAGCAGCAGCAGCGCCAGTTCGCACTGCGCCGCCGGCGCGCCGCGGTCGGCGTCGAGGATCATGCCGCGCGCTTCTGCTTCCAGGGGCAGCGGCGAGCGCGCCAGCACTTCGTCGAGCCGCACCCGGGTGGCTTCGCCGGCCGCGCCGTCCACCGCGCGCAGCGCGCCGCCCGCCAGCCGCCGCCATAGCGTGCGCTTGCTCAGGCCGGTGAGGGCGGCGGCGGTGTCGAGGCGGATGGCGTCCATGGCGGGGCGAGGCGGGGCGGGGGGACACAGTTTAGCGCGGCGCTGGCGCGCCCGCGCGGGGCGCTTGGCACGGGCGGGTGTGCCAGCCGCGCCGAAAACCGCCTCCGGCGGACGGTGGCGGGGGTGGCGCGGGGCTTGCTTTGGATAGGTCGAGGCGCAGGCCGCATCGCGGCCGGCGGCAGCAGTCTCACTGGGCACAACCCCTTCAAGGAGAAGGAAGATGAAGAAAATGCAACAGGGCTTCACCCTGATCGAACTGATGATCGTGGTGGCGATCATCGGGATTCTGGCGGCCGTGGCGCTGCCGGCGTATACCGATTACACGGTAAGAGCAAGAGTGTCGGAGGGGTTGGTAGTTTCGAGCGCTGCAAAAACAACGGTTTCTGAAAATCTTACTAATGGTGTCGCCGCTGCTAATTCGTGTAACGGCGTTACCGTTGGTCTTGTCGGAAAGACTACGATTAGTTGTTCTTCTGGCGTAATTACTGCTTCTGTTGCCGCGGATTCTAGTACAACTGTTGCTCTTACTCTCAGGCCAACATTGGTTACGACTGGTGCTGGTGGCGTCACATGGGCATGTACAACTGCTGACACAAACTTTAAATACGTTCCGGCAGAATGCCGTACAGCTACCCCGACGTAAAAATTGGTGGGAAGCAGGGGGTAGACCGGGAAATAGCGGACGGGCCCCAATTTCCCTAGCTTAGGCTCATACCGAAGCCCGCCGAGGTTCCGCCCCGGCGGGCTTTTGTTCGTGCTTCAGCCGACCACGCGCAGCACTTCCCAGCGCGGCGAGCCGGAGACGACGAAGGGTTCGAGGTCCTGGCTCCACTGCTTGTGGGCCTCGAGGGTGGCGAGCTTGTCCCAGGCGGCATTGAGCTCGGCGAGGTCGCGGATCAGGATCTCGGCCTGTACCGTGGCTTCGCGCGTGCCCACCGAGCCGCCGAGGATGCGGACGTTTTCCGCCTTCCAGCCGATCTCGCTGCCGATTTCCCTCATCCAGCGTTGCAAGGCGTCGACCACCTGCGCCTTGTAGCCGAAACGCGCGTCGATGCTCCAGCGTGCGACCATCATGATGGTTCTCCTCTCTCTCTGTGGGGCGGGGGCGGCCCGCGTCGTCGATGCCCCCTCGTCGAGGTCTGGTCCCCGATCTCCCCCTGGCAACATCCACCTCGGCGGCCGGGCTTTTACTATAGTTCACCGCCCCTCGGGCGCTACGCGGCGCCTGGGAAACAGGGGCCGGCGGAGGGCGCAGGCGGACGCGTTTGATCACGTGATTGGGCGCAGCTACAATTGTGGTAACGCGAAGTTCAAGGAGCTTGTGATGAGCACCGTGTCTGTACGTATTGATGAAAACCTGGTCAGTGCCGCACGCGCAGCGGCCAAGGCGGAATTCCGCACCGTGCAAGGTCAGGTGGAGTTCTGGGCCAGGGTCGGCCGGGCCGCGCTCGACAACCCTGATCTGCCGGCCTCATTCATTGCCGAGAGCCTGATGAGCATGGCCGAGCCGGGCGAGGACAGCACCGTCTTTGTACCCCGCTCGGCGGCCAGGGCATGAACTGGGACGTTCGGCAAACCCGACGATTTGCCCGCATCTACAAAAAATTGCACGACAACGTGGCGGCCGAAGTGGACTCGGCGGTCGAGGCGGTGGCCCAGGATCCCGACATCGGGGAGAAGAAAAAAGGCGATCTCTCTGAGCTGTGGGTTTACACGTTCCGCTGCCTGGGCCAGCTCTACCTGCTGGGTTACACCCGCGATGACAGCGCACGCCTCGTTTACCTGGAAGCCGCCGGCCCCCACGAAAACTTCTACCGCGACCTCAAACGCTAAGCTCGCGCGACCTGCCCCGGTCTCCCTGATTTTCCGCCGGCCGGAAGCGCCGCGCCGCCTCGAGCGGACCGATGTCCTGCCGGGCCGACGCAGCGGGCGGGGCGTCATAGTGGGCGGGGCGTCATTTGAGGTCGAACAGCGCGTCGATGTCGAAGTCGGTTCCGGCCGGTGCTTCTTCCTTCCTGGCGATGAGGCCATCGCCGAGTAGTCGTTCGTAGCAGGAAACCCGGTTGCGGCCGTTGTCCTTGGCGAAATAGAGCGCTTCGTCGGCGCGGCCGACGACGTCGGTCGGCACGTCCGTTTCCGATACCGCGGTGAAGCCGATGGAGCAGGTCACCGTGCCGACCTGGGGAAAGGGGTGGTTTTCCACCGAGATCCGGAAGCGCTCGAACGTGCTCAGCGCCTGTGCTTCGTCGGGCGCGTTGAGCAGGACGACGAACTCTTCGCCGCCGAAGCGGAACAGGCGGTCGCCGCTGCGGAAGGTCTTGCGCATCAGTTCCCCCATGCGCAACAGGACCTCGTCGCCGAAGAGATGGCCGAACGAATCGTTGATCCGCTTGAAATGATCGATGTCGATCACGGCAAGCCAGGCCGGGCTGTCGTTTTCCGGCGCATGCCGGCGCTCGTCCATGACTTCGTCCTCATCGGGGGAGGGCGGCGTCAGCAGCCGGTCGAAGGTCTCGTCGAACGTCTTGCGGTTGAGCAGGCGGGTCAGCGAGTCGAGTTCGCTGTAGTCGAGCAGCCTGATCTGGTTGCCGTAGATGCGGGCCAGGACCGCGATCTCGCCCGACACCTCGTCCGCCGGCTTCGACTGCGGGGCGTGATCGGTGCCGTAGGCCAGGACGAGCGGGTCGCCGCCCAGTTCCGATGCCTGCAGCATCAGCGCGCCACACACCCGGCCGTGCACGACGCGGGTGATGTGCCTGCCGTCGCTGCGCACCTGATCGAGGAGTGGGGGCCAGAGGGCGAGGGCCGAGTTCATGATGGTCGGACCGGAAAACAGCCTGAGCGTGGCCTCACCCTGCGGCTCGCAGGCGAAAATCCCGACGTCGGCCTTGCCGCCGAGGAGCAGGGATACGGTGCGCAGCAGCGTGTAATGCAGTTTTGCCCGGTTCCTGCCGGCGGAGATAGCCTCAACGTTGCGAAGCAGCGACAGCACCCTCGGCCCCCCCGTCTTCGATGAATTTCTTGTTCTTCGGAAATGACGGAAACGAAAGAACAATCCCCGATTTCCCGCGCAGCGGCTTGTGCGCGGATCATACCTCAGCCGCGGCTTCGAGCCTTGCCGTGCCACCCGGCAGTCACGCTACCCGGCGTCGACCTTGCACCCGGCGCGGATCGGGAAACGCGCCGTGCCGGCCATCCTCGCCATTGCGACCTGTCGGGGCATGAACCCGGGGGCATGGAGCCGGGCCGGGAGGCATCTCGCTGCGTGCTATTCTTTTTCCCCTGATCCCGGCGTGGGTAAGGAGGAGACATGTCCCGAGCAGGCGCAAGCCCGGCGCAAGCGCGGCCTCGTTTTCCACTGCAGCCGTTTTCGGCTTCGGGTTGTCCGCGGCCTGCACCCCGCCATTGCCGCGCCGGACGGGGGCGGCGCCGGTGATGAAGGCGCGAAGCCGCCGCGGCCGGTGCGGCGAAACCCGCCTCCTGGCCGATCTCGCGGCACTGTCGCCGGCGTATTTCGGCGTGGTCATGGCGACCGGGATCATCTCCCTGACGGCCGACGCGCTCGCCATGCCGCGGCTGGCATGGGCGCTGTTCGTGGTCAATTGCGCGATGTACGTCGTCATCGGCCTGCTGTACGTGCTGCGCATGATCCGCTTTCCGCAGCATTTTTTCGGCGACATGGTCGATCATCTGCGCGGCCCGGGCTTCTTCACCGCGGTTGCGGCGAGCAGCATCCTCGGCAGCCAGTTCCTGATCCTCGCCGGCAGCGAGCGCGCGGCGCTCGCGCTGTGGGCCGTCGCGATCGCGCTGTGGGTGGGGCTGACGTACACGATCTTCACCGCGTTCACCGTCAAGGAGCAGAAGCCGGCATTGGACCAGGGGATTAGCGGCGGCTGGCTGCTCGCGGTCGTCGCGACCCAGTCGATCGCGGTGCTCGGCGCGCTGCTCGCCAACCATCTCGCCCAGCCCTATCGGCTCGAACTGAACTTCCTCGCGCTGTCGATGTGGTTGTGGGGCGGGATGCTCTATATCTGGATGATGTCGCTGATCTTCTACCGCTACACGTTTTTCCGCTTCTCGCCCGGCGACCTGACGCCGCCGTACTGGATCAACATGGGCGCGATGGCGATCTCGACGCTGGCCGGATCGCTGCTGATCGTGAATGCGCCCGACGCCCCCTACCTGAGTTCGCTGCTGCCCTTCCTCAAAGGCTTCACCGTGTTCTACTGGGCGACCGGCACGTGGTGGATCCCGATGCTGGTCATCCTCGCCCTGTGGCGCCACGTGTATAAGCGCTTCCCGCTGAAATACGACCCGCTGTACTGGGGCGCGGTGTTTCCGCTCGGGATGTACGCCGCGAGCACGCACTGGATGGCCGCTGCGATGGAGTTCGATTTTCTCCACGGGTTGCCGCCGGCCTTCCTGTACGCCGCGCTGATCGCCTGGAGCGCCGCCTTCGCCGGCCTCGCGCGCGACCTGTGGCGGCGCCTGGGCGCGGCATGGGCGTCGCGCGGCGGCGCCGGACGGTAGTGGAATCGGGCCCCTATCGGGTGGCGCGCTTGCCCAGTTCGCCGAGCAGATCCACCGGCACCGGGAACACTAGGGTCGAGCTCTTGTCGCCGGCGACCTGGGTGAGGGTCTGGAGGTAGCGCAGCTGCATCGCTGCCGGTTCGCGGGCGAGCATTTCGGCGGCTTCGAGCAAGGCCTGGGCGGCCTGCTTCTCGCCTTCGGCGTGGATCACCTTGGCGCGGCGCTCGCGCTCGGCTTCGGCCTGGCGGGCGATGGCGCGGACCATGGTCTCGTTGAGGTCGATGTGCTTGATCTCGACGTTGGCGACCTTGATCCCCCAGGCGTCGGTCTGGGCGTCGAGGATCTGCTGCACGTCGAGGTTGAGCTTCTCGCGCTCGGACAGCATCTCATCCAACTCGTGCTTGCCGAGCACCGCGCGCAGCGTGGTCTGGGCGAGCTGGCTGGTGGCGACGAGGAAGTTTTCCACCTGGATGATCGCCTTTTGCGGGTCGACGACGCGGAAGAACACGATCGCATTGACCTTTACCGACACGTTGTCGCGCGAGATCACGTCCTGCGCGGGCACGTCCATGGTCACCACGCGCAGGTCCACCTTGACGATCTGCTGGATGCCGGGAATCACGATCACCAGGCCGGGGCCTTTCACCTTCCAGAAGCGTCCGAGCAGGAAGATGACGCCGCGCTCGTATTCGCGCAGGATCTTGAGCGAGGCGACGACGAGGAAGATCAGCAGCAGGATCAGCGGGGCGAAGCCGAACTGGAGGTCGAAGATCATGATGTGCTCCCGGGCGTTGACGCCGGCGCGGTGCCGGCGGGCGAGACTTCGAGGATGAGGCCGTCGATGCGCTCGACGCGCACCGTGTCGCCGCTGGCGAGCACCACGGTGGCGCGCGCGCGCCAGTTCTCGCCGTGGACCGCGACCCACCAGCAGCCGGCGTCGGCGGGGCCGAGGACGGTGGCGGGGGCGCCGAGCATCTGCTCGCGCCCGCTCACCACCGGGCGCTTGAAGCTGCGCGCGGCGAGGCTGCCGATGGCGAGCAGGATCGCCGCGCTGGCGAGGGCGAGGCCGATGATGAGGGCGGGAGGAATGCCGAAGCCGGGCACCTCGCTGTCGATCAGGAACAGACCGCCGACGACGAAGGCGATGATGCCGCCGACGCCGAGCACGCCGAAGCTGGGGAGGAAGGCTTCGGCCAGCATCAGCGCGGCGCCGATCGCCAGCAGCAGCACCCCGGCCCAGTTCACCGGCAGCAGCTGGAAGGCGTAGAGCGCGATCAGCAGCGAGATCGCACCGGCCACGCCGGGCACGCCGAAGCCGGGCGAGGTGAATTCGAAGAACAGGCCGTAGATGCCGATCATCATCAGGATCAGCGCCACCTGGGGGTTGGCGAGCACGGCGAGGACGCGGTTGCGCCAGTCGGGCGCGATGCGTTCGATGGCGAGTCCGGCGGTGGCGAGCGTGCGCTCGCCGTCGATCACGCTCACCGTGCGGCCGTCGAGCTTCTTCAGCAGCGCGGCGACGTCGACGGCGATGACATCGATCACGCCGCGGGCGAGTGCTTCTTCGGCCGACAGGCTGGCGGCTTCGCGCACCGCGCGCTCGGCGAAGTCGACGTCGCGCCCGCGCAGCTGGGCGAGGCTGCGGAGGTAGGCGGCGGCGTCGGATACCGACTTCGCGCTCATCGCGTCGGCCGGGGCGGCGGCATCGCGGGTGGGCCGGCGCGCGCGCGTGGCGGCGGCCTCGTCCGGCGCGGCGGGGGCGGCCTGCGGGCGGGGGTCGGGGGTGGCGGCGGGTGGGGCGCGCCCGGCGTCGCCGGGGGCCTCGGGAGCGGCCTCGGGGGCAGCCTCGTCCGCCTCTTCGCGCGGCGCGGTCTTGCCCGGCTGGGCGCCGCCGATGCCGATCGCCACCGGGGTGGCGGCCCCGAGGTTGGTCGCCGGGGCCATCGCCGCGATGTGGCTGGCGTAGAGGAGGTAGGTGCCGGCACTGGCGGCGCGGGCGCCTTCGGGGGCGACGAACACCACCACCGGCTGCGGTGCGGCGAGGATGTCCTGGATGATCGCGCGCATCGAGGTGTCGAGCCCGCCCGGGGTGTCGAGCTCGATCACCACCAGCGGTGCACCGGCCGCGGCGGCGCGGGCGAGCCCCTTGTGCAGGTAGTCGGCGGTCGCCGGCCCGATCGCGCCATCCACCCGCAGCACCGGCACCGCGGTGCTCGCGCTGGCGCTGGCGCCGGCAGACGGCGGCAGGGTGAGCGCCAGCAGGGTGGTGAGCAGCAGGGCAAGCAGCAAGGCAGCGGCAAACACCTTGTGCGCGGTGAAGGGACGGACCGGCATCGCGGTTCTCCGCAGCGTGCCGCCGGGCTGCGGCACTTGTTGCTGGGAGTGTAGGATGGCGGGCAGCGTTCCGCGAGGACGGGGCGCGTGCGCCGGGCGGGCCGCACCGCACCGGCCTTGATCTGGGTCACAACCCCGGCCCCATGGCCTAAGATAGGATTCGACCCTGGCGGCGGCAATGCCGCCGCCGCACCGGCCCCGCAGGGGACGAGGTGCGCAGCAGTTGTTCGAAACGATGTCGCGGCTACGCGTAGCCAGCCTCGGAATTGCCAGCCAGGTGCCGCGCGCTCGAAGGAAGCACCGCTGAAGGCGGGGTGCGCACCGCATCCGGCGCCGCGGCGGGGCTTCGGAGTGCTTTGGAGCCTGTTCATGCCTGCATTCGAAACCTTGCGCGACGGCCTCGGCCGGGTGCGCATCGCACACCACATCCAGGGGCGCATCCGCCTGCGCGTCGATGACCCCGAGCTCGTCGCCCATGTCCCGGGGCGGGCGCAGCTGGCGCGCGTCCAGGCCGTGCTCGAACGGACCCCGGGAGTGCGGTCGTTGCGGGTAAACCTGATGGCGCGCTCATGCACCCTCGAGTACGACCACGAAGTCATACCGTTTGCGGCCTGGGGCGATCTGATCGGCGGCCGCGACACTGCCGCGGCGGCGCGTTTCGAGACCTTGCTGCGCGCGGTGTATGACGAGATTGCCGGGTTCCGGGCATGAACCGTCGGTGCCGGGCGCCGGCCCCAACCCCACCCGTGCCGGGCGGAATTCTGCGATGCGGGCCGGCATCGCAGGGCGCAGCACGGGTGTTCGTCCGTTCACGCGCAGTGCCGGCCCTGCGCACCAGGAGAACCGAGATGTTTCCGCTTCTACCGTTTGCCGCCGGCGTGCTCGCCGGCGCAGTCGCGCTGCGGCTGCTGAAGACCGAGCGCACCCGCTCGGGCCTGGAGAAGGCCCAGGACCGCCTGCGCGACGCCACCGTGTCGGGCCTGGAGGCGATCGAGCACGCCTCTGCCCGCGCCCGCGAAAAGCTCGCCTCCACCCCGGAGGAGACGGCGGAGCGGGGGCGCGAGGCCGCAGGCTCACCCGCAGCCGCTGCACAGGCCGCGGGCGAGGCGTCCGCCCCGCCCGCGCGCAAGCCTGCGCCGCGCAGGCGCAAGCCGAAGGCGCCGGCGGCCCGCAGCGCAGCGCCCGGCGAGGAGAATCCGTCTTGAAGGCGGCGCGGGCGGGCGTGGCGGTGCGCGCGCAGGGGCGTGAGCGCAGGCGCGGAGAGAGCGATTTCGTCCGCGGTTTCGTCGCCAGCGCCTGCCTGTCGGCGTTCCAGGACAGCGCCGGCGAACTGGCGGCGGGGCAGTTCCGGCGCGTGCTGCGCCACGGCCTGCAGGGCGGTGCGGCGCTGACCGCAGGCACGCGGGCGGCGGTGGACCTCCGCCGCGGCGACTATACCGGCGCGCTGGTGGCGGCGGCGGCGGGAGCGGCCGGGGTATTGCTGATCGAAAAACTGCTGGGCGACGCGGTGAGCCCGGCCAAGGAGGATCGAAATGGCTAAGAAGCACAAGAAAAAGCACGCCTGCCGGCAGTCCGGCGGCAGTTGTCGCGGGGACGCGGGTGATGCAGGCGGGCAGGCTGCGGGCGACTGGGAGCGCGGGCTGCTCGACGGCATGCCGGCGTTTCTGCGCGCGCGCAAAAGCGAGCAGTTCCTGCTCGGTGCCCTGATCGGCGCCGCCGCCGCCTGGGTCCTGAGCGACGAGGAACTGCGCGCCAGGTTGATCAAGGGGGGGATGAAGCTGTATTCGAACCTGGCTGGCGGCTTCGAGGAAATGAAGGAGCAGATGGCCGACATCCGCGCCGAGGTCGCGGCGGAGCACCAAGAGGAGGCATGATGGCGCGCTGGTTCGCCAGCCTCGACGTGGTGCACCAGGTGCGCGGCCGGGTGCGTCTGCGCTATCGCTGCGATGCCGGCGTGCGGCTGCAGGCGCGCGCGGTGCAGCGGGCGGTGGAAGGACTGCACGGCGTGCGCCGGGCGCGGCTCAACCCCCAGGCGCGCGCGCTGATCATCGAGTTCGCCGCCGACCGGACCGGGGTCGAGCAGCTGGTCGCCGCGGTGAGCGCACTGTCGCCTGCTGCCGTCCCCGCGATCGCGCCGAAGCCCCTCGCCGATGGCGATGCCGCCCGCCTCGGCGCGGTGGCGCTGAGCGCGGCGAACCTGCTCGCCGGGCGCGCGCTCGGTGCCGGCCTGCAGGCGCCGATGGCGCTGGGGGTGGCGGTGCCGCTGCTCGGCGAGGCGGTCGACGACTTCCTCCAGCAAGGAGTCACCTCGCACGTACTCGAAGCGCTCGCGGTGGCGATCTCGATCGGGCGGCGCGACTACCTCGCCGCCAACACCACCTCCTTCCTGCTCGCGCTCGGCGAGTATCTCGAGTACTCCATCCAGCGCCGCTCGGACGATCTGCTCAAGCATCTGCTGGAGCCGGCGAGCGGCGAGGTGTGGGTCGAGCGCGGTGGAGTCGAGGCGCTCGTCGATGCCGCCGAGTTGCGCATGGGCGACACCGTGATCGCGGCCGCCGGGACGGTGGTCCCGGTCGATGGCACGGTGCTCGGCGGCGAGGCGATGGTCAACGAGGCGACGATGACCGGCGAGAGCGTGCCGGTCGCCCGCCGCCGCGGCGACCGCGTGCTGTCGGGCACGGTGGTCGCCGAGGGGCGCCTGCGCATCTACGCCGAGCACGTCGGCGCGCAGGCCGCGGCGGCGCGTATCGCTGATTTCGTCGAGCGCTCGCTCGCGGCCAAGAGCCGCACCCAGCTCGAAGCCTCGCGCATGGCCGACCGCCTGGTGCCGATGGTGCTCGGGCTGGCGGTGGGCACCTGGGCGCTGACCCGCGACTGGCGGCGGGTGGCGGCGGTGCTGCAGGCCGACTACTCGTGCGCGCTCAAGCTGTCCACGCCGGTGGCGTTCAAGGCCGCGATGTACCGCGCCGGCCGTGCCGGGATGCTGGTGAAGGGGGCGGATGCGCTCGAGCGCCTGGCCGAGGCCGATACCTTCGTCTTCGACAAGACCGGCACGCTCACCAGCGGCCACCTCGAAGTCACCGATTCGGTGGCGTTCCGGCCGGATTTTTCTTCCGCCGACCTGATCAACCTCGCCGCTTCGGTCGAAGAGCACTACTTCCATCCGCTTGCGCTGGCAGTGGTCGAGGCCTCACGCCGACTCGATAAGCCGCGCCACTTCGACCACAAGGAAGTCGAGTTCATCGTCGCCCACGGCGTGGCCAGCGTGATCGATGGCAAGCGCATCGTGGTCGGCTCGCGCCACTTTGTCGAGGACGACGAAGGCATCGACCTCGCTGCCCACGGGGCGCTGATCGAGCGCCTCCACGAAGAGGGCAAGACCCTGCTCTACATCGGCTTCGGCGGCGAGCCGCTGGGCGTGCTCGCGCTGCGCGACAGCCTCCGCGGCAACAGCGCCGACACCGTGCACCGCCTGCGCCGGCTGGGGGTGAAGCGGGTGCTGATGCTCACCGGCGACCACCCGGCGCGTGCCGCGGCGATGGCCGGGGCGCTTGGCCTGGACGGCTTTCACGCCGGCCTGCTGCCGCACGATAAGGCCCGGCTGCTGCAGGAACTGGCCGACGATGGGGCCCAGGTCGCCTTCATCGGCGACGGCGTCAACGACGCCCCCGCGCTCAGCGGCGCCCATGTCGGGATCTCGATGCACCAGGGCGCGGACATCGCCCGCCTCGCCTCGGACATCGCCCTGCTCGAGGACGACATCGCCCGCGTCGCCGACGCACGCGCGCTGGCACTGGCCACCGGCCGGCTGGTCAAGAGCAACTTCCGCCTCACCGTCGGGCTGAACACCGCGATCCTGTCGGCGGCCGCGCTCGGCCTGCTGAGCCCGGTGTCGGCCTCGTTGCTGCACAACGGCAGCACGATCGCGATCCTGCTGCGGGCGCTGCTCGGGGCCGGGCTGCCGCGGGCGCCACGCGGGAACGAAGGGCGCGCCGCCGGGCGCCGCTAGCATCGCCGCGGGCGGCCGGGGAGTAAGCGGCACAGGAGGGCGCGCTGGCCATGTCAGCAATGAGTCAAGTAATGCGAATTGTTATTATTTTGATACAATGACCGAACGGTTGCGAGGGCCAGTCCCGGCGCCGTCCCGTCCGATCGGCGGGGCGGTGCTTACCCAACGGCTGGAATGTCGTCCAGGCAAAGCACCAGATGCCTCGTGCAGCGGCGGTTGCCGCTCCGGGTTCTTTCCCTTTCCGACCATTCCGCGACCATGTCTTCCAGCCAAGCCTTTTCCTGCCCAACCTTTACCCCCCTTCCCAAATCCTCCCCCCTGATCCTGGCGCTGGCTTCTGCCGGCCTGATCGCCGCCGCCCCGGCAGCCGCGGCCGAACAACAACTCGACGAAGTGCGGGTCCATGCCGAGCGCGGCGGCAGCTTCACCGGCAATGCGATCCAGGTCGGCACCTTCCGCGATCTCGATCCCCTCGACGTGCCCCTGACCAACAACCTGGTGACGCGCGAAGTGCTCGACGCGCAGGGCGCCCGTACCCTGCACGGGGCGCTACGCAACACCGCGGGCGTTGCCCACGCCCAGATCGGCAATGCCACCTACGACAACATCTCGATCCGCGGTCTGCTCGTCGATAACCAGCGCAACTACCGCCTCAACGGCTCGCTGCCGATCGTCAACCTGATCGACACCCCGCTCGAGAACAAGGAGCGGGTCGAAGTGCTCAAGGGCGCGGCCTCGCTGTACTACGGCCTGGTGCCGCCGTCGGGCATCGTCAACCTGGTGACCAAGCGCCCGGCGGACAAGCCGGTGACGACGCTCAACACGTCGGTGAATGAGCATGGCGGCGCCGACGCCCACCTCGATTTCAGCCGCCGCTACGGCGACGGCGGCGACAAGGGCATCCGCCTCAACGTTGCCGCCGGCCGCCAGGAAGTGGGACTGGAAAACTACGACGGCGAGCGCAGCCTGTTCGCCCTTGCCCACGACTGGCGGATCAACAGCGCGGTCAATTTCCGCGTCGACATCGAGCACTACCGCAAGGACGTCAGCGAGCCCGCCGCCATCCTGTTCAAGCCGGGGATGCGGCTGCCCGACCCGGTGGACAACCGCCTGAACCATGCCGGTGAATGGCAGCGCTACGACGCCAAAGCGACCAACGTGCTGGCGCGTACCGACATCACTCTGTCCGAGGCGTGGATGCTCACCCTGGAGGCGGGGCAGGCCGAAACCGAGCGCGACCGCAATTTTTCCACGTTCAACTTCGCCGATCCGGCCACCGGCGACGGCACCCTGAACATCTTCTACGTCCGCGACCAGGCGTTCAAGAACCGCAATGCGCGCGGCGAACTGGTCGGCAGCCTGACGACCGGCCCGGTGACGCACGAGCTGACCTTCGGCGCCACCACCAACACCCGCACTTCGCGTGGTGAAACGGCGCCTGCGGTGACCGGCATCGCGCAGAACTACTTCGATCCGCGCAACATCGAGCGGATCGCCGCCGGCACCTGGAAGGCGCTGACGCCGGCCCGCATCACCGACCGCGGGGTGTACGCCTTCGACCGGATGAGCTTCGGCGAACACTGGCAGGTGCTCGCCGGCGTGCGCTGGGGGCGCTACCGCAGCGAGGCCGGCACCGCCAAGCCCTACGAGGTAACGAGCGATTCGCCCAACCTGTCGGTAATCTACAAGCTCAATCCGAACCTGAGCTTCTACGGCAGCTACCTGGAGGCGCTGGAAGAGACCGGGGTGGCGGGGGCGCAGTACGCCAATGCCGGTGAAGTGCTCGAGCCGGCGGTCAACAAGCAGAAGGAAATCGGCGTCAAGGCCCGGCTCGGCTCGGGAATGATGCTGCAGGCCGCGTATTTCGACATCGAGCGACCGCAGACCACCAAAGACGCCGCCAACCGCTTCGTGATCGGCGGCCGCAGCGATTACCGCGGGATCGAGCTGTCGGCCGGCGGCGACCTCGGCCGCGACTGGTCGGTGCTGGCCTCGGCCCTGTTCATGGATGCCGAGATCGTCCGCGTCGGGCCGGCCAACGCCGCCCAGCTCGGCAACACGCCGCAGAACACGGCGAAGCGGACCTTCAGCCTGTTCGCCGAATACCGGGTGCCGGGGGTGCCGGGGTGGTCGCTCAACGGCGGCCTCTACCACGTCGGCGAGCGTGCGGTGAACAACCTCGAGCAGGCCCATGTGCCGTCCTACACCACGGTCTCGCTGGGCACCCGCTACGCGACCAAATGGGGCGCCACCCCGGTCAAGCTGCAGGCCAACCTGGACAACGCCACCGACCGCGACTACTGGCTCGGGACCGGCGACAACTACCTCGCCGCCGGCCTGCCGCGCACCCTGCGCGTGGCGGCCAGCTTCGAGTTCTGATCGGTCTGGAGGCCGGCGGCGCCGGCCCCGCGTGCGGTGGCGCTCGTTTGCGCCCGGGCCGCGGCCCGGGCCGCAGCGCCCTGTGCGCAGGCGCTCAGCGCAGGAGGTGGCGCCGATGCACCGTCAGGTGCACGAGCAAGGCGGCGACGAACAGGCTGCCGGTCGCTGCGTGCCAGCGCTTGTGGCCGGTGGCGGCGAAGGCGAGCGAAGCGGCCAGGCTGCCGAGCATGCCGACCTTGGCATAACGGTTGATCTGCATCCGGGTCGAACGCGGTCCGCCGGCGTAGTGACGCGCGACCTCCGCATCGGTCAGCGCTTCGACTTCGGCTTCGAACTCGGTGGCTTCGACCGCGGCCGCATCGTAGATCAGCACCAGGCTGCCCGCCTTCGGATTGGGGGTGACCGAGTGGACGGCGTCGAGGCGCCCGAGTGCCGCGGCCAGCGCGGCCAGGCGTTCGATGCTGCGCAGCGGCTTGCCGCGGATGCGGATGCGTCCGGGGAGGGCGGAAACGATGTGGGTCATGGCGGCGGTCGCTCGAAATGCGCTGTCGAGGATTGTACGCCCGGGGCGGGTGTCGTGCCCGCCCGTCCGGCGCCGCTCATCGTGGGGTACTTACCGGGCGCGGCGTCCGATGGCGGCCACACAGCCGAGCAGGCGCGGCTGCCAGCTCAGCGTGAAGGCGACGGCGAATGCGCCGGCGCTCAGCAGCAGCAGCGCGAGCAGGGCGCCGAAGGCGGGGCCGTCGCCGAGCACGGTGAGGACGGCGGTGAGCACGAGCAGGGCGCTGCCGAGCGCGCGCGGCGGGCCGGGCCGGAATGCACGGTCGTCCGCCTGCCCGCCTGCTGCCTGGCGGTGGACCGGTTGCGTGAGTGCCAGCAGGGCCCAGCCGAGATAGCTGGCGGCGAACGCGGCGGCGAGCAGGATCGCGCTCACTGGACGACCCTCCTGTCGCTGCGCGACTTCCTCCCCGGGGGCGGTGAGCGCTGCCCTTTTGGCGGCCGTGCGGGCGCGTTCATGCCGTCTCTTCGCCGCGGGTGGTGGGGGCGGTGCGCCGCTGCGCCCTCCGCCCCAGGCGGTGCGCTGCCCACGAGGCGGCAAGGGCGGTCGCCAGCAGCAGGGTATCGACGCCGGCAACGGCCTGCGAGGCGGCCGCCAGCGACTGCCCGAGGTGGGCGCCGGTGCCGATCCAGTTCAGGGCGACGGCGCCGAGCGCGAGTGTCGCGATGGTGGCGCATTGTTCGCGCCAGGCATGCCTTCCCCGCCAGCGCGCGTGCGCCAGCATGAGCGCCCAGGCGGCGAAGAATGCCTGCATCTCCAGCGTGGCACGCCCGTCGATGGCGGCCGGCAGCAGGCGGTTGGCGAGCAGGAAGGCGAGCGTGGCGGCGACCAGGCCGGTGCTCGAGGCGGTGGTCAGCGCCTCGACGAGCTGGAAGCCGGCGCCCTGCGCCACGCCCGCGCGCCGGCGCCGGGCTTCGAGCCAGAACAGCAGGCCGGAGGCGATCATCACGCAGCCGCCCAGCCCGCCGGCGAAGTACAGCCAGCGCAGGCTCCAGTGCTCGAACTGGATGAAGTGCAAGCCGGTGAGGAAGCGCTGCACCCCGACCGCGCCCTGCGCCCGATGCTGGTGAAGCACTTCGCCGCTGGCGGCGTCGAAATAGAGGATGTCGAGGTTCATCGTGACTTCTTCGGCGAATGTGCGCCGGATTTCGACGTAGGACGCCGCATCGCCGGCGTGCCGGACGCGCACGAAATAGGGACGCCCGCCGTCCCAGGCCGCCTGCGCGCGCGCCAGCATGGCATCGACCGAGGCCAGCGTGCCCGGCCGCCCTGCCGGCGGGCGCGACCACTTGCCCATCGCCTCGCGCTCGAACGCCTCCCGGGCCTGGGTGCCGGCGTGCGCGTAGGCGGCCTGGTAGGCGCTCGGGAAATAGATCGTGAACAGGATCGCCAGGCCCGACAGCGCCATCGTGAAGTGGAACGGCAGCGCCAGCACGCCGCTGAGGTTGTGGATATCGAGGGTCGCGCGCGGCAGGGCGCGGGCCGGGCGGAAGACGAAGAAGTCCGCCAGCAGGCGACGGTGGATCAGCACCCCGGAAACCAGCAGCACCAGCACCGCCATTCCGGCCAGGCCGACGATCCAGTAGCCGAGGTTGTAGGCGCGCAGGTGGAGGCGGAAGTGGAGCGGAAAGAAGAAGCCGCTCGCGCCTTCGCTGGCGGCACCTTCGAGCACCGCGCCGGTGCGTGGATCGAGGTGCCGGCGCAGCGCCCGGCCGGCGTCATCGGCATGACGCAGGGTATGGACCGGGGTGCGCGCCGAGGGCAGGACCACGCTCCAGGTCGTGCCGTACGGTGCCAGGCGCTGCGCCACCGGCAGCACGGTCTGGTCGAACGAGGGCAGCGGTGCCGTCGCCACCGACGGTGGCAGCCGCGTTTCCGGCATCATCCAGCGGTCGATCTCGCGGTCGAACACCGACAGGGTGCCCATCCAGAAGATCAGCAGCAGCACACCGCCCAGCACCACGCCGGCCCAGGTGTGGAGGGCGCTCATCGACTGGCGCGCGTGCGGGCTCATCGATCAGCTCCCGCTTGCCGGCGGCACTGCCAGCCATGCCGCGAGCAGGGCGCAGGCGGCGGTGGTGGCACCGAGAACAGTGCCGACGCGGGTGAGCGGTGCGGTGAAACCCCACAGCAGCACGGCGAGGTAGAGCGGAAAGCCACTCAGTGCCGCCGCTACCGCGGCCTGTCCGCGGGGGATGCCGGCGAGCGCCAGCAAGGCCGCGAGCAATGCCACCGCTGCGGCGGTGCAGGCGTAGCCGCCACCGACCGCGGCGAGCACGCGCACGGCGATCGCGCCATGCCGCCGCGCAGCCATCGCTGCCCGGAGAGGGCGTATTCGCGTCATGTTGCTCAAACGTCCCCCTGATAGCCGACGGTCACCGCGCGCCCGCGGACGGTGACGGCTTCAAGCGCGGCCGCGCCCTGCGCCGCGGCAGGCAGGGCGCGGCCGGCGAGCAGGGCGGCGGCGAGGGGGTGGCGGCGGGATGGGCATCTGCGGGGGCAAGGCATCGATCACTCTCCATGGGCTCATAGGCTGGCTGAGAGCATGGCGCCCCTGGCTGGCGGGTGTGCGTGCTGCAGGCACGGGAAGTGGAGCCTGTAGCACGTGCGAGAGTGTACTTGATACCCATTCGCATTCGCAAATATGGCTGAGCCCTGCGCCAGCGCTAGAAGCGCAGGCGTGCGCTCAGCTGGATGCTGCGTGGTGCGCCGGGAGCGTTGAGGTTGTTGCTCGCGCCGTGGCCGGAGACGAAATACTCCTTGTCGGCCAGGTTCTTCAGGTTCAGGGCGAGCTCGTAGCCCTTGGCCTCGTAGCGCAGCATCGCGTCGGCGGTGACGTAGGACGGCAGCGTCACCAAGTTGTCGGGGGCCGCGTAACGGTCGCCGACGTAGCGCAGGCCGCCGCCGAGGTGGAAGCCGCCGCCCAGCTCGTGCACCAGCCACAGGTTGGCGCTATTGAGCGGCGTCAGCGCGGCGCGCGTGCCTTCCAGGGCGACGCCGTTCTGGACTGCCACCGAGCGCGTGACGCGCGTGTCGAGATGGGCATAGCCCGCCGACAACTGCCAGCGCGGCGCGATCTCGCCCGCCACGGCGAGTTCGAGGCCGCGCGTGCGCTGGGTGCCGACCGCGACCAGCGCCTTGCTGAGCGGGTCGACGGCCTTGATCCCGCGGCGCTCGAGTTCGAACAGCGCGGCGGTCGCCGACAGCCGGCCATCGAAGAAGTCGAGCTTGGTGCCGACTTCGAGGTTGGTCGTCTCCTCGGGGGCCATGTCGGCCTGGGCGGCGGAGAATGCGAGCGTCTCGCCCGAGGGCTGGAAGGAGCGGCTCCACGACAGGTACCACGACTGCCAGTCGCTGGGCTGGAAGACGAGGCCGGCGCGCGGGCTCCATTCGCGGTCGGTGCGCTCGCGGTCGGGCTGGCCGGCGAGGCGGTCGTCGACTTCCTGGCGGAAGCTGTCGTGGCGCAGGCCGAGCAGCGTCTTCCAGCGCGGCGACAGGGTCACCAGATCCTGCACGTAGGCGCTGACGACTTCCATCGAGGTCAGGTTGTCGTTGGCGAGCACCGGGCGGCCGAAGGCGGCAAGCGCCGGCTGGTGCGGCGCGAAGAGATCCACCGTGGGGCGCACGTTCCAGTTCCACGACTGGAAGTCCTTCTTCTGGCGGCCCAGTTCGAGGCCGTACAGCAGCTGGTGGCGCATGCCGGCGGCGGTGAGTTCCTGGGTGAGTTCGAGCTGGTTGAACCAGCCCTTGTCGTCGCGGTCGGTGGCGCCGTGGAACAGGCTCGCGGTGCGTGCCGCCTCGTTGACGGTGGCGGCGAAGGTGTTCTGGCGGTCCAGCCGATAGGTGTAGGTGCCGAAGTGGTTGCGCAGCGCGAAGCGGTCGTCGATGCGGTGCTCGAGGGTGAGGCGTGCGGCGTCGACGCGGGCCTCGGAGTAGTCGTCGCGGCGGGCGTCGGCGGTGCCGTAGTAGGTGTCGTCCGAAACCTTCACCGGGCGCCCGCGGAAGGCCGGAATGCCCATGTCGGTGATGCGCTGGTCGCGCAGCGTTTCGGCCTGGATGAGGAGGCGGGTGTCGGCCGAAAGCTGCAGCGCAAGCGAGGGGGCGAAGGCTTCGCGCTCGAGGAAGCCTTCGTCGCGGAAGCTGTCGGCGCGCTCGATGGCGGCGGTGAGGCGGAAGTCCGCGGACTCGCCGAGGGCGCCGCCGAGGTCGACGCTGCCGCGCCGCTGGTCCCAGCTGCCGAGCACCAGGCTCAGTTCGCGTACCGGGTCGGGGCCGGGCCTCTTGGTGATGCGGTTGACGATGCCACCCGACGAGCCGCGGCCGTAGAGGACGGCTGCCGGCCCCTTGACCACCTCGATGCGATCGACGTTGGAGAGGTCGCGGTAGTACAGGCCGTCGTCGCGCAGGCCGTCCACGTACTGATCGCCGATGGCGTCGAAGCCGCGGATATAGACCTGGTCACGCTGGCCGTCGCCGATGTGGAAGGAGACGCCCGGCACGTTCTGCAGGGTGTCCTGCAGGGACTGCGCGGCCTGGTCCGCGATCAGCGCTGCGGTGACGACGTTGACCGTCTGCGGGATGTCGCGCAGCGGCGCATCGATGCGGGTGGCGCTGGTCGCCGCCGCGGCCTGGTAGGCGGCGGTGGGCGAGGCGGCGAGGACGCGCACTTCGGGCAGTTGCTGGGGCGAGGCGGCCGTGGTGCTGCGGGGGCGGATCACCGCCGCGCCGCCCTCGATCGAGAGGCCGAGGCCGCTGCCGGCGAGCGCGCGGCGCAGTGCCGTCTCGGCGTTCATGCGCCCGTTCACGGCGGGAGCGCGCTGGTCGGCGACGAGGCCGCCATCGACGACGACGGTGAGGCCGGCTTCGCGCGCGATGCGGTTCAAGGTCGCCGCGAGCGGGCCGGCGGGCAGGTTGTAGTCGCGCTCGGTGGCGGCGGCTTGCGCCGAGGGTGCGGCGACGGCCGGGGCGAGGGCGACGGCGCCGGTGCCGAGCACCAGTGCGGCGAGCAGCGGGCGCAGCAGCGGGCGGGCGGCGGGGCGGGGGGGAGCGGTTCGATACATGGGCAAAACTCCTGGCGGATGAAAGCTTCTTGCCTGGTGTGCCGAACGAGAACTGAAAAGTGACAGGGGGCAGGACAAAAAAAGCGCAAAAAATACCGCCACCCCCCGCCGGGCGCGCGCGGGTTCAGGCGGCGGGGGCGAGGGTCAGCCACCACGGGCCGCGGCGGAGCAGTCTCAGGCCGAGGCCGTCGGCGAGCGCCTGCAGCGCGAGCTCGGTGTCGTCGAGGGAGAAGGTGCCGGTGACGCGCAGGTTCGCCACCGCGGCGTCGACGCCGACGTGGCCCGGGCGGTGGCGGCCGAGTTCGGCGACGACCTCGGCGAGCGGCGCGTCCTCGACCACCAGCATGCCGTCGCGCCAGGCATCGGCGTCGGCCGGCGCGGGGGCGGCGGGGTCGACGCCGTCGGCGTGCACCAGCGCGCGCTCGCCATCGCCGATCCGCTGTTCGTCGGTCCGTCGCGCCGGCCGGGCAGCGACCGCCGAGTGCACGACCGTGAGCAGGGTGCCGTGTTCGAGCTTGCGCACCACGAAGCGGGTGCCGAGCGCGCGCAGCGCGCCGTCGGCGGTGAGGACGACGAAGGGGCGGGTTTCGGCCGCAGTGTGGGCGGTCTCGACGAGGATCTCGCCGGCGGTCAGGTGCAGCGCGCGGCGCTCGGCGTCGAAGGCGAGGTCGACGGCGCTGCGCGTGTTCAGGTAGAGCCGGCTGCCATCGGGGAGCGCGAACTGGCGGCGCTCGCCGGTGGCCGTGCCGTGGTCGGCCAGCCGCGCCGCCAGCGGCATCTGCAGTTCGAGCGTGGCCAGGCCGGCACCGGTGAGCAGTACGCCGGCGAGCACCGCCGCGGCCGTGCGGCGGCGCCGGTTGCGCGGTGCGCGCAGCAGTGCGGCGCGCAGCGGGGGCGCCTGCAGCGGGCGCAGGCCGCCGTCGAGGGCACACAGCTGGCGCCACGCGCGGCGGTGTTCGGGGTCGGCTTCGAGCCAGGCGCTGAAGGCGGCGCGCACCGCCGCCGGGGCCGCTCCCGCGTCGAGCTCGAGCTGCCAGGCGATGGCGGCGTCGAGCACCTGCGCCGCCACCGGTGCATCGTCGCCGGGCCGGGCGTGCGCGGTGGCCCCCGGGCGCGCCCGCTCTTCCTCAGCCGGCATAGCGCTGCGCATAGCAGTGGCGTGCGGCGGTGCTCAGGTACTGGCGCACGCGCGACACCGAGACGCCGAGCAGGGCGGCGATCTCGGCATGGGCGAGGCCGTCGAGGCGGCTGTACAGGTAGGCGGCGCGCACCTTGGGGGCGAGGCCGTCGAGCAGGCGGTCGATGGCGCGCAAGGTGTCGACGGCGATGGCGAGATCCTCTGCCGAGGGCTGCACCGCTTCGGGCCGCGCGGCCAGCTCGGCGAGGTAGGCGCGCTCGAGGTCGCGCCGGCGCAGGTGGTCCACGAGCAGGCCGTGGGCGAGAGTCGCGAGGTAGGCGCGCGGCTCGCGGGGGTGGTCGCGGTCGGCCCGCAGCAGCACGCGGACGAAGGTGTCCTGGGCCAGGTCGCCGGCGTCGTGGGGGCAGCCGAGCCGGCGCCGCAGCCAGTTCAGCAGCCAGCCGCGGTGGGCGTGGTAGAGCTCGGCGACGGTGGGGCTGGGGGACACACTCACGGGAGCCTCCGGAAGATGGACGGGGCGAACCCCGCAATCGGGCTGGCTGACCGGATGGCGCGCGAACGCTGTGCGCAGATGGGGCGCGGTCCGAGGCTCGGTGTGGCTGGCATTCATTGAGAACAATTCTTATTGTCTCGTTTCATGCCGGTGCCGTCAATCGAAGCCTGCCGGCGCCGCCCGGCCTCGCGGGCTGGGCGGCGCCTGGCGTGCCTGCAGGCTCAGCGCACCTGCGCCACGCCGTGGCGGTCGCCGGCTTCGATTGCGGCGGTGTCGTCGCCGATGATGCTGAGGTCTTCCTTCGCGCGCTGGGCGGCGTTGGGGCGCTCGATCAGCCAGTACAGCACGAGGCCGATCGCCACCGCGTAGACCGTGGCCTTGGGGTCGGGCATCGCCAGGGTGACCGCGACGATGCCGGCGACGCCGCGCTCGGTGGAGCTCTTCAGCTCTTCCATGCCGACCATGATGCAGATGTAGGCGGTCAGCACCAGGGTGAGCGACAGCGCGATCGGCAGCACCGGCTTGAACACCGACACCAGCGGCAGGATGAAGATTGCGATCAGGCCGGTGATCCAGAACGTGCCGCCGCCGGAGTAGATCGAGTCCATCGCCTTGCGCCCGAGCGCGTAACGCTCGGCCACGGTGGCGTGGGCTGCGGTCCATAGCGGGCCGGCCAGCCCTGGCCAGGGTGCGAGCAGGGCGTGGAGGCCGTTGCGCAGCGCGGTGACCAGGTGCACGCGGGTGACGTCGAGCTCGATCTTCTCGTCCGGGCGCAGGTGGTCGACGCGCCTGCACAGGGTGAAGCCGACCAGGATGTCGCCGAAGGCGATGACGTAGGCGATGATCGCGGTGGGAATCGCGAGCAGGAACATGTCCGCGTCCGGCATTCCGGTGTCGAATACCAGGTAGTTCATCATCAGGCCGAAGTCGGGCGAGGTGATCCCCCACTGGATGTCGGGCAGGGCGTACTCGCCCACCGTCCAGCCGATGATCATGGCGACGAACATGCCCGGGATCATGCCGAAGTTGGAGATGATCTTGGCGAGCCTGCTGGTCTCGACGACGTGCTTGAACGACAGCGAGAACAGGATGTAGGCCGAGACGATGGAGCCGATCAGCAGCGACACCGGCGTGGTGTCGATGCGTCCGCCGGTCTTCAGCTCGCCCATCATCGCCGCGATGCCGGCGCCGATGATGATCCCCGACTTGAGCGAGTTGGGAATGATCCTCACCAGCTTGTTGCCGAGGCCGGTCAGACCGAGGATCAGGAAGATGACGAACACTTCGAGCTGGAGCGCGAACATCGCCTTCACCGCTTCCGGCCCGGGCTCGAACGCCTGCAGGTAGAGCAGCACCACCGGAATCGCCGGGGTGATCCAGCCCGGCACCAGGGGCACGCCCATCAGCGCCGGCAGCAGGTAGCCGATGCCGGCGACGACGCAGAAGGCGAGCGCGGCTTCATACGGCATGCCGAGGTATTTCATCAGCAGCGGGATCATCCCCAGGCTGACGACGAACATGAACAGCCCTTGCACCATCTCGGGAAATTCCCAGCGGTAGTGGATGAAGGGCAGGCGGATCTTGAACGGGCCGAGCGCCCAGAACGGGTGCTCGGCGCCATGCTGGCGCGAAAGGGCCATGGTTGGGTTTCCTGTGTTGTTTTGGTTGGGGAAAACAGCGGCGCGCCGGCAGCGCTCCTCATCCGCCGGTGGGCCGTCGGTGGCGCCGCGCCTACTCGATGGCGGAGGCCGACCTGGCCAGCTCGCGCAGGGCGAACTTCTGGATCTTGCCGGTCGAGGTCTTGGGCAAAACGCAGAACTCGATGTGCCTGGGGACCTTGTAGCGCGCCAGGTGGGCGCGGCAGTGGGCGATGATGTCGTCGGCGGTGATGCCGGCGCCGTCCTTGACTTCGATGTAGGCGGCGGGCACTTCGCCCCACTTGGGGTCGGGGCGGGCGACGACCGCGGCGGTGAGCACCGCAGGGTGACGGTAGAGCACGTCTTCGACTTCGAGCGAGGAGATGTTCTCGCCGCCGGAGATGATCACGTCCTTGGAGCGGTCCTTGATCTTGACGTAGCCGTCGGGCTGCAGCACGCCCAGGTCGCCGGTGTGGAACCAGCCGCCGGCGAAGGCTTCGGCGGTGGCCTTGGCGTTCTTCAGGTAGCCCTTCATCACCAGGTTGCCGCGGAACATGATCTCGCCCAGAGTCTCGCCGTCGGCCGGCACCGGCGCCATCGTCAGCGGGTCGAGCACGGTGATCGCTTCCTGCATGTGGTAGCGCACGCCCTGGCGGCCGTTGCGTTCGGCGCGGCGGTCGATCGGCAGTTCGTTCCACTCCGGGTGCTTGGCGCACACCGCAGCGGGGCCGTAGGTTTCGGTCAGTCCATAGACGTGGGTGATGTCGAAGCCGATGCGCTCGGCGCCCTCGATGATCGCCGCCGGCGGCGCGGCGCCGGCGACCAGCGCGGCGACGCTGTGCTCGATGCCCGCGCGCAGGCCGTCGGGGGCGTTGATCAGCATCCCGTAGACGATCGGCGCGCCGCACAGGTGGCTGACCTTGTGGCGGCGGATGAGCTCGAAGATCAGCGCCGGGTCGACCTTGCGCAGGCAGACATTGACCCCGGCGGTGGCCGCCACCGTCCACGGGAAGCACCAGCCGTTGCAGTGGAACATCGGCAGCGTCCACAGGTACACCGCGTGCGGCGGCATGCCCCAGCTGACGATGTTGGAGGTGGCGTTCAGATATGCGCCGCGGTGATGGTAGACCACCCCCTTGGGGTTGCCGGTGGTGCCCGAAGTGTAGTTGAGCGCGATCGCGTCCCACTCGTCGGGCGGCAGCTGCCAGGCGAAGGCGGGGTCGCCGGCGGCGAGGAAGTCCTCGTATTCGACCGTGCCGACGCGCTCGGTGCCCGGGTATTCGGGGTCCAGCGCGTCGATCACGAGCGGCGCGGCGGCGCCGAGCAGGGCGAGCGCGGCGCGCACCGGGGCGGCAAACTCGGGGTCGGTGATCAGCACCTTCGCTTCGCCGTGCCCGAGCATGAAGGCGAGCGCCTCGGCGTCGAGGCGGGTGTTCAGGGTGTTGAGCACGGCGCCGCTCATCGGCACGCCGAAGTGGGCTTCGACCATCGCCGGCACGTTGGGCAGCATCACTGCCACGGTGTCGCCGCGGCCCACGCCGTGGGCGACCAGTGCGCTCGCCAGGCGGCGGCAGCGGCGGTAGGTCTCGCTCCAGGTGAAGCGGCGCGTGCCGTGGATCACGCTGGTGCGCTGCGGATACACCGCGGCGCTGCGCTCGATGAAGCTGAGCGGCGACAGTGCCACGTAGTTGGCCGGATTCTTGTCCAGTCCTTGTTCGTAGGCGTGTTTCGACATCCTCTCCACTCCCATCATGTCAAACGGGTTTTCGATCGGGTCGGGGAGGGCGCAGCGGCACCCGGCTCCATACCCATCAGTATGGAGAATGGCAAACAATCGTGTCGCCAGTTGCGCCGCAATGTACGCAATCTTGTCCGGCGCTTGCCGCAGGCGGGGGGCGCTCTAGAATGAAGCGTTTTGCAGCGGTGAAGCGGGGGCCTCGGGCAGTGGAAGCAAACAATTCAGTACCGCGCCGGGACGGGGCGCCGGCGCTCGATCCGAGCGAGCTGCGCCTGCGCCAGATCACCGACACGATTCCGGCCCACATCGGTTATTTCGACCGCCACTGGGTGTACCGCTACGGCAACCGGCGCTATGCGCAGTGGTTCGGCACCACCAGCGCGGGGATGAAAGACCGGCCGATTCCCGAGGTGATCGGCCCCGCGGTGTTCGCCCAGGTCGAAGGCCATGTGCGGCGTGCGCTCGCCGGGGAGGAGGTGACCTACGAATACAGCATGCCCGGCGCCGACGGCGAGGCGTTGTTCGCGCGCAGCACGCTGGTGCCCGACTTCGGCCCCGACGGCGAGGTCAAGGGCTGCTACGTCCATGCGGTCGACATCACCGAGGCGAGGCGCACTCACCGCGCGCTGGCGCAGGCACAGAAGATGGAAGCGATCGGCCAGCTCACCGGCGGGTTGGCGCACGACTTCAACAACATGCTGACCGTGGTCATGGGCAACCTCCACGGCCTGCTCGAAGCGCTCGGCGGGCGCGCCGACGGGGCGGCGCTGGCGGCCGAGTACGTCGAGCCGGCGCTCGCCGCCGCCGAAGGCGGGGCGGGCCTGGTCCGGCGCCTGCTGGCCTTTTCCCGCCAGCAGCCGATTGCGCCGCTGCCGGTCGAGGTCAACGAGCTGGTGCTCGGCATGGCGCGGCTGATCCGGCGCTCGCTGCCGGGGTCGGTGTCGATCTCGACCGCTTCGCGCGAGGCCGGCCTGGTGGCGCTGGTCGACCCCAACCAGCTCGAAAGCGCGCTGCTGAACCTCGCCCTCAACGCCCGCGATGCGATGCCCAACGGCGGCGAGCTGCGCATCGAGTGCGCCCAGGAGACGCTCGACGAAGCGGCCGCCGCCGATCTCGACGTGGCCGCGGGGCGCTATGTGCGGATCGCCGTCAGCGACAACGGCACCGGCATGGACGGCCTCACCCTGGCACGCGTGTTCGAGCCCTTCTTCACCACCAAGAAGTTCGGCATGGGCAGCGGCCTGGGGCTGGCGATGGTGTATGGCTTCATCAAGCAGTCGGGCGGCGGGGTGCGCGTGCGCAGCCGCCAGGCGGTGGGGACGACGGTGTGCCTGCTGCTGCCCCGGGTGGCGGCCGCGCCCGCCGTGTCTGGCGCACCGCCGGCGGCCGCGGTGACCGACGCCGGCCTGCTCGAAGGCCGCCTGGTGCTGCTGGTGGAGGACGACGACAAGGTCCGCGACGTGGTGCGCAAGCAGCTTGCGACACTGGGCGCTGCGGTGCTGGAAGCGGAAAACGGCCACGAGGCCGCCGACATGGTCGAGAATATCCCCGCGATCGGCCTCGTGCTGTCCGACATCGTCATGCCGGGCGGGATGGACGGGCGTGCGCTGGCGCGCTTCGTGCGACGCTTCCGCCCCGAAATTCCGGTGGTGCTGATGAGCGGCTACGCCGAGCGGACCGGAGCGGGGCGCGAGGATGCCGCCCTGCCGGTGCTCGACAAGCCTTTCAGTCAGGCGGCGCTGGTCGCGGCGCTGCGCGGCGCGCTCGGCTGAGCGCGGGCGCAGTGCCGGCACTTCTGCACGGGCCGGGCGGTGCTGCCGCGGGCCCCTCCGAGGACCTCTATCCGGCATGAACGACAAGCCTTCCGCCCTGATCCACGTGGTCGAAGACGATGCCGCGGTGGCGCGCCTGATCGCTGCCGCGCTCGAGCGCTACGGCTTTCGCCATGCGTGCTTCGGCCGCGGTGGCGATTTCCTGCGCCAGCTGCGGGTGCAGGCGCCGGATCTGGCCATCCTCGATCTCGGCCTGCCCGACATGGACGGGATGGACGTGCTGCAGCAGCTGCGCGGCCGTCATCGCTTCGGCCTGCTGATCGTCACCGGGCGCGACGACACCCACGACCGCGTGATGGGGCTGGAGCTGGGGGCCGACGACTACGTGGTGAAGCCCTTCGAGCCGCGCGAACTGATTGCCCGCGTGCGCAGCATCCTGCGCCGCTATCAGCCGCTGGCGGCGGGCGAGGCCGAGGCGCCGCGGGCGGCGAGCTTCGCCGGCTGGCGCTTCGAGTGCGCGACCCAGCGCCTGATTTCGCCCGCGGGCGGGGAAGAGACCCTGAGCCTGGCCGAAGCGCAGCTGCTGACCGCCTTCCTCGAACGTCCCAACCAGATCCTGTCGCGCGAACAGCTGCTTGCCGGGCGCGACGTGTGCGCCCTCGACCGCAGCATCGACCTGCGCGTGTCGCGCCTGCGCAAGCGCTTCGAGCAGGGCGGGCACAGCGGCAAGTTCATCAAGACGGTGTATGGCGCGGGCTATCTGCTGGCGGCTCCGGTGAGCTGGTGCTGAGTGGCCGGGCTTCACCTTGACAGGGCGTCAAAAAGAAATAGAGTTGCGAATTGTTCGCGATAATGGGTCGCGCCGCGGATCGGCGCCGCAGGGCCCGGATGCGCGTGCCACCTCCCCGTTCCGAAAAGGAAGACAGATGAAAAAACTGATTGCCGCCGGCCTTGTCGCCGCGCTCGGCCTCGTCTCCACGCTGCCGGTGGCGGCAGCCGAAGACGGCGGCCACTTCAAGGGCAAGCCGGCGGAAACCCTGACGCAGGCCGCGGCCAATTTTTCCGAGTACAACCACAAGCTGCAGGCCATTCTCGATGGCGAAGTCAGCGATTCCGACCTGGCCGAGGTGCACATCCTCACCTATACGCTGGAAAACGCGCTGAAGAAGATCAACGCGGACATGGACGCCCTCGCCGACACGCTCGAAGCGGTGCATAAGGCGTCCGAGAAGCTCGACCGCGCGGCGGTGATCGAGCGCGGGCGCGAGTACCTGTCGGTGTCCCGCCAGATCGTCAAGTAAGCCGAAGCGGTAACGGGGCGCGCCCGGCGGGCGCACCCAGCATGAAAAAAGCGCCTTTCGGCGCTTTTTTCATGCTCGCCCCGCAGCGGGCTTGCGGACCCGGCGCACGGCGTGTCCGCGCCGCGCGCCGGAAGAGATCAGAAGCTGTACTTGGCCCCGATCTCGTAGCTGCGCTCGGGGCCGACGTAGATGCCCTGGCGCAGGCTGGCGATGTAGTGCTCGTCGGCGAGGTTCTTCACCGCACCGAACACGCTCAGCTGCTTGTTGATGGTGTAGCTCGCGGTCAGGTCGGCGGTGGTGTAGGCGTCCATCTTGCCGGTGAAGAAGCCGGAGGTGTTTTCCTTCAGCGCCCGCGAGTTGGTGGCGTCGGTGTATTGCTCATCGACGTAGTTGATGCTCAAGGCCGTCTTCAGCGGCCCGGACTTGTAGCCCAGGATCAGGTTGGCGACCCATTCCGGGGTGTAGGTGACGCGGTTGCCATCGGGAATGTCGAGGCTGCCGTTCGCCTTGTAGCGGTTGCCGACGAACTCGGCGTCCGGAATGTAGGTGGCGTTGGCGTCGATGCTGAAGCCGCGGCCGAAGTCGTAGCCGATCGCCGCTTCCAGGCCCTGGTGTAGGGTTTCGCCGCCGTTGGTGGTCTGGAACAGCGAATTGCTGTTGGCGGGGATGATCTGGTTGTCGAAGTCCATGCGGAAGGCGGTGACTTCGTAACGCAGCCGCGCGTTGCTGCCGCGCACGCCGATCTCGACGTTGACCGAGCGCTCGGCGTCGAGCTGCTGGTCCGACAGCCCGTTCAGCGCATCGCCGTTGAGCGCCGGCGAGAACGCTTTGTAGACGCCGCCGTAGAGCTGCGCCATCGGCGCGAGCTGGAAGGTGGCGCCGATCCCGGGCATGACCTCGGTATTGGAGGTGTCGGCCTTGTTGCCCTGGGCTGCGGTCTTGCGCCGGTCCTTGCGGGTCTGTTCGTAGTTCTCGATGCGCACCCCCGGGGTGACCGCGAGGCGGTCGTTGATGATGAAGCGGTTCTGTGCGAACAAGGCGTAGCTCTTGGCGGCATCGACCACGTCCTTCGCGATCGTGCCGGTGCGCGGCGTGGCGCGCGTGGCCTGGATGGTCTGGTCGACCATCTCCTCGTCCATGAAGCGGATCCCGAGCTCGGTCTCGTTGCGCATGCCGAAGCTGTTGTGGGCGATGTTGAGCCGGCTATCGATGCCGAAGCGGTCGAAGGAGCGGTTGTTGCCATTGACGCTGTCGCTGTAGTTCCACTGCGTCAGGCCATTCACGATCTTGGTCGGCGCATCCTTGACCGTGCCGAAGCGCCAGTAGTCGCGGAACATCTCGCTCCAGTACACCAGGGTGCTCAGCGTGGTGTCGGCGTTGATGGTCCATTCATGGTTGATGTCGAACGAGCGGCGCTCGGTCAGGAACCAGTCGTCGGGCGCGGGGTTGAAGCCGGCTTCGGCGCGGTAGGCGTCGAGGAAGACGCCGCGGTAGGAGATGTTGGCGTCGTTTTCGTAGTTGGTGAACTTGACCCCGATCCACTGCTTGTCGCCGAGCGCCATGCCGCCCTTGACCATCAGGTCCTGCATCTCGAAATCCTTGTCCTGGAAGCCGTCGCTGCGCGCGCCGGTAAACACCAGGCCGCCGATCGCCTCGCCGGAGGGCGACTGGCCACCCGCCTCGAGGGTCGCTTCGCGGTAGCCGTGCGAGCCGATGCGCCCGGACACCGACACCCCCGGTGCGGGGGTCTTGGTCTTGTAGTTGATCACGCCGCCGATGGTGCTCGGGCCGTAGCGCAGCGAGGCTGCACCCTTGAGCACTTCGATGCTCTCCATGCGCTGGATGCGCGGGTTGTAATAGCGGGCATTGCCGACGAACAGGCCTGGTGCGACCGGAACCCCGTCTTCGAGGATCAGCGTCTTGTAGTCGGCGGCGCTCAGGCCGCGCATGCCGATGTTGCCGACGATGGCGCTTTCTTCCTCGGGCTTGATGACGATGCCGGGCACGCTCTTGAGCGCGGCCTCGGTGGACAGGGGCTGGGACTGCTCGAGATCTTCCTTGGTGACGATATTGACCGCCCCGGGGATCTTCTTGACCGCCTCGGCATCGCTGCCGACGACGTCGATGCGGGGCAGCTGGACCTCGGCCGCGGTGGCGAGCGCGGACAGCTGGAAGGTGGCGGCGACGGCGAGCGTGAGTCGCGTCAGGCGCAGCGGGGAATGGAGCGTGCTAGCTGGTGAAGTCTTGCAATTCATCAGTCGGTCCTTGCGGCATGAATCTGGCTGGCTTGCCGCAAGGACGCGACTGGCTGGCTGGTGGGGAGGAAGTGGGCGTCCAGCGCCCGGGTACGAGAACGGCTTTCTCGGGGCAATTATACAGCGGTGTTACAAATGACAACTATTTTCATTAACTTTGTTGGATTGTTGCAACACCTCGCCCGAGCGGGCCTCACCCCCCGGCCTGCCAGCCGCCGCCCAATGCCCGGTAGAGGTCGACCGCGCCGCTCAGCCGCGCCAGGCGCAGCTGCACGAGCTGGTCCTGCGCGGCGAACAGCGCGCGCTGGGCGTCGAGCACGGCGAGCAGGCCGTCGGCACCTTCGCGGTAGCGCAGTTCCGACAGGCGCAGGCTGCGCCGGGCTTCGGTGAGGATCTCGCGCTGGGCGCTTTCCTGGCGGGCATCGCGGGCCGTGTTGGCGAGGGCGTCCTCGACTTCCTTGAGTGCGGTGAGGACTGTCTGCCGATGGGCTTCGACCAGTTCGCGCTGGCGCGAGCGCTGGATGTCGACGTCGGCGGCAAGGCGGCCGCCGTCGAAGATCGTCTGCAGCAGCGCAGCCGACAGCGACAGCACGCTGTTGCGCCCGGCCAGCGCCAGCAGCTCGGCGCTGCTGGTGGCGGCGCCGGCCGTCAGGCTGATCGCGGGCAGCAGCGCGGCGCGTGCCGCGGCGAGGTTGGCGGCGGCGGCGGCAAGCGCGGCTTCGTTCGCGGCGATGTCGGGGCGGCGCAGCAGCAGCTCCGAAGGCAGCCCGGCATCGATGACGGGGACGTGCAGCTCGGCGAGGCGCGCGCCGGCGGCGAAGCCGGTCTGCGGCGGGTGCCCGAGCAGGATGGCGAGCGCCGAGCGGGTTTGGCGCAACGAGACTTCGAGCGGCTCGATCGCCTTGCGCTGGGCGAGCACGGTGCTGCGCTGCTGGCTCAGATCGAGCGCGGAGGCAGCGCCGTGGTCGTAGCGCGCCTGGACGACGCGCAGCACGCGCTCGGCGATCGCCAGGTTCTGACGTGCGATGTCGACGCGCTCTGCCAGCGTCAGGCCCTGGAACCACAGGGTGGCGACGTTGGCCGCCATCGACAGGCGTGCAGCCTTGTGATCGAAGCGGGTCGCGGCGAGGCTGGCGCGGCTGGCGTCGCGGGTGGCGGCCAGCCGCCCCCACAGGTCGATCTCGTAGCGGGCGTTGAGGCTGGCGCTGGTGGACGCGGATTCGTCACCTTCGGCATTGTGGACACCGCTGCCGCCGCCCAGCGCCAGCGAGGGCAGCAGCGAGGCGCCGGCCTGGCGCAGCGCCAGCTCGGCCTGCACGACGCGCTCGGCCTGGATCCGCAGGTCGGGGGCGGAGAGCATCGCCTCGGCGACCAGCGCATCGAGTTGCGGCGAGCCGAAGCCCTGCCACCAGGTGTCGGCAATGCTTGACGCGGCGCTGGCTGACGGCTCGCTCCATGCGGCGGGCAGGGCAATGTCGGGGCGCACGAGCGGCTCGGTGACGGCGCAGCCGCCGAGGATGCTCGCGGCCAGCAGGCCGAGGGCGAGGCGGCGGGTCGGGCGCGGACGCTTTGTGGCAAGGGCGTGGATGGAAAGGGGCCGGGGCTGCGGTGGGGGAGGCGTGAGCATGTTGGGGAGACGCGGTTTCATTCCGAGGCGAGGGCGACCACCGGGTCGAGGCGGGCGGCCTTGCGCGCGGGCAGGTAGCCGAACACCAGGCCGGTGAGGAAGGCGCAGCTGAAGGCGAGCACCACCGGCGCGAGCGAATACTGCACCGCGGTGCCGAAGCGCGCGATGATCGCCGCGCTGCCGAGGCCGACGACGACGCCGATCAGCCCGCCGACGGCGGACACCACCAGGGCCTCGATCAGGAACTGCTGCAGGATGTTCTTCATGCGTGCGCCGGTGGCCATGCGGATGCCGATCTCGCGGGTGCGCTCGGTGACCGACACCAGCATGATGTTCATCACCCCGATGCCGCCGACCAGCAGCGAGATCGCCGCCACCGTGCCGAGCAGGATCGTGAGCGTGTTCTGCGTCTCCGACACGGTGTCGATCACCGAGGCCATGTTGCGGATCTGGAAGTCCTCGACGCCGTGGCGCGCCAGCAACAGGCTGCTCACCTCGGCCTGGGTGTCGTCGATGCGGGCGACGTCCTCCACGGCGACGGTGACGTTGCGCAAAAAGCGCTGGCCGGTGATGCGCAGGCTGCCGGTGGTGTAGGGGACGAAGACGATGTCGTCCTGGTCCTGGCCCCAGGGGGTGGCGCCCTTCGGGGTCATCGTGCCGACGACCTGGAAGGGGATGTTGTTGACCAGCACGAACTGGCCGACCGCATCGCCGGCGGGAAACAGCGCCCCGGCCACGGTCTGGCCGAGCACGGCGACGGTGGCGTAGCGCGCCTCGTCCTCGGCGCTGAAGAAGGTGCCGCTGGCGGGCGCCCAGTTGCGCGCGAGAACGTAGTCCGCCGAGGTGCCGTTGACGCTGCTGCGGTGGTCGGTGTTGCCCGCGCGCAGGGTGATCGTGCCGCCCTGCTCGGGCACCGAGGCGAGCACGTTGGGCAGGGTTGCGATCGCGCGCACGTCCTCGATCACCAGCGTCGCCGGGGCATCGCGGCCGCGGGTGTTGGGCGCGCCGGGGCGCACGGTGAGGAGGTTGGTGCCCATCGCGCTGACCTGGTCGATGACTTTCTGCTTCGAGCCGTCGCCGATTGCGAGCATGGCGATCACCGAAGCCACGCCGATGACGATGCCGAGCAGGGTGAGGGTGGTGCGGAACAGGTTCGCGCGCAGCGCACGCAGGGCGCTGCGGGTGGCTTCGAGGACGTCGGACAGGGGCGAGGTCCGGTCGATGTGCGGGGCGAAGTCGGGCTCGGGGCCGGGCGGCGGGTGCGGGCCGGGATCGGCGACGATGCGCCCGTCGCGGATCTCGATGATGCGGCTGGCCTGCTCGGCGACCTCGCGCTCGTGGGTGATGAGGATGATCGTGTGGCCGGCCGCGGACAGTTCGCCGAGCAGCTTCATGACGTCGGCGCCGCTCTTGCTGTCGAGCGCGCCGGTGGGTTCGTCGGCGAGGATGATGCGCCCGCCGTTCATCAGCGCGCGCGCGATCGACACGCGCTGCTGCTGGCCGCCGGAGAGCTGGCCGGGGCGGTGCGCGCTGCGCTCGGCCAGGCCCAGGGTGGCGAGCAGGTGTTCGGCGCGGGCGTGGCGCTCGGTGCGCGGCATGCCCGAGTAGATCGCCGGCACTTCGACGTTGTCGCGCGCGCTGGCGCCGCCGATCAGGTTGTAGCTCTGGAACACGAAGCCGAAGGCTTCGCGGCGCAGGCGGGCGAGGCGGTCGCGGTCGAAGCCGGCGACGTCCTCGCCCATGAAGCGGTAGTGGCCGGCGGTGGGCCGGTCGAGGCAGCCGAGGATGTTCATCAGCGTGGACTTGCCCGAGCCCGAGGCGCCGACGATGGCGACGAACTCGCCGGGGTAGATGGCGAGGTCGATGCCGTGCAGCACGCGGGTCTCGATCTCGCCGTTGACGAAGCTGCGGGTGATGCCGGAGAGCTCGATCAGCGGCGTCGGTGCCGGGGCCGGTGCGTGCGCGGCGGCGGGAAGGGGTTCGCGCTTCATAGTCGGGGCGTCCTTTGCGGACGGCTGCCGGCGGCGCCGACGGCCAGCCCGGAGACCACGCGCTCGCCTTCTGCCAGGCCCGACAGCACCTGGGCCTGGACGCGGTTGGAAACGCCGAGTTCGATGCTGCGCTCTTCGAGTGTGCCTTGTGCGCCGACGACCTTGACCGTGCCTTTGGCCGGTGTGGCGGGCGGGGCGGCGGCGCCCGGGCGGGGTGCGCTTCCCTGGCCGCGGCCCGGGCCGCCGGTACTGCCGTTGGTGCGCGCGCCGGCCTGGGCTGGGCGTGGGGCGCCCTGGGCGAGCGCCGCCATCGGGATCAGCAGCGCATCCTCGGCCTGGGCGACGACGAAGAAGACCTGTGCGGTCATCTGCGTCATCAGCCGGCCGTCGGCGTTGGGGACGTCGAACAAGGCGTTGTAGAGCACGACGTTGTTGGTCACGGTGGGGGTCGGCTCGATCTTTTCCAGGGTGCCGTACCAGCGCTTGCCGCTGCCGCCGAGGGTGGTGAAGTAGGCCTCCATGCCCAGTTTCAGGCGGCCGATGTCCGCTTCCGAGACCTGGGTCTGCACCGTCATCGTGCTCAGGTCGGCGATGCGCATCACCACCGGCGCCTGCTGGTTGGTGTTCAGGGTCTGGCCCTGGCGGGCGGTGATCGACACCACCGTGCCCTTCATCGGCGACAGGATGCGGGCGTACTGGAGGTTGGCTTGGTCGGCGCGCAGGGTCGATTCGATCTGCTCGATCTGCGCGTGCAAGGCCTCGAGCTGGGCGGCGGCCGACTGCGCCGTGGCTTCGGCGGTCTGCAGGCTTTCCGCGGTGGTGGCGTCCTCGGCCATCAGCGCCTGCTGGCGGCGCAACTGGATGCGGGCGAGCGCGAGCTGGGCTTCACGGTCCTTGAGCTGGGCACGCAGGTTGTTCAACTGGGCGCGGGAGGCGTCCACCCGGGCGCGGTAGACGGTGGGATCGATGTCGGCGAGTGGCTGGCCTTCCTCGACTTCGCTGCCCACGTCGACGTGGATCTTGTCGAGCTGGCCCGAGACCTGGGCGCCGACATCGACGTAGTCGCGCGGCTGCAGGGTGCCGGTGGCGGTGACCACGTCCTCCACCGTGCCGCGCTGGACGCTGGCGAACTGGTAGGCGGCGAGCGGTTCGCGCTCACCGAAGAGCTGTGACCAGGCCAGCCAGGCGATGGCGGCCAGGGCTGCGGCGGCACCCGCCAGCAGTGCCCGGCGCCAGCGCGGTGGGGCAGGGCGGGAAGAGGGGGGCCGGGAGGGGGCGGGGACGGTGTTCATCGTGGTCCGGAGTGGGTGCCGGGAAGGCGTAGGAGTTGTTGAAAGCGATGAGGTCTTGAGCGCCGCGTGCCGAGCCGTGCGCCGGCTCTGCCCGTCGATCGGCTCGACTCTGGCGAGGATAGCCGCTGGAGGACCGAAGTTTTGTATCGGAATGCAGACCGCAACGGCTGGCAAGGGTTTCGCACGATGCTTTGCATTGACAGGGGCGGAGGCGAGGGTTCAGCATTAGACCTGATCCGAAATCGACCGCCAGGCCGCACCGCCGCAGCCGGGCCGGCATCCACGCCACTGTGAATCAGATGAACGCCTATTCCGCCATCGACGCCACGGCCGATCCCGCCGTCGCAGACCCTCCCTTCAATGCCACGGCCGGCATTGCCGCTGCCGCGGGAGTCGACTGCACCGCCGACGCCATTGCCTGCCTGCGCCGTTCGGGCGTGCCCGTGACCCAGCAGCGGATCGACATCGCGCGCGTGCTGTTCGAAGCCCCGGTGCATCTGTGTGCCGAGCAGGTGTGGGATCGCGTGCGGGCGGAGGCGCCCGAAACTTCGCGCGCCACCGTGTACAACACGCTGCGCCTGTTCAGCGAGCTGAAGCTGATCCGCGAACTCTGCGTCGATCCCCAGCGGATGTTCTACGACTCGACCACGGCGCCGCATTTCCATATGTACAACGTCGATACCGGCGAACTCCGCGACCTCGCCGAAGACGAGCTGACCGTGCTCGGCCGCCCGCAGTTGCCCGAAGGCGTGGAACTGCAGGAGATCGACGTCGTCGTCCGGGTGCGCAGCCGCCCCGCCGCGCAGCCGGGCTGCGGCTGAGGCGGGGCGGGGCTGGTTTTCCAGCCGCTCTCCGCCGCGCAATCCTGAGCGGCCCTGCCCGGTGCAGGATGCACCGAAACCGAGGGGGCGCCCCAGCAATGGCGGCGCCCCCTGTCACGACCGGATGCCGCGTGTCGGCGCTCAGTTTTCCGGTACGGTGATGAAGCCCATTTTCTCGACGCCGGCGTTGCGCGCTTCGCTCATCACTTCGGCGATGACTTCGTAGCGCGTGTTGCGGTCGGCGCGCAGGTGCAGCTCGGGCTGCGGCGTGCGGGCGGCGGCCGCGGCGAGGCGGGCGGGGAGCGCGACCTTGTCGAGGGCCTCGTTGTTCCAGTACAGCCGGCCGCCCTCGTCGAGGGCGAGGGTGACGGTTTCGGGCTTTTCCTGGTTCGGCGCGCTGGAGGCCTGGGGCAGATCGATCTTGATCGAATGGGTGAGCAGCGGCGCGGTGATCATGAACACGATCAGCAGCACCAGCATGACGTCGATCAGCGGCACCATGTTGATGTCGCTCTGCAGCGGGCGGGCGTCGCCCTGGTCGAATCCGCCGAAAGCCATCATGCGGCTCCGCTGGCGGGGAGGGCTGCAGCCGCACCCGGGGTTTCGGACGACGGGGCGTGGCTGGCGGCCAGCGGCGCGATGCGCGAGCCGGTCGAGAACCAGGCGTGCAGATCGTGGGCGAAGGCGTCCAGCTCGGACAGCTCGACGCGGTTGGCGCGGGTGATGGCGTTGTAGGCGAGCACCGCGGGAATGGCGACGAACAGGCCGAAGGCGGTCATGATCAGGGCTTCGCCGACCGGGCCGGCGACCTTGTCGAGCGTCGCCATACCCGAGGCGCTGATATTGACCAGTGCGTGGTAGATCCCCCACACCGTGCCGAAGAGACCGACGAAGGGGGCGGTGGAGCCGATCGAGGCGAGCACGGTGAGGCCGGACTCGAGCGCGGCGGTCGATAGCGCGATCGACTTGCGCAGCGCGCGGGTGATGACTTCGTCGGCGTCGAGCTTGCCGCCCAGGGTGTCGCCGCGGGTGTGGCGGCGGACATGCTGGGTGGCGGCGGCGCCCTGCTGGGCGAGCGCCTCGAACGGTGATTCCGGCGCCTGGAGCTGCAGCCGGTGCAGGCCGGCCTCGAGGTCGGGCGCGGCCCAGAACGCTTCTACCGCGCCGGCATGGCGGCGGGCGCGCAGCTGGCGCAGCAGGCGGGCGAGGATCAGGTACCAGCTGGTGACCGACATCAGCAGCAGGGCCAGCGCCACGGCGCGGATGATCGCGTCCGACTGGCTCCAGAGGTGGGCGAGGCCGAAGGCCTGGGAAGTATCCATGTTCAGTTTCCTTGCAGTTTGAAGACGATCGGGACCAGCACCCAGGCTTCGACCGGATGCTCGCCCTGGCGCGCGGGGACGAAGCGCCAGCGCGCGACGGCGTCCTGGGCCGCGCGGTCGAGGCGCTCGGAGCCCGCGCTGGTGCGCAGTTCGATGCGCGCCGGGAGCCCGTCGGCGGAAACCAGCACGCGCAGCATGACCTGCCCTTCCTCGCGCATCCGCCGCGACAGCATCGGGTAGGCGGGAGCAGGATTGTTCAGGTAGGCGGCATCGAAGCGGGCGGCCGTGATCGGGGCTGGCGCGGCGGCGGGGGCCGGACGCGGGGCCGCTGCCGGCGCCGGCGCCGGAGGGGTCGGCGCGGCCTCGGCGGCCTGGGTCAGCGCGGTCGGTGATTCGGTGACGGGTGCCGGGGGCTTGGCGACGGGCTTGGGGCGTGGTTCGGGAGGTGGTTTGGGACGGGATTTGGGCGGCGGCGGTTCGGGGCGCTGCACCTGCGGCGGGGGCTCGGGTGCGGCGACCGGTTGCGGCTCGGGCGCGGCCTGGGGGGCGCTGATCAGGGCTACCTGTACGGGCATCGGCTGCGGCATCTCGATCTTGCTCATGCCGAAATGAACCAGTGCGCCGAGTCCGGCAGCATGGGTGAGGGCGACCAGGCTGGCGAGCGCGATGCGCCCCGGGGCCCGCGCGGCCAGGCGCACGCCGGGGCGGGGCGAGGCGGCAGCGCGCGGTGGCATCAAGGCCTGGCTGCGGCGGGTGTCGGGGAGAGGATAAAGCGGCAAGTTCGGAAGGGCGTGAGCGGCAGAGTGCATGGGGTGGCAGATGAAGGGCGGCCCCGTTGCCGGGGCCGCGGGTCACGGATCATGGATTCAGGACGCGCCGTGCTCCATCTGGGACTGCAGGTAGTTCTGCAGGCCGACGCTGTCGATCAGGCCGAGCTGGGTCTCGAGGTAGTCGATGTGCTCCTCGGTGTCTTCGAGGATGTGTTCGAACAGCTCGCGCGAGACGAAGTCGCGACAGGATTCGCAGTAGACGATCGCTTCGAGCAGGCTGTCGCGCCCGCCCTGCTCGAGCTTGAGGTCGCCCTGCATGCACTCGGCGACGTTTTCGCCGATCAGCAGCTTGTTCAGGTTCTGCAGGTTGGGCAGGCCTTCGAGGAACAGGACGCGCTCGATCAGCGCGTCGGCGTGCTTCATCTCCTCGATCGACTCGTCGTATTCGTGCTTGCCGAGCCGGCCGAAACCCCAGTTCTTGTACATGCGGGCATGGAGGAAGTACTGGTTGACCGCGGTGAGTTCGATGGTGAGCTGCTTGTTGAGGAACTGGATGACTTTCTTATCGCCTTTCATGATGCCTCCAGGGCAAAGGACAGCGAGGAGCCGGCGTGCGCTGGGGGCGCAGCCGGGGCTGGTCTGGGCGATTCGCACAGCGCTACGCGCAGGCAGTCCTGGGCACAGCGCGCGCAGCGACCGCAATCCGCGCTGACCCCGAGCTGATGGCGCAGGTGGCGCAGGGAGGTGGCGCCGGCGCGAACGGCCTGGTCGATCTGGCGTTCGGTCACCGCGTTGCACACACAGACATACATAGTCTAGCCTCGTTCTCGAGTCCTGCCCCGGTGCGGGGCGCTTACTTGGTCAGGATCAGCTTGCCGCTGCGCGTGGCGCGCAGCATGTAGCGGCTGCCCTCGTGCTCGATCGCCACTGCCCGGTGGCCGGCGAGCAGCTTGCGGCTGTCGAGGGTGTCGCCCCGGCAGTCGGTGTGGCCGGCGTCACGGGTAGCGGGCGTGGCGCCGGGCAGGGACGGGTGGAGGGACGTCGGCAGCATTTCGGCCATGATTATTGTTTTCAATAATAGGAATGATTCGTATTAGATCACAGGGTGTGCAAGGGGGTCAATCGTTTGCCGCCGGTTTGCGGCCAGATCGGCTCCTTCGGCCAAACGGGGCGGAACGGGCGCTGGTGGGTCGGGGGCTGGGCCGGGAGGGGACGTGCTGCTACTCGAACTGCAGGAGGATGCGCAGGCGGGGGCTGCTGGCCGCGTCGAGCGGCAGATAGGCGATGGTGCCGGGAATCTCGTCGAGCAGGCGGCGGGCGTCGGAAATGCTGGCCGCTTCGCGCGGCGGCTGGGCGCGACCGGTGAACACCAGGCGCGACCAGTAGGCACGGATCTGGCTGGGGTTCTTGCCGGTGAGCTGGAGGTAGAAACGGTCGCGCTCGGGGCCGGCCGGCAGGTCGATGAGCTGTACCGCGGTGGCGTCGGGCAGGCTGCTGCGCCGGCCGAGGTAGAGTTGCTCGGCGGTGTCGCGGTCGAGCACGGTGATCGGCCCCGCGGCAGCGCTCACCAGCGCCAGCGGAGTCTGGGCGTGGCTGTCCGGTGCCGGGACCCAGGCGAGCACGGCGATCAGCGCCAGCCGGTGCCCCCAACGGTGGAAGATGCGCTCAGAAAACGACATCGACGGACAGGCTCAGCAGATTGATCGAGCGCTGGTCCAGCCCCGGCGCGAAGGCATCGCCGCGCGGGATGAAGGAACCGAATGCGCCGCGGTCGGTGCGTACATGGGTGAGCTCCGCCTTCAGCGCCGTGTAGGGCGTGAAGTCCCAGCGCAGGCCGGCGGTGACGCTGCGCTGGGCCTGGTTGCGGGAGCGGTTGAAGCCGTCGATGAGGCCGCCCAGCTCGGGGTAGGTGGCGGCCAGCCCGGCAGGCAGCAGGGTCCGGTCCTGGTGCTGGCGGGCGAGGCCGAAATAGGGCGTGAGGCGGCCATGGCGGTAGCCCGCCATCAGGTAGACGCCGCGGGCGCTGTTGGAGAAGCGCGCGGCGGTGTTGCGGGCGATCTCGCCGCTGAACAGCCAGCGGCCGTCGTCCCACTGGAAACCGATCGAACTGAAGCTTGCATGTGCCCCGCTGCCGCTCATCCGCTCCCGGACCGATGGCGGCAGATTGGCGGCGAAATTGCGGAATTCGGCCGAGTCGCGATGGACGGCGAGACGGGCGACGGCGTGCCCGGCGCTCAGGGTCAGGGGGCCGCGATCGTACATCAGGCTGATGCCGCCGAGCCGGCTGAGCCGGGCTTCGCCGCCACCGATCACGGGGGTGCGGCTGGCGCCGACGTAGGGGTGGACTTCGAGGTTGCCCGCGCCCAGGCGGGTGCGGTAGAGGAGGTCCGCGCCGTCGAGGTCGGGGAACGGGTTCAGGCCGTAGACTTCGACTGGCGGCCGTACCCAGGGACGGCTGTAGTGGATGTCGATCGAGTCGGACAGCATGAAGAAGGGGGTGCGCAGGCGGCCGATGCGCACGCTCAGCTCGGGGCCGAGCTGGTGGCTGAGGAAGGCGAGCGCGGCGCGCGGGCGGTAGTCGTTGCGCGGCGTTTCACGTGCGACCAGCTGCAGCACGGCGGTGTTTCTTTCGCCGAGGCGCACCCCGGTCTGGAGGCCGAGGATGGAGTCGGGGCCGGTGTCCGGGTTGTGTCCGCCGGGCGCGTCGGTGCCGATGCGGGCGAAGCGCAGGTCGTCGCTGCGGGTGTAGACCGCGCCCAGGGTCGCGAACCCGGAAAACTGCCAGTCGAGCGCTTGCGCGGCGGCGGGGGCGTGCACGGCCGCGAGCAGGGTGGCGGCCAGTAGAGGGGTGCTGTTCATGCCGGGATTTCTCCGAATTCCTGCTGCAGCCGCTGGAAGGTGAGGGCGCGGTCCTGCGCGCGCGAGAACAGGTAGCCCTGGCCGTAATCGCACCCGAGTTCGCGCAGGATGCCGCGCTGGGCTTCGCTTTCGATGCCTTCGGCCACCACCTTCATGCCCAGGTCGTGGGAGAGGTCGATGCTGTGGCGCACGATCGCGAGCAGGCGGGAGTCTTCGGTGAGCGAGCGGACGAAGGAGCCGTCGAGCTTGATCTGGTCGCAGGGGATGGTGTGGAGGTAGCTCAAGGTGGAGTGGCCGGTGCCGAAGTCGTCGATCATGATTTCGATGCCGGCCGCGCGCAGGGCGTGCAGGGTCTGGCGGGCGGGCCCTTCGGGATGGGCGAGCAGGCTTTCGGTGACTTCGAAGCGGATCGCGGGGCGCGCGATGCCGCTGCGGTCGATGGCCGTCAGCAGCTCGTGCACGAGTTGCGGGCGCGCCAGCTGGCGGGCGGACAGGTTCACGCTGACGCGTGGCACGGCGGCGGGGCCGAGGCGCCGCTGCCAGTCGCGGACGTCTTCGCACACGATCTGCAGCACCACCATGCCGAGGTCGTGGATGAGATCGAGGGTTTCGGCCAGGGGGATGAATTCGGCCGGGGAGAGCAGGCCGTGATTCGGGTGCGGCCAGCGCACGAGCGCTTCGAAGCTGCGCGTGCGCCCGTCGGCGAGGCTGACGATGGGCTGGTAGTGCACCGCCAGGCCGCCATGGGCGAGCGCCCAGCGCAGGTCGGCCTCGATCTGCAGCGTGCGCACGGCCTGGGTGTGCATCGAGCTGTGGAAGAACTCGACGGCGGCGGTCTCGCTGCGGCGGGCCTTGTGCAGGGCGTTGTCGGCGTCGCGCAGCAGGGCTTCGGCGCCCTCGCGCCCGTCCGCGGTGAGGGCGATGCCGATGCGGCAGTGCGGATGGACGATGCGCTCGGTGGAGGTGGGGGCGAACGCCGGCAGGGTGGTCAGCCGCTCGGCAATGCGCAGCGCCTCGCTGGAGTCGCCGACGCCGTTCAGGAGCAGGGCGAACTGGTCGCCACCGACGCGGGCGCAGACATCGCCCGCACGCATGCGCAGGGTGATGTGCTCGGCGGCCCGGCGCAGCAGCTCATCGCCGACGGCGTGGCCGTAGCTGTCATTGACCAGGCTGAAGCGTTCGATGTTGATCGCCAGCACCGCGAGTGGATGGCTGTTGCCGCGCAGGCGCTGGGCGAGGGCGCGGTCGACGTGCTCGATGAAGAGCGCCCGGTTGGGCAGGCCGGTGAGGCCGTCGTGGAGCGCGTCGTGCAGCAGCTGCTGTTCGGCACGCTTGCGCACGTCGATGTCACCGAGCGAGCCGGCCATCCGGTTGGCCTTGCCGTCGGCGCCCCGCCGCGCGACGCCGCGGGTCAGCACCCAGCGGTAGCGGCCGTCGGGGAGGCGGATCCGGTGCTCGAGCATGAATTGCGCGCTCAGTCCTTTCAGGTGCTCGGCCATGCGCTCGCGGTAGCGCGTGAGCTCGTCGGGGTGGAGCAGCTCGAGGAAGGCTTCGGGCTGGCTCGGCATGGCCCCGGGGGAGAGGTCGAGGATCTGGCAGAAGCGGTCGGAAAAATAGGCGCTGCGGGCGGTGATGTCCCAGTCCCACAGGCCGTCGTTGGCGCCGTGCAAGGCCATCGCGTAGCGCTCTTCGCTGCTTTTCAGGCAGGACGCGGTGTGCTGCAGTTCGCTGACACGGTGCTGCAAGGTGGCGGCCATGATGTTGAAGTGGCGGGCGATGACGGCGAATTCGTCGTCGCCGCGGACCGAGACCCGGTGGTCGAGGCGGCCGTCGGCGATCGCCCGGCTGCCGGCGAGCAGGCTGCGCAGGTTGTGGGTGAGGAGGTAGCCGATTGCGGAGAGCAGGATGAAGGTCAGCGCGACTTCGGCGAGGGCGATCAGCAGCCCTTGTTCCATGATCGCGCGGCGGGCTTCGGTGAGCACCGAGATCGAAATCCCGAACTGGAGGAAACCGACTTCGTTTTTCGGTAGCAGCAGGGGGCGGCGGACGTGGATCAGGTCGTCCGCGCGCAGGCGTTCGAGAAAGCCCTGGCGCATCTCGTCGGGTTCGGGCAGGTGGGTCATGTAGGGCAGCCCGGAATGGACCAGCAGGCGGTCTCCGGGAGCGGCGATGCGGACGTAGATCAGGCCTTCGCCGGAGTCGGTGAGCAGTTCGCCGAGCACGTCCTGCAGCTCGCCGTAGTTCTGCTGTTCGCCGTAGGCGGTGGCCATCGCCAGCAGCATGCTGGCGTTCTGGGTGATGGTGGTGTCGAGGCTGGCCGAGAGCGCGTTGTTCATCAGGCGCACGCTGTTGGCCAGGAGCACGCTGAGGAGCACGACCTGCACTACGGTGCTCGCCAGCAGGAGGCGGAAGCGGATCGATGAATGTCGGAACGGGATGTGCATGCGCGGTGGGCCTGCCCTGGAGTTGTACGGCCGCTTCGCGGTCGGTGGGGTTCGGTCGGGGCGGTCTTCGTGGTTCGTGTTTGCCCCCGGCCGGGCTTCAGCGCCGCGCCAGCCGCCTGACCGCGGTGGAGGCGTCGATCCGGCCTTCGCTGGCGAAGGCTTCGACGTTGGTTTCGATGCGCTCGGGGTCGTAGAGGTAATTGACCATCAGCCCCCAGGACTGGGCGAAGCCTTTGGGCGAAGTGTCGGCGAGCCAGTTCAGGCGCTCGACGCGGGCGCCGTTGCCGAGATGGAAGCGGGCGACGGCGTCGGTGGGGCGCTCGTCGCGCCGGGCTTCGAGCAGGTAGCGCGCGGCCAGGCGCAGGAGCACGTCCTGGAGCGCGGCGGCGAGCGTCGCGTCAGCGGCCCAGGCGCCACCGTCGAGGCGTTCGAGCAGCGCCGCGGTGTCGTCTCCGGGGAAGCCGGCGGCGGCCAGGCGCTTGGCATCGGCCGGGGTGATGGCCGCGGCGAGGGCGTCGGGGTGGCGCCGGGCCCAGCGCGCGAGGCCGGGAATCGGCGACAGGGTGGCGAAGACGTGGAGGCGGGGAAAGTCGCGCTTGAGGTCGTCGATCACCCGCTTGAGCAGGAAGTTGCCGAAGGAGACGCCGCGCAGGCCGGGCTGGGTGGCGCTGATCGAGTAGAAGATCGCGGTGGTCGCTTTCGCCGTGTCGGCGAGCGGGGCCTCGATGTCGAGCAGGCGCTGGACGTCGTCGGCGAGCTCTTCGAGGAGCGCGACCTGGACGAAGATCAGCGGCTCGAGCGGCATCCGCGGGTGGAAGAAGGCGTAGCAGCGGCGGTCGGAGTCGAGCCGGTTCTTGAGGTCCTGCCAGGACTGGATCTCGTGCACCGCCTCGTAGCCGACCAGCTTTTCGAGCAGGGCGGCGGGTGAATTCCAGGTGATGCGCTGCAGTTCGAGGAAGCCGACGTCGAACCAGGCCGACAACCGGGTCTCGAGTTCGCGGTCGAGCGGCTTCAGCGCGGGGTCGTCGGCCAGATAGCGCAGCAGGTCGGCGCGCAGGTCGACGAGGAACTTGACTCCCTGCGGAATGGCGTTGAACTGGGTGAGGATGCGCAGCCGGCGCGAACGCATCGCCGCCCGCAGCCGGGCTTCGGCATCCCATTGTGCCGGTGTGCCGACCGCAGCCTGGTAGGTTTCGTGGGCGTTGGCGACCTGCGCCGGATCGGGGCCGAATTCGTGCGCGATGATGCGCAGGAAGCCGTGGCGCTGGGCGTCGTCCAGGTGCAGGTAGGTTTCGGCCAGGCGCGCCGCGCGCAGCCGGGTGGAGACTTCGCCGCCGCGCCCTTCGGCGCACTCCTGCAGCTGGCGGCGGATGTGCTCGGGGTCTTTCGTGACGGTTTCCCGGCCCAGGTGGGCGGCGTTGGCCACCAGCTCGCGCACTTTGGACAGGCTGCGCGAAACCAGTCCGGATCCCGTCATCGATGTCTCCCGCTCAATGGTTTGGCATGGGGTCTTGTTCTGTTCTGGCCGTCATCATAACGTGCGCGTGCGACGCGTGTCAGCGAGCAGCGCGGCGCCGGCGAGCACCATCGGCAGGCACAGCCACTGGGCGGTCGACAGGCCTAGCGCGAGGGTGCCGAAAATGCCCGGGTCGGGGGTGCGGAAGAACTCGGCGGCAAAGCGCAGGCTGCCGTAGCCGACCAGGAACACGGCCGATACCGCACGCAGCGGCCGTGGACTGGCGGCGTAGAACCACAGGATCGCGAACAGCAGCAGACCTTCGCCCGCCGCCTGGTAGAGCTGCGAGGGGTGGCGCGGCGCGGCGTCCACCCACGGGAAGACCATCGCCCACGGCAACTCGCCGGCGACCGGCCGGCCCCACAGCTCGCCGTTGATGAAGTTGCCGATGCGCCCGGCGGCGAGCCCGGTCGGCACCAGCGGGGCGATGAAGTCGGTGACCTGCCAGAAGCCCTTGCCGTGCCGGCGCCCGTACCACCACATCGCCACCAGCACGCCGAGAAAGCCGCCGTGAAAGCTCATCCCGCCCTTCCACACGGCGAGGATCTCGCCGGGGTGGGCGAGATAGTAGGCGGGCTGGAAGAACAGCACTTCGCCCAGGCGCCCGCCCAGGATCACGCCGATCACGCCGTACAGCAGCAGATCGTCGATCGCCTGCGCGTTCCAGCCGAGTTCGGGCCGGCGGCGGGCGTGGGCGCGGCCGAGGACGACGAAGAGGATGAAGCCGGCGAGGTACATCAGCCCGTACCAGCGCACCGAGAGCGGGCCGAGGGAGAAGGCGATGGGGTCGAATTGGGGGTGGACCAGCATCGGTACGGATTCCTTGGAGAGCGGCGGGCCTGCGGCGCAGGCGGGTTGCAGGGAGCCGGTTCGAGTCGATCGTCAGCGCCGGAGTTCGCCGTGGCCGGGGCGGCCGTGCTCCGCCGGGCGGGGGCCGGGCGGCGGGATCGGGGTCAGTCGAACTGGCGGCGGAAAGTATCGAAGTCGTGGCGCAGGGTCTCGAGCGCCGCCCGCAGGCTGCGCACTTCGTCTTCCAGTTCGGCGACCCGGCCACGGCCGCCGCTGGCTGCGCTCTGGGCCTCGGCCATCTCCTGCACCGCGGCGTCGCCGCCGAGCAGATGGACGTGGCGGGTTTCCTTGGTGCCGGGCGCGCGCGGCAGCGCGGTGGCGAGCGGCGGATATTTTTCCGCCAGGTGTTCGAGCACGGCGTCCACCGCAGCGGTGTCGTCGAAGCGGTGCAGGCGCTCGCAGCGCTGGCGCAGCTCGCCCGCGGTCTGCGCGCCGCGCAGCATCAGGATCGCCAGCACCGCCTGCTCGGCCGGTGGCAGCGAGTGGCGCAGGCGCACGAGGTGTTCGTACTTCGCCACGCGGGCGCTGGCCTGGTCGCGTTTCGACGCCAGGCGGCGGGTGATCAGGCGGTCGACGGCGGCCTGCACTTCGGTCTCGGACAGGTTCATCACCGGCTCGCGCGCGGTGAGCTGGTTGCAGCCGGTGGTGATGGCGTTGATCGACAGCGGATAGTTGTCGGGGGTGATGAAGGATTTCTCGATCAGCACGCCGAGGACGCGAACCTCCGCAGGGTCGAGGTCGAAGCCGGCTTCCGGCGCGGCCGCATCGGAACGAAGGGGGGCGGAGTCGGCTGCGGGCGGGGAAATGTGCATGAGGGCTCCTGGCGGGTGACGAGATCCGGGATGATACGCATGCTTCGCGGTGCGCGTTAGAATCGCCTTCTTTCCCGCAGATTTCCCGGAGCGCCGTCATGCCCCAATATCGTTCCCGTACTTCCACCGCCGGTCGCAACATGGCGGGCGCGCGCGCGCTGTGGCGCGCCACCGGCATGAAGGACGGCGACTTCGACAAGCCGATCATCGCCATCGCCAACAGCTTCACCCAGTTCGTCCCCGGCCACGTGCACCTGAAGGACCTCGGCCAGCTCGTCGCGCGCGAGATCGAGGCCGCCGGCGGGGTGGCCAAGGAATTCAACACCATCGCCGTCGACGACGGCATCGCCATGGGCCACGGCGGCATGCTGTACTCGCTGCCTTCGCGCGAGCTGATCGCCGACAGCGTCGAATACATGGTCAATGCCCATACCGCCGATGCGCTGGTGTGCATCTCGAACTGCGACAAGATCACCCCGGGGATGCTGATGGCGGCGCTGCGCCTGAACATCCCGGCGATCTTCGTCTCCGGCGGGCCGATGGAGGCGGGCAAGGTCAAGTGGGAAGCGAAGGTGATCTCGCTTGACCTGGTGGACGCGATGGTCAAGGCTGCCGACAAGAACTGCTCGGACGAGGAAGTCGATGCCATCGAGCGCTCGGCCTGTCCGACCTGCGGCTCGTGCTCGGGGATGTTCACCGCCAACTCGATGAACTGCCTGACCGAGGCGCTCGGCCTGTCGCTGCCCGGTAACGGCACCACGCTCGCCACCCACGCCGACCGCGAGCAGCTGTTCCGCGAGGCCGGGCGCACCATCGTCGGCCTCGCCCGGCGCTGGTACGAGGACGACGACGCCGCGGTGCTGCCGCGCTCGATCGCCAGCTTCGAGGCGTTCGAGAACGCGATCAGCCTCGACGTGGCGATGGGCGGCTCGACCAACACCGTGCTCCACCTGCTCGCCGCCGCGCGCGAGGCCGGGGTCGATTTCACGATGAAGGACATCGATCGCATCAGCCGCCGCGTGCCCTGCCTGTGCAAGGTTGCGCCCGCGGTCGCCGACGTGCATATCGAGGACGTGCATCGCGCCGGCGGCATCATGGGCATTCTCGGCGAGCTCGACCGCGCCGGCCTGTTGCACCGCGACCTGCCGACCGTGCACAGCAAGACGATGGGCGAGGCGCTGGCGAAGTGGGACATCAAGCGCAATAGCGACGAGGCCGTGCACACCTTCTTCCGCGCCGCCCCCGGCGGGGTGCCGACCCAGGTCGCGTTCAGCCAGGACCGGCGCTGGAAGGCCGTGGATGCCGACCGCGAGAGCGGCATCATCCGCGACCAGGCGCACGCCTTCACCGCCGACGGCGGCCTCGCGGTGCTCTACGGCAACATCGCCGAGAAGGGCTGCATCGTGAAGACCGCCGGCGTGGACGAGTCGATCTGGACCTTCACCGGGCGCGCCCGCGTCTATGAGAGCCAGGAAGACGCGGTCGAGGGCATCCTCGGCGAGCAGGTGCAGGCCGGCGACGTCGTCGTGATCCGTTACGAAGGCCCCAAGGGCGGCCCCGGCATGCAGGAGATGCTGTACCCGACCTCCTACCTCAAGAGTCGCGGCCTCGGCGCACAGTGCGCGCTGCTCACCGACGGCCGTTTTTCCGGGGGCACTTCCGGGCTGTCGATCGGCCATGCTTCGCCGGAGGCGGCCTGCGGCGGCGCGATCGCCCTGGTCGAGGACGGCGACACGATCGAGATCGACATTCCCAACCGCCGCATCCACCTCGCCGTCACCGACGAGACGCTCGCCGCCCGCCGCGCCGCGATGGTGGCCAGGGGCAGTGCAGCGTGGAAGCCGGTCAGCCGCCAGCGCACCGTTTCCGCCGCCTTGCAGTCCTACGCCGCGCTCACCACCTCGGCCGATACCGGTGCGGTGCGCGATGTCGGCCAGCTCCAGCGCTGATTGACCCTGTCCCAGGCCCTCACTACCATCGCCCCATGGATACCGAACTTGCACAACTCGAAGCCCAGCTCGAGCAACTGATCAGCGTGTACGATCGCCTGAAGGCCGACAACGCCGAGCTGCGCGGGCGCGTCGCACGGCTGGAGGCCGAAAACCATCAGCTCTCGGACAAGGTCCGGCTCGCCGCCGACCGCATCGAGGCGCTGCTCGACAACCTGCCGGAGGCCTGAAACCGTGTCGATCGACCATCTGGACGTGACGCTGCTCGGGAAGGAGTACCGGGTTTCGTGCACTCCCGGGAGCCGCGAGGACCTGCTCGCAACCGTAGCGTATCTTGACGATAAGTTCAGCGAACTTGGAGCGAAAACGCATTCTTCCGGCGAAAAGCTCGCGGTCATGACTGCGCTCAATATCGCCCACGAGTTCCTCCAGTACCAGCGCGGAAACGGGTTTGACATGCCGGGCGTGAAGCGTAGAATCGGACTCATGAAAGCACGCCTCGACGGGGTGCTGGCCCAGCAGGAAAAGCTCTTCTGAGCCGTCTGGTCCATCCCTCGAAACGGGTGTTGCTTCGGCAAAACAACGATAATTCGCTGTGTGCGCTGGCCGGAAAAGCGTCTTCCGGCCAGCGCAAGACGGCAACGATCAATCCCCTGCAGTGTTCGTCGAAGTCGTAGATTCCTTGAACCAATAGTCGAAAGACTTGGTTGCCGACCATCGATGCCGCTGGTGTGAACGCCCCTTCGCGGGTGATCCTGAAGCGGAAGGAACGCGACCTCCCTGAACCCCAGGTTCAGGATGCCCGGCGGAGACGGCACAGGCGGGGGACCTCACCCGGAAAGGGCGCGATGAGCGATCATCGCGCCCTTTTTTTCAGGTGTCAGGCAGCGGATGCCGGTGTTGCGCTGCAAAATCTTTACGCTATCTTTACGTGCGAACGCATAGCATCCGCGGCGTTTCCATCACTTCCGCGGCCGCCGTTTCCGGCTGTCGCGTTCGCCGCAATGCACGTCTACCTTCCGGTCATCGGTGCGCTGGGCCTGGTGCTGATGCTGTTCGGGCTGGTGATGGGCTTCCCGCTCGCGGTGTCCTTCGCCCTCGGCGACGGCGCCATCGCGGCTTACGACCAGGCCATTGTCGCCACATTCGCCTGCGGGCTGGCGATGTGGGCGGCGGCGCGCGGGACGCGGCGCGACCTCCATGTGTCCGACGGTTTCCTGCTGGTGGCCGCGACCTGGCTGGTGACGCCGGTGTTCGGTGCCTTGCCGCTGATGTTCTATCTGCCCGGGCTGTCCTTCACCGACGCCTATTTCGAGGCCGCTTCCGGGCTGACCACCACCGGCGCGACGGTGCTGACCGGGCTCGATGCGCTGCCGGTGTCGATCAACCTGTGGCGCACCTTCATGCATTGGATCGGTGGTATGGGCGTGATCGTGCTGATGGTCGCGGTGCTGCCGCTGCTGGGGATCGGCGGGCGGCAGATGTTCAAGGCCGAGACCCCGGGCCCAATGAAGGAAGCCGGCTTGACGCCGCGGATCGCCGAAACCGCGAAAGGCTTGTGGACGGTCTATGCACTGCTGACACTGGCCTGCGGAGTGGCGCTGTGGGGGGTTGGCATGCCGCCCTGGGAGGCGGTGATCCATGCCTTCTCGATCATGGGGCTGGGCGGGTTTTCGAGCAAGGACGCGAGCCTCGGTGGCTTTGGCAGCCTGCCGATCGAACTGGTGACGATGGCGTTCGCGCTGCTCGCGGGAATCAACTATGCGACGCACTACCTCGCGCTGGTGCGGCGCAGCCCGCAGGCCTATGCCAACGACCCCGAGCTGCGCTGGTTTTTCGGCGTGCTCGTCGTCACCGTCGGCTTCCTCACCTGGTATCTGCTTGGGATGGGGGCTTATGTTGATCCGGCGGTTGCGCTGCGCCATGTCGCCTTCCATGCCATTTCACTGGCGACCTCGCTCGGCCTGGCGACCTACGACTATGCTGCGTGGCCGATGTTCGCGCAGATCTGGATCCTCTTCCTCGGCAGCTTCGCCGCCTGTTCGGGGTCCACCGGCGGCGGCATCAAGATGATGCGCGCAATCATCCTGTACAAGCAGGTGTATCGCGAAATTACCCGTGCACTTCATCCGAATGCGGTGCTGCCGCTGCGCCTCGGTCGCCAGCCGGTCTCCGACAACGTGCTGCATGCGGTGCTCGCCTTCGGTTTCATGTACATGGTCAGCATCGTCTTGCTGACCTTGCTGCTGGCCGCCAGCGGGTTGGACTTGCTCACCGCCTTTTCGGGCGTCGTCGCCTGTCTCAACAACACCGGTCCCGGGCTCGCCGCGGTCGGGCCGGCGGGCAACTACCAGGGGCTGAGCGATTTTCAGACCTGGGTGCTGAGCTTTGCAATGATCCTCGGGCGCCTGGAGATCTTCACCCTGCTGGTGGTGCTGACGCCGACATTCTGGCGTCGCTGAGCGGATCGGAGCGGAGGCGGTAGCCGACCCCCGTCCGGGTGTGCGTGAATATGCACGATCATATTGATTCAGTCCCAGGCGCTCGCCTCCGCCATTGTCTGGCCATCCGAAATGTCGTCGCATGACGAAGCTTTATTTTTCCCGATTGGCAATGCATTTCGCGAATGCAGTTTAGGTTGTAGTTTGCGGATTGATTAAGAATGTCAATGGTATTGCTCCGGTTTTCTGTAAAAAATATTTTCATGGCAATCCCCCTGCCCGCCAAAAGGCTAAGGTTCGCGCCCAGTTTTGCCGTAATGGCACAGCCGGTCGGCGCACCTTTCCGACCGTCCTGAAAAGGGTAAACCCGTCGAAAGGCGGGGACGCAAAGTCACCGGTTTAAAAGGCTTCGGCCTCATGACAGCGGGACTGCCAGGTTATGAAAATCCGGGCGGATCGAGAGATCCGCGCCGCGTCACCTGTTCGCCGCGCCGAGGCGCGGAGTCTGCAGTACTCCCTGTTGTGTCGAGAGTTTTACAGGGAGCAATGCAATGAAATCGACCACCACCATAAACAGGGTGCGCCGCCGCGCAAGCTGGCTGGCGCGCCTGGCCGGCGCCGCTTTGTTCACCGCGCTGCTGGCGTTGTCATCCGCGCCCATGGTTGCGGCCGCGCCCGCGGTGACGGCTGACGGCAGCGAAGCCGTGCTCGACTCCGCGCGGATTTCCCGGGTCGTGCGTGCTGCCGAACAGCTGACCGAGTCCCTCCCGCGGCTGCATGCCCAGTATCGCGCCGCATCCGCCCAGCAGCAGGGCGCACGGCTCGATGAACTCGTTGCGGTGGTTGCACAGCGCAAGGCCCTCCTTCTTGAACTCATCGAGAACGACCCTGCCTCCGCCCTGCGGCTCGCCCTCACCCCCAGCGCGCGCGCCGGCATGCCTTCCCAGGTGCAGGACGCCCTCGAGCGGCATGTGGAACTGGAGGGCGAACTGGAAGTGTTCTATGAAGAGTACCCAAACCAGCAGGCCCGGCTGAGCAATTACCTCCGTACTCCCCAGGGCGAACGAATTTCCCTGCATTTCAAGGCCCAGCCTCCGGGGCTGGTGAGCGGCACCCAGGTCCGCGCCAAAGGGCTCCTGCTCGATCGCGTAATGGCCCTGGAGTCGGGCGATGGCAGCCTGACCCTGGCCGCCAAGGGAGGCGCGAAGGGTGGCAGCAATGGCGGGGAGCCGGCTCCGGGGCCGAGCGCCATGGGAGAGCACCGGACCCTGGTGGTGCTGGTCAACTTCCAGGACAACCCGATCCAGCCCTACTCCCCCGACTTCGCGAAAACCGTACTGACGACGACAAACGAGTATTTCCAGGAAAATTCGCAGCAGCAGATGTGGCTCAACACCGACGTTGCGGGCTGGTTCACGATCGCCAACAGCTCCAGCGTGTGTGACTACTGGACGATTGCCGCCCAGGCCCAGGATGCCGCTTCGGCGGCGGGCTACGATCTGTCCGCCTATACGCACCTCGTCTATGCCTTCCCCCAGATTGCCTGCGGCTGGTGGGGGCTGTCGTCGGTGGGGGGCAACCCGTCGAACACCTGGATCACCGGGGAGCTCAAGATCGGGGTTACGGCGCATGAGCTTGGCCATGCCATCGGCTTGTTCCACTCGCATTCGCTCGAGTGCGGTGCCGACATCCTCGGGGCGAGCTGCACGACTTATGAATACGGCGATCAGATGGACATGATGGGTTCCTCGAGCGCCGGCCACTACAACGCCTTCCAGAAGGAGCGTCTGGGCTGGCTGAATACCTCGGCGTCGCCGGAGGTCACGACCGTCACCAGCGATGGCGTGTTCATGCTCGAGCCGTACGCTGCCGGCGGAACCGGGCCGAAGGCGCTCAAGATTCCGAAGGCCATCGATCCGGCGACCGGGCAGCAGGCCTGGTACTACGTCGAGTTCCGCCAGGCCGTGGGCTTCGACAGCGTGCTCGCGGGCAACACCAACGTCCTCAACGGCGTGCTGATCCATACCGGGACGGACGGTAACGGCAATAGCGTCAATCTCCTCGACATGACGCCGAATAGCGGAAGCTCGGCGTACTGGGACTGGAAAGACCCCGCGCTGACGGTCGGCGGAACGTTCGAGGATCCGGCCACCGGGGTGAGCATCACCGTGGAGGCGGTGTCCACCACCCAGGCGCAGGTCAGCGTGCGGTTCGGGGCAGGGTCCGCCGAGCAGCTGAGCGCCGCGGGCTCGACCAGCCAGTCGAGCTACCTGCGGGGGCAGACGGTCTACCTGAGCGCGGACGTGAGCGCTGGCGGCGTGCCAGTGGCCGGTGCCGCGGTGTCTTTCACCGTGACCAAGGCCAACGGTTCGCAGGTCAAAGGCAGCGCGACGACCGGAAGCGATGGCAAGGCCCTGTACCAGTTCCAGCTCAAGAAGCCGGACCCCGTCGGCACGTATCAGGCGGGCATGGTCGCGTCGCTCAACGGGCAGTCCGCGACCACCGCAGTCTCCTTCAGCGTTCAGTAAGCCGCACCACCTCCGGTCTCGTCGCGGGATTCGACAAGCTCAGGGCGAACGGGGTGATCTGAGCCGCACTTCTGATGATCGATCTACGGCTTGCTCTCCGCCAGCAGCTTGTCGAGTTCCTGCTTGAGCAAGGCGTAAGCATGGGCCCCGCGCATGATGCGCACGTTCTCCATGCTGTCGCCGGCGCTCGTCCCCAGCAGCAAGGTGGGCGTGCCGGTCACGGTCAGCTTGCGCCCCTCGGCGATGTCGTCGCGGATGCGTTCCACGTACTTGCCGCTCTCCAGGCATTGCTTGAAGGACCCGGCATCGAGTTCGAGTGCCGCGGCGTGCTCGACCAGGCGCTCGGCGGCGAGGGCCTGCTGGTTGGCGAAAAGGCGGTCGTGCATTTCCCAGTACCGCCCCTGCTCTCCGGCGCAGTGCGCCGCCTCGGCGGCCTGCAGGGCCTGCGGGTGGATGGACTCCAGGGGAAAGTCGCGGAACACGTAACGCACTTTGCCGGTGGCGATATAGTCCCGCTCGATCTGCGGCAGTGACTGGTCCGCGTGGCGTTTGCAGAAGGGGCACTGGTAATCGGAAAACTCCACCATGGTGAGTTGCGCGTCCCGCGCGCCCTTCAGCGGCGCGTCGTCGATCGATACGACGGCGTCGATGGGCTGCACGAGGGGGGGCGGCGGTGGCGGCAGACGCGCCTGGAGCTGCTTCCTGAGTTCGTCGAGATCCTGGCGCAGGGCGTCCTGGCCCTGCCTGACGGCTTCCACGTCGCGGCGCAACTGTTCCATGTCCCCGGCTTCCTGAGCCGGGGCCGGCGCAGACAGACCCGCGAGGGTCAGCGCCGCGCATAGCATGATTCGGTTCATGACATCCCTTCCATCTCGGTGGCCAGGCGATCCGGACCGGCGCCAGGCATTCGCCCCCCTCGACCCGTTGCCCGGTCAAGGAGGGCGAAGGTTTCTTCAGTTCCCGGCTTGTCCGCGGCGGGCCCTGGCGGTCTTCCCGACTTCAGGAAAAGACCCTTCGGCGCCCGCCGATCGGAGCAAGGTGTGTGCTTACGGGAAGGTCACGGTGATATTGACGTCCGCGTCGTCCTCCAATTCCGGCGCGCCGTAGCTCACGCCATCATCGTCGGTTGCTGCACCGGTCACGACGTTGGTGTGGAGACCGGCGGCGGAGATCCTGCCGACGAACGTGCACGGGTAGCTGTCCAACGGATCAATGGTTTGCGGAACCGCGCACGTCGTGCTGATGACGTTGCCTTGGACCGTGGTGATGTCGCCGAACCTGTCGTCCGTGAGGCTAGTAAGTGTCAGCGTGTCGAAGCTGGAGGTGTTGCTCACCCCGACGCTGAACTGCACATCCACGGTAACGGCCTGCGTTGCGGTCGCGGTCTTGGTCAGGCTCGGCGGGCTCGAGTCGTCGACAACGGTCACGTCGGCCGGATCATCATCGCAGAGGTTCGAATGACCGAAATCATCGCTTCCGCACGCGGTGACGACGTCGGTGATCGTGTCACCTGCATCGTGCGCCCCGGACGCCACTAGCACCGTAAATTGACACATGTACGGGTTCTGACCACCCGGATCGTTGATTTCCGCCGGAATCGTCGCCAACGCGCAGGTGGTCGCCGTGACGGCGCCCTGAACCTGGGTGATGTCGCCGTACAGGTTGTCGACCAGGCTGTCCAGCGTCACGTTCGAGACCAGCGCGTTGTTGGTCACCGCGACACTGTAGATCACCGAGCCGCCCGCTTCGGAAACCGTCGTCGTCACCGCGTCCTTGATCACCGTGATGCTTGCGGTTTCGAGGAAGACGTCGATGTTGAGGTTGCCGCAATTGCACTTCGATGGCGATCCCGGGAAGGCATCGAACGTGCCCGCGGTCGTATACGTGGCCGAGTCGCACACCTCGTTCGCGCCCGGCTGACGCCAACTCGTGCACCAGGGCAGATTGACCTTGCTGTCGTTGTTGCTGTCGACACACATGGTGGTGATGGTCTGGCGAATCACCTGTGGGTTGTTGGCGGCGTCGATGTCGCCGCAAATATCAGGGGCCGCATCCTTGTTGATGAAGGTTGGCGAATTTGCCGCAGTGACCACATTCGGCGCGCACTGTCCGGTCAAGGCGCCATCGGCTCCGCCGCCGTCGGTGGCGATATAAAGACCGAGGTCGTAGCGGGCCTGGGCGGTCAGCGGCATCGTGAAGTCGGCGGTGAAGGTGAAAGGCTGGCCGGAGACACAGGTGAACTGCCCTTGTGGGTTCGGGTCCTGACAACCATCATTGTTCGCATCCTGCGGTCCACCGGGAGTCACCGCGATACAGATGTTGCTGACCGAAGACAGCGTCACGTCATTGGCGGTACACGTCAGGCTCTGGCTGTTGCCGTGCGCCATCCACACATCCTGCATGCAACTGGGTGCGACCTGGGCCGACGCCGGCGGCGCTCCCAGCAGCAGCCCTCCCACTACCAGCGGCGTCGCCGCGCCGATACAGCGCGCCCACGAACGCGCCCATCTCGTCAAGCTTCTCATGATGTTCTCCTATCCGCTTCGGGACGAGCTTCGCCCCCTCGGGGATCAGCGCGGATCCTCGCAGGGATATCCGTTCTGCGCCGACCGCCTCCCACTGTCATCCGCATGCAGGTGTTTTGTCCTGCGTGCCGACGTCCAGGTTTTTTAGGGATAGCAGAGAAATGCGCTTGAAATGCTGGCCCGGTGGCCTAGGACCGGTGACCTAGGTCCGGTGTCCTAGGCCGTCATCCGCCGGCTGGCGAAGTGCCGAAAGGATGGCGCGACAGCGCCAGTTGGGCGCGCCGTGTGACCCCGAGCTTGGCGAAGACGTGGCTCAGGTGGGCCTTGACGGTTTTGTCGCTCAGCCCCAGGGCCTTGGCGATTTCCTTGTTCGTGCACCCGCGCGAGATCAGGCCGACGATTTCCTCTTCCCGCGGGCTGAGCTTTTCGTTTGCGCCTGCGGGGGTGCGGGGCCGGGCCGACAGATTGACCGCGTCGATCAGGCTGGTCAGGGCGTGTGCGAGTTTCTCGCGCCCGAGCCAGATTTCTCCGCGCTGGACCGCGCGCATCGCTTCTGCATATTCACGGCGGTCGCAATGCTTCGGCACGAAGCCGCTGACGCCCTGCAGCAGCGCATTCGACACGCGCTCGTCGGTGAGGGTGCTGGTTGCCAGCAGGATCGCCGTTCCTGGCGCCGAACGGTGAAAGGACGCAAGCTGTCCATCCTGCTCCGCTTCGGGCGGGTCCGCATCGAACACCAGAATGTCCGCCTGCAGTGCGTCGAGCAGCACGGGAAGTTGAACGTAGCGGCTCACCCGCGCCACCAGCCGGACATCGGCCAGCTCCGCCGCGACGCCGACGTTCGCGCAGAAGCTCTCGTCCGGGCTGGCGACGAGGGCGGTTGCGGTCTTCTTTTCCATTGCGGCCAGCTCCCTAGCTGCCTCTCTGCCGGGCCTTCTTGCCGGGCATGAACCCGGCCAGCCTTGTCTTCGATTTATAGGATGTTTGTCACCGACTGTCACGGTCATGCGCAGGACGGCGCTGTCCGGCCGCGCCGGTTCCGGATTGCCTGAACTTCACCCCGGCGGCGGTGCCGGCGCCGGCAGGGTGGGGTTGCCGAGCGGATCGGAGCGGAGGCGGTAGCCGACCCCCGCTTGGGTGAGGATGTGCACCGGAAAGCGGGGGTCGGCTTCGAGCTTGCGCCGCAGGCCGGCCATGTACACGCGCAGGTAATGGGCGTGCTCGACGTGGTTCGGTCCCCAGACGCCGGCGAGCAGCTGGCGGTGGGTCAGCACCCGTCCGCCGCCGGCGATCAGCTGGCCGAGCAGGCGGTATTCGATCGGGGTCAGATGGACCGGCTCGCCGGCGCGGCTGACCGCGCGGCGCTCGAGATCGACCTCGATGTCGCCGAACGCTACCCGGCTCGGGGTGTGTGCGGGGCGCAGCGCCCGCCGCAGCAGGGCGCGGATGCGGGCGCGCAGCTCGGCGACGCCGAAGGGTTTGCTCAGATAGTCGTCCGCGCCGGCATCGAGCGCCGCCACCTTGTCGGTTTCGTCGCTGCGGGCGGACAGCACCAGGACCGGCATCCCGCTCCAGCGCCGGATTTGGTCGAGCAGGTGGATGCCGTTGCCGTCCGGCAGGCCAAGGTCGAGGATCAGCAGGTCCGGGCGCCGCGCCGCAGCCTCGATGCTGCCGCGTTGAAGGGTTGCCGCCTCGCACACCGTGCAGCCTTCGGTTTCGAGCGCGGCGCGCACGAAGCGGCGGATGCCGGGCTCGTCCTCGACGAGCAAGACGAGCGGGGTGGGGTCGGGGACGGTCTTCATCGGCGGTTGGCCGGTGTCGCGCAGGGCTTGTCGCCTGGTCACGGCGGCAACAGGGGCTGGGGGGGGACGGGCAGGCGCAGCGTGAAGCAGGCGCCGCCGTCAGGCTGGTTGCTGGCTTCGACGCGGCCGCCGTGGGCTTCGATGATCGCGCGCACGATCGCCAGCCCCAGTCCGGTGCCGGCGTCGCCGGCCGTGGCCCGGAGGGGCGTGCCGGTGCCGCGCACGAAGCGCTCGAAGATCGCCTGTTCCTGCCCTGGCGGCAGTCCGCAACCGCTATCGCAGAGGGTGATTTCGAGGACGCGCTGCTCGCGGGCGAGTCCGCTGCGCGCGCTCGATCCGGCCGCTTCGAGCGGTGTGGCCGCTATGCCGGGCCCGGTGCGGCGGAGGTGCGCCGCGGCGGGCGTCGGCGCTGCGTCCGAACTGCGTGCGCGGACCGTCACCCGCCCGCCGGTAGGCGTATGGTTGATCGCGTTATCGAGCAGGTTGCACAGCACCCGCTCCATCATCGCCGGGTCGACATGGGCGAGCGGCAGCTCTTCGGGGACGTCGATCACGAGCGGGTGGTCCTGCAGCAGATGGGACCGTGCCTGCAGCGCGCTGGCGATCATCTCGTCGACCGGGATCCACTCGCGGGCGAGCGGCACCGGGGCCGATTGCAGGCGGGCGAGATCGAGCAGGTCGCGGGCGAGGGCATGAGTGCGCACGGCTTCGCGGCGGATCGCTTCGGCCAGCTCGGCCTGTACCGGCGGCAGCGGTGGGCCGGCCAGCGGCAGGGACTCGGCCAGCCCGGCGAGTGCGGTGAGCGGCGTGCGCAGATCGTGCGAGATCGAGGCGAGGAGGGTGTTGCGCAGGCGCTCGGATTCGACCGCGAGCTGGGCGCGCGCCGCTTCCTCGCCGCGCGCTTCGGCGCTGTCGCGCTCGCGCCGCAGACGGGCAGCGAGCTCGGCGGTGGTCAGTGCCACTGCGAGCAGCACGGCGAAGGTGAGCAGGTACTGCAGGTCGGACACCGCCAGGGTGAACTGCGGGTGGACGAAGAAGAAGTCGAACAGCGCCACCGACAGGAAGGCCGCCAGCACCGCCGGCCCGCGCCCCAGGCGGATCGCGGCGAACAGGACGGCGAGCGGGAACAGCATCGCGATGTTGGCGAGGTCGAGATGGCCGAGCAAGGGCATTCCGGCAAGCGCGACCGCGATCACTGCGATCGCTGCCCACAGGTAATTGCGCCACGGCGGGCGTTCGGGCGCGGCAGGGCGGGAGGGAACGGCACTCATGAGCGCATGTTAACGCGGAAGAGCGAGCCCGGCATGCGCCGGGCCGTTGAGCTTGTCGCCTCTACGGGCTCAGTCGCTCACGGGGGCGTCGATGGCGTGGAGCGTTTCGAGCAGTTGCGGACGCAATGGGCCGGCGGCGGCAAGCCCGCGCCGGGCGGCGGCGCGGGCTTCGTCGCGCCGCCCCAGTTCGAGCAGCACCTGCGCCCGGTTGTTGTACGCCGCAGCCAGGCCGTGGGCTTCGGCGACGCGACGGAAGGCCGCTTCGGCGCCGTGCTTGTCGCCGGCGGCGTAGAGCGTGTTGCCCAGCCCCATCGCCAGCGTCGGATTGCCGGGCCAGCGCGCGAGGGCGCTGCGGTAGGCCTGGAGCGCGGCGGCGGGGGGGGCGGTACGCTCGAACGCGACCAGGGCGCGGACGGTTTCGTCTTCGCTCGCGGTTGCGGGAAGGCGCCCGGGCGGCAGGGCGACGAACGCCCACTGCCCGCCGCGCCTCCAGGTGTGCTCGAAGGTGCGCAGGCTCAGCTCCTGGCGTTTCATTGGTCCGGAGCGCAGGAGCACGCTGCCGCGCTCGAGGTCGTAGCCCACCGCCACCGCGTAGTGCCAGGACGGCGCCCATGACAGGCCGAGATTCTGCAGCACGACCACCGGGTTGCCGGCAGCGGTCTCGCGCAGCAAGGCTTCGAGGGAGGCCGGGATGAGCGTCGCCACCGCCCCCCGGCGGCGGGCGGCGGCGAGCATCTCGATCTGCAGCGAGCCTTCGCGGGCGGGGAGGAAGACCTGGCCGACGAGGGCCTCGGGCTGGGTCGGCAGGCCGGCGGCGGACAGGCTGGTGGCGAGCGCCGCCGGCCCACAGAAGTAGCTGTCGTCGGGGAAGAACGGGGTGTCGGCGAGTTCGACCTGCGGTGGCAGCTCGGGCGGGGGCTGCGCTTGCAACTGCCGCGCCGAGGTGGCGCAACCGGCGCTCGCCAGGGCGGCGAGCAGTACGGCTGCGGCTGCGGCCAGGCGTGGCCGCAGCCAGGCGTGCAGCGCCGCGGACCAGGGCATCGCCGGTTCAGCGCACCGAGCGGGTGAACGGGAAGACCTTGGTCAGGCCGAGGATGTCGGTGAGCAGGAGGACGAAGAACACCAGCAGGATGGCACCGATGATGCCGCCGGCGGGGGCGCTGTCGATCTGCTCGGCCAGGCGGGCGGCCTCGTCGTCGGTGAGCGCGGCGATGCGTTCCCGGGCGAGCGCGGGGTCGACGCCCTGGCGCTCGAGTTCGGTGCGCACGTCGTCGCGTTCGAGCGCGGCGGCGAGGCGGGCGTGGCTTGCGCCCTGGTCAACGGCGGTGCTGCGGGCGAGCTGTTCGGTCGGGATCAGTCCGGCATGGGCGGGATGCACCAGGGTCGCATTGGCGAAGCTGAGGCTGAGGACGACGGCAAGGATGCGTTGAAGGCGTTTCATTGTTTTTTTCCTCTCGATGGGCAACACGGGCCAGGGAGCGGGGTCATCGCGTGAATATCGGCGGCGGCCCTTGTCGCGACCGGCACAAGCGCTGCCGCCGTCCTTCTGCTATTCGTGCGACCACCCGGCTGATCAGGGCCGGACGCCTTCTGCCGTCCGGCCCGCCTGAAATATAGTCAATTCTGATAGCCGCGTCGTCCGGTGTGTGCGCGGAGATCGCATCAGCATGTAACCTGCGGCCACCATGGCGGAGTCCGCGCGGGTCGCCGGCGTGACCGGCGCCTCCGCCGTGCTTGCGCCGGAGCGCCGCTGTGGCCGATAGTCGACGGTTTTCCCGCATGGCTTACCGCAGTGTGGGAGCCCGCAACGAAACGGCACCAAACGGAGCGCCTGCCGATGGAATTCGATCTCTGGTGGCTCGCCTATCCCCTGCTCGGGGTGGTGGTGGGCTTTTTCGCCGGCCTGCTCGGCGTGGGCGGCGGCGGCATCATGGTGCCGATCCTGACCAGCCTGTTTCTCGCCCAGGAATTTCCCCGCGACCAGGTCGTGCATATGGCGCTCGGTACCTCGATGGCGGCGATCGTGCTGACCGCGGTCTCCAGCCTGCGCGCGCACCATGCGCACGCTGCGGTGCGCTGGGACGTGGTGCGCGCGATCACGCCCGGGATCCTGTTCGGCACCTTCGGCGCGACCTTCGTTGCGGCGCGCGTCGATACCGTGCCGCTGGCGATTTTCTTCGTCGTCTTCATGGGCTACGTCGCGGTGCAGATGCTGCTCGGGATCAAGCCCAGGCCGAGCCGCAACCTGCCCGGTGCGCTCGGCATGAGCGCTGCCGGCGTGGGAATCGGCGGGGTGTCGGCGCTGGTGGCGATCGGTGGCGGTTCGTTGTCGGTGCCGTTCCTGAGCTGGTGCAACGTCAAGGTCCATCACGCGATCGGCACTTCGGCCGCGATCGGGCTGCCGATCGCGTTCGCCGGCACCGTGGGTTACCTGGTCAATGGCTGGGGCGCACCCGGCACGCCTGCACTGACCCTGGGCTTCATCTACCTGCCGGCGCTGGTGCTGGTGTCGGCGGTGAGCATGTTCTTCGCCCCGCTCGGCGCGCGCCTGGCGCATCGCCTGCCGGTGGCGATGCTGCGGAAGGTGTTCGCCGGGGTGCTGGTGGCGCTGTGCGTGAAGATGCTGCACAGCCTGTTCGCCTGAGCCTGGTGTCCGCCCCGGGGGGCGTTCAGCGGGGCGGGGCGAGGGCGTCGCGGATCGTCTCGAGGTTGGTGCGCATCATCGCGGCGTAGGACGGCGCCGGGCCGTCGGCGGCGGACAGCGCGTCGGAGTACAGCGTGCCGCCGACACGGGCGCCGCTCTCGCTGCGGATGCGCTCGATCAGGCGCGCGTCGGCGACGTTTTCGATGAACACCGCGGGAATGTTCTCGGTCTTGAGCTGGCGGATCAGGCGGGCGACGCCCTGCGCGGTGGGCTCGGCGTTGTTCGAGACCCCGACCGGGGAGAGGAAGCGGATGCCGTAGGCGCGGCCGAAGTAGGCAAAGGCGTCGTGCGAGCTCACCACCTTGCGCCGCTCGGCGGGCAGGGTGCTGAAAGTGTGGCGGATCTCGGCGTCGAGCGCCTTCAGTTCGGCGCGGTAACGCTCCGCATTGGCACGGTAGAAGTCGGCCCCGTCCGGGTCGGTGGCGGCGAGCGCAGCGGCGATGTTGGCGACGTAGTGCTGGGCGTTGGCGACGTCCTGCCAGGCGTGGGGGTCGACCGCGTGGCTGCGCCCGGCGCCGTGGCGGTGAGGGGCCTGGTGGCCGTGTTCGTCGGCCATTTCGAGCGTGGCCACGCCATCGCTTGCCACCACCACGGTTCCGCGGTAGCCGCCCGAGCGTGCCAGGCGCACCGTCCAGTCATCGAAACCGAGGCCGTTGACCACCACCAGCGCCGAGGCGCCGATCTCGCGTGCGTCCGAGGGGCGGGGCTGGAAGGCATGGGCGTCCTCGTCGGCGCCGACCAGGGTGCGCAGGGTGACGCGCTCGCCGCCGACCTGGCGGACGAAGTCGCCGAGAATGCTGAAGCTGGCGGTGACCTGCAGCGGCTGCGCAGCGGCGGCGGCGGGCAGGATGAGGGCGGTTGCGGCGGTCAGGGCGGCGAGGCCGGGCACGTGGCGAAGCAGGCTGCGCAGGCGGCCGAAGCGGGGGGCGAGGGGTGCGGGCGTGGCGGTGGTCATGGCGCGGGCTCGGTTTGCGGGGGGTGCCGGCGGGGGCGCTGCCGCCCGCCGGCACCTCCCGGGGTCAGGATTCGAGGTGGTGGCGTACCGGCAGACGGCCGGCGAGGATGCCGCCGGGCGCGGCCAGCAGCGACACGAAATACACCACGCCGCACACCAGCACGATCGCCGGGCCGGCCGGTACATCGATATGAAAGGACAGCAGCAATCCGGTCGCGCCGCTGCCGAAGGCGAACGCGACCGCGAGCAGGATCAGCATCGGCAACCCGCGCGTCCACAGCCGGGCGGCGGCGGCGGGCAGGATCATGATGCCTACCGCCATCAGCGTGCCGAGGGCGTGAAAGCCGCTCACCAGGTTGATCACCACCAGCACCAGGAAGCCGTAGTGCGCCACCGGCGACCAGCGGCTGACCCCGCGCAGGAAGGCGGGGTCGAAGCACTCCAGCACCAGCGGGCGGAACAGTACGGCGAGGCAGACCACGGTGACGCTGGCGATGCCGGCGATCAATAACAGCGAGGCGTCGTCGAGCGCCAGCACCGAGCCGAACAGGACGTGGAGGAGGTCGAGGTTGCGCCCGCGCAGCGACACGATCATCACCCCGGCGGCAAGTGACAGCAGGTAGAAGGCGGCGAGGCTGGCGTCCTCCTTCAGGATCGAGGTCCGCGTCACCACCCCGGCGGCGAGCACCACGACCAGGCCGGCGACGATGCCGCCCACCGTCATCGCCCCCAGCGACAGGCCGAAGGCGAGGTAGCCGAGGGCGGCGCCGGGCAGGATCGCGTGGCTCATCGCGTCGCCCATCAGGCTCATCCGGCGCAGCAGCAGGAACACCCCGACCGGGGTGGCGCCCAGCGCCAGCGCCAGGCAGCCGGCCAGCGCGCGGCGCATGAAGGCGAATTCGGTGAAAGGGTCGAGGAGGAGTTCGGTCACGGTGGAAGCAGGGGGCGGAGGGCCGGGCGCGGCCGCGTTCAGTGGGGATGCCGATGGCCGCGGTGCGCGCCGGTGGGGGAGGGCGCAGCGGGATGCGGGAGGGCATCCGCGCCGGCATGCGCGTGGGGTGGTGCCCCGTCCCCGGCGCGCTCTTCGCCACCGGTTGCTGCGCCCAGCGCAGGCGCGAGCTCGATGTGGCATTGTGCGGCGTCTTCGTCGAAGGCTTCCGACAGGCGGCGCGCCCGCGCCAGCAGGGCGGGGGTCAGGACCTGGGCGGTGGGGCCGAAGGCCACCGGCTCGCGCGACAGCAGCAGCGCGGTGGGGAAATGGCGGCGCACCTGTTCGAGGTCGTGCACCACGGTGAGGATGGTGCGGCCTTCGGCGTGCCAGCCCAGGATCAGCCCGACCAGGTCTTCGACGGTGCGGCTGTCGATCGCGGCGAACGGCTCGTCGAGCAGGATCAGCGGGGCGTCCTGCAGGATCAGCCGGGCAAAGCGTGCGCGCTGCAGCTGGCCGCCGGACAGCGAGCCGATCGGCCGCGTCTCGAAGCCCGACAGCCCGACTGTGGCGAGGGCGTCGCGCACGCGCTGGCGCTGGCTGCGGGAGAGTGCACCGAAGGCGCCGATCTCGTGCCACAGGCCCATGGCGACGACGTCGAACACCGACACCGGAAAGCTCGGGTCGATGTCGCCGCGTTGCGGCATGTAGGCCAGCCCGCCGGACGGCAGCTCGGGCAGCAGGACGCGTCCGCCGATCGGGCGCAGCTCGCCGGCCAGGCCCTTGAGCAGCGTGGACTTGCCCGCGCCATTGGGGCCGACCACGGCGACCAGCGCGCCGGCGGGAATCTCGCCGCTGAGGTGATGCACCGCGGGGTGGCGGTCGTAGCCCAGGGTGAGGTTGTCGAAGCGGATCATCGGTGGGGGGGCGGGCTGCATCTCAGTATGCGCCGAGCCGTCTCAAGCGTACTGAAGCCCCCTCGGGGGGCAGCGAACATAGTGAGCGTGGGGGGTGTCATCTCAGCGTAGCGCCCACAGCAGGGTCAGCCACAGCGCGGCCAGGGCCGCTGCGGCCAGGGCGAGGCGGGCGGCGAGGCCGGCGCCGAGGAGGGTGAGCGCGGGCAGGGGGCGCGAACCGGGAGCGGCGCGGGGGGCGCGTGCGCTCATCGGTCCGCCGCCTTCAGGCCCTGTCCGGCGCCTTGCCGGCCACAGTCGGCGCAGGCGCCGTGCAGCACCAGCTCCGCGCGCTCGAGTTCGAAGCCGGCCGGCAGGTCCGGGCCAGGTTCGGCCGGAACGTTTTCCAGGCACAGGATCTGGCCGCAGCGCTCGCAATGGAAATGGGCGTGGCGGTGGTCGCCGTGGCGGGCGATCTCGAAGCGCCAGGCGCGTTCACCGCCGGCGATGCGGCGAGCGATGCCCTGCTCGACCAGCCAGTCGAGGGCGCGGTAAAGGGTGACGCGATCGTGGGCGATGCCGAGCGCCGCCAGCGCGGCGCCGATTTCGTCGTGTGACAAGGGGTGGGCGCTGGCCTGCAGGGTCTCGATCAGCGCCACCCGGGTGCGGGTGACACGGCCGCCGTGGGCTGCGATGAGGCCGCGGACGGACTGCGGTGGTGCGCTGGGCGGAGCGTGTCGCTGCTTGGGCATGGGGGCGGGTTTGTGAGTGCGGTTCGGGTGCGCGCTGGAGTGAATCGGCTTGGCTTGCGGCGGCATTTGATGCAACATTGTAGCATTAGAACGCGCCTCCGCAGGAACGCCCGATGCCCCCTCCTTTTGCCGTCCTTGCCCTCTTTGCGGCATTGTTGCCGTCGGGCGCTGCCGCCCAGCACGACGGCCACGGCCCCCATCCCGAGCACACGCCGCAGCGCGCTGCCGCCGGGGCCGGAGTCATGGCCGGAGGCGTGCATGAGCACGGGCTGGCGGTGCTGCGGGTGGTCCTCGACGGGGGCGCGCTCGAGATCGAACTGGCGACGCCGCTCGACACCCTGGTCGGCTTCGAGCATGCGCCGCGCACCGCTGCCCAGCGTGCCGCGCTGCAGGTGGCCGAACGCGGGCTGCGCGATGGCGCAGCGCTGTTCGGGTTGCCGGAAGCGGCTGGCTGTGCGCTGATGGCGGTAAGCCTGGCTTCGCCCTGGCTGCAAAGCGAAGACCGGGCCGATGCGGGCGGCGCAGCGCACGTGCAGGCCGGGGACGGCGATCATGGTGAGCTTGTCGCCGGCTACCGTTTCCAATGCGCCCGCCCGCAGGCGCTCGATGCCCTGCAGCTGCGGCTGTTCGAGCTTTTCCCGCGGCTCCGGGCGGTGCGCGCCGAGTGGGCCTCGGCGCGCGGGCAGGGGGCGGCGAAGCTGACGCGCGGCCAGGCGCGGCTGGCGCTGTGAGCAGCGTGCCCGCGTGCGCCGGGGCGGCCGCCGCCGCTGCGCTGATGGACGGGGGCAAACGGTGATGCCGGATCCGGCGGGCGAACCCGATGCCGCCGCGGTCGCGCTGCGCGGGTTGCGCTACCGCTGGCCCGGCGCACACCACGACTGCCTGGCGATCGACACCTTCATGCTGGCGCCGGCGGAGCGGGTGTTCCTGCGCGGGCCCAGCGGCAGCGGCAAAAGCACCCTGCTGTCCTTGATCGGTGGCGTGGTCGCGCCGCAGGCGGGCGAGCTGCGCGTGGCCGGCACGGCGCTGGCGTCGCTCGGGGCGGCGGCGCGCGACCGCTTCCGGGCCGACCATATCGGTTTCATCTTCCAGCTCTTCAACCTCCTTCCGTACCTGTCGGCGCGCGACAACATCCTGCTCGCCTGCCGCTTCTCCGCGCAGCGGCGCGCGCGCCTGCGGGCGGCAGGGACAACGCCGGCCGCCGAGCTGGTGCGCCTGGCACAGCACCTGGATCTGGCGCCCGCGGTGCTGGCGCGGCCTGCCGCCGCCCTCTCGGTCGGCCAGCAGCAGCGGGTGGCGGCGGCGCGCGCGCTGCTCGGCCGCCCCGGCCTGATCGTCGCCGACGAGCCGACTTCCGCCCTCGATGCCGATCGCCAGCAGGCCTTCCTCGATCTGCTGCTGGGCGAATGTGCGGCGGCGGGAGCGGCGCTGCTCTTCGTCAGCCATGACGCCCGCCTCGCCTGCCACTTCGACCGGGTGGTCGATCTGGCCGCGTTGAACCGGGCGGACACGGAGGCAGAAGCATGATCGCGTACGCCCTGCCCCCGGCGCGTGCGGTGGAGGCCGCACGATGACGCCGATCTGGCATCTGAGCCTGGCGAGCATCGCCAACCGCCGCCTCGCGGCGATGCTCACCGTGCTTGCGGTGGCCTTGTCCGTGGCCCTGCTGCTCGGCGTGGAGCGGGTGCGCAACGATGCGCGCGCCGGGTTCGCCCAGACCCTGTCCGGTACCGATCTGGTGGTGGGCGCACGCGCGGGGGCGGTGCAGCTGCTGCTGTATTCGGTGTTCCATATCGGCGACGCGACCAACAACGTCTCGTGGGCGAGCATCGAGGAGGTCGCCGCGCTGCCGCAGGTCGCATGGCTGGTGCCGATCGCGCTCGGCGATTCGCACCGCGGCCACCGCGTGGTCGGCACGACCGGGGCTTTCTTCGAGCATTACCGCTACGGCGAGCGGCGTGCGCTGCGCTTCGCCGCCGGGCGCGCTTTTGCCGGCATGCCCGAGGGGCTGTTCGAAGTGGTCCTCGGCGCCGAGGTCGCGGCCCGCTTCGGCTACCGTGTCGGCGAGCGGATCGTGCTCAGCCACGGCGGCGCGGGTGGGCCTCCATTCGCCGAGCATGGCGACAAGCCGTTCACCGTAGTCGGGGTGCTGGCGCGCAGCGGCACCCCGGTCGACCGTGCGCTGCTGGTGGGGTTGGAAGGCCTTGAGGCGATCCATATCGACTGGCAGGGCGGGGCGCCGGTCCCGGGGGTGAAGATCGGCCCCGAGCATGTGCGCAAGTTCGATCTGGCGCCGAAGTCGGTCACTGCGGCGCTGCTCGGTCTGGAGAGCCGTACCGCGGTGTTCCGTGTCCAGCGCTGGATCAACGCTTACGCCGGGGAGCCGCTCAGCGCGATCCTGCCCGGGGTGACCCTGCAGGAGCTGTGGAGCCTGGTGGGGATGGCGGAGAAGGCCCTGCTCGCTGTTTCGGCGCTGGTGGTGATGGTGGGGCTGGCCGGCCTGGTGGCGGTGGTGGTCGCCAGCCTCGGCGAGCGCCGGCGCGAGCTCGCGATCCTGCGCGCGCTCGGGGCCGGGCCGGGGCAGGTTTTCGCCCTGCTGGCGGTGGAGAGCCTGCTGCTGGCGCTCGCCGGCTGCGCCCTCGGCCTGGGGCTGCTGTATGGTGCGGGGGCGCTCGCCGCGCCCTGGCTGGGTGCGCGCCACGGCCTGCAGCTGTCGCTCGGCCTGCCCGCGGCCGGGGAGTGGGGCCTGCTCGCCGCGGTGCTCGGCGCGAGCCTGCTGGCGAGCCTGGTGCCGGCGCTGCGGGCGTATCGCTATTCGCTCGCCGACGGCATGACGATACGAATCTGAGAGAACGAGGGATGATGATCGAACCACAATTGCTGCGCGCCGCCTTCTGCGCCATCGCCGCCGTGCTGCTGAGCGCCGCGCCGCTGCCGGTCGCGGCGCAGACCGCTGGCGGCGACTACCGCGTTGGCGACCGTCTGGCGTCCCCGGCCCAGTCCGGCAAGGCCGCCGCCTACCGCGAGATCAGCTGGGACGACCTGATCCCGGCAGACTGGAACCCGGAGCGCTTCCTCGCCGAGCTCGATCTCGACGCCCTCGAGGACAACGACCCGCGCGCTGCCGAAGCGATGCAGCGCATGCGCGAGGAATGGGACCGGGCGCCGGTGGTCGAGCGCCTGGGCGGGGCGCGGGTCCGCATCCCGGGTTTCGTCGTGGCCCTCGAGGGCGACGGCAAGTCGATTCGCGAGTTCCTCCTCGTGCCCTATTTCGGCGCCTGCGTGCACGTGCCGCCGCCGCCGGCGAACCAGCTCATCCACGTGGTCCCCGCCAAACCGCTGCCGGCCGCCTGGAACATGATGCCGGTGTGGGTCAATGGGGTGATGACGGTCGGGCAGGTGGATTCCGAGATGGGCCGTGCCGGTTACCAGCTGCGCGCCGTCGCCGTCGAGGAGTACAAGGACCCGCTGCCGCGCTGAACCGCCCGCCGGCGTGCACGGGGGACTGCACGGCCGTTCGGAAGCGCGGATATTCAGAAGCGCAGGTAGGCGGAAATAGTGCCCTGAAGGTAGGCATAGCCGGGCTGCTTCTGGTCCCGGACCAGCGCCGCCTGCCACCGCCAGCCGCCGGGCGCGGGGGGCGAGTCGAAGCCGAGCTGGAGCTGCGACGAGGGGCGCTCGACGCCGTCGACCCGCTGCCGCCCGAACAGCGCCCGGGCGGCGAAGGTGCCGCCATCGAAGCGCTGGCGCAGGCCCGCGCCGGCCATCACGCGCAGGTAGCGCTCGGGGGAGAAATAGTTGCCGGTATAGGGCCGGGTGTTGGTGTAGCGCTCGGCTGCGACCAGGGCGTGGACGCCGCAGTCGGCGCACAGGTTGTGCCACAGCCGGACGCGGGCGGCGGGGCGGTCGTTGCGGTCGGAGTAGGCGGTGCGCGACAGCACCAGCGTCGCCCCGCGCGCGGCGGCGGACCAGTCGGCGATGGCGTGCAGGGTGCGTGCGTTCAGTCCGCGCTCGATGCCTTCGCGCGAGTCGACCAGGCTGCGCTCGGCGCCGAGCGACCACGTCCATTGCCCGCGGCGGTAGTCGAGGCCGAGTTCGCCGGTCAGGTGATGGCGCGCGCCCAGGGTTTCCACGCCGAGGTCGCTGCGGCTCGACCAGGCCTCGCCGCTGAATTCGTGCTGCAGCGCGAACCGTGACGAATGGCGACGGGCCTGGCGGAACGCCGTGTGCGCGGCCGATGCGCCGATCTCCAGCCCGTCGGCGGTGGCCTGGCGGACGAACAGCGTCTGCCGCTGGATGTCGTTGGCGTCGGAGTCGGTGCTGAACAGAAGGCTGCCGCCGATTCCTTGCGCATGGGTGGAGCAGGTCCAGGCGGTGAGCGCGAGGAGCAGGACCGGCTTCATTTGGTGCCCCAGTTCTTGGAACGGAGCACGACTTCCTTGAGGTAGCCGATGACGCAGGCGGGCTGCAGCACGAGGCTGTAGAACAGGGCGTAGAGGACGAAGCCGGCGACGTTCTTGCGCACCTTGAGCCCTTGCTCCTGGAACATCCGCACCTGGACGCGGAACATCACGTAATTCACCAGCATCGCCAGCGGCAGCACGATCAGGGTCATCGGCCCGGCGATGTAGTAGTGGCCGAACAGCGCGAGTACGATCCCGGGCAGGAAAACGAAGGTGTAGACGAGATCGAGATAGGGGAAGGTGGCGTTCCACCACACGAACAGACTCGACAGGCGCGGCTTGAAGAGCAGCCGCCAATGGCTCTTGAAGGCCTCGATCAGGCCGCGCGACCAGCGCTGGCGCTGGCGGATGAACTGCCGCCAGGTGGCGGGGGCGTTGGTGAACAGGCAGGCGTTTTCGCAGTATCCGACCCGGTAGCCGGCTTCGAGCAGGGCCCAGGTGAGGACGATGTCCTCGCCCACCACCGGCCGCCAGCCGCCGACCTGGCGCAAGGCGTCGCTGCGGTAGATCGAAAACGCGCCCTGGGCGACCAGCGTGCCCTGGTACAAGGACTGGATGCGCTTCACCGCGGCGATGCCATGGAAATAGTCCCATTCCTGGATCTTGGTGACGAGGTTGGCGCGCGAGTTGCGGACCATCACCGCGCCGGCGACCGCGGCGGTGTGCGCGGGGTCGCCGAGGAGGCGCAGGACGAGGTTTTCGAGCGCATGCCGGAACAGGTAGGAGTCGCCATCCACGGTGATCACGTAGGGGGTGTCCACCGTCCGCAGGCCGGCGTTGAGGGCGGCGGATTTGCCCGCATTGCGCGCCAGGTGGATCACGCGGAGCCAGGGGTAGCGGGGGCGCAGGCGCTCCAGGATGGCGGCGGTGCCATCGGTGGAGCCGTCGTTGATGACGACGACGCCGAGTTCGCCGGGATAGGCCTGCAGCGCGATGCTCTCGAGGGTGTCCTCGATCGAGTCCTGCTCGTTGTAGGCAGCGACGAGGATCGTCAGGGCGGGGAGCGTGGCGGGACGGTGCTTGAATGCCGGGCGGTGGTCGAGAAGCAGGCTGGAGACCATGAACGCGTTCATGAATCCGGGCAGGAGGGCGATGCCGAAGATGACGAGGTGGGCAGCGCCGGAGCCGATATGCAGGGCGAGTGCGGCGATCCACGGCGTGGCGATGCCATAGGACAGGATGCCCCAGGCCAGAGCGGCGGCCAGCGCGAGCGAGAACTTGGCGCGAACCGGGAGGTAGCGCCTTCTGCGCGGTGCCGCGGAGGCGGCCGCAAGCGGTGCCGGCACGGCTGCCGCGTCGGGCGCGGGAGCCGGCCTGGGGGATGAGAGATCGTCGGCCTTGAGGCGCATCTGGAGTCCGCTCGGAGGGTGTCGCGACATGCGATCCGGTGTGCGAAGGGTATCGGCCCGGGCGCAAGCCGGCTGTGAACGGCGTCACGCCGCAGCGCAGAAGGCGGGGGCCCGTATCACCCGCCGGCGGGCATGGCGAAATGTTTCATTTCGTTGCATGATGAAGTCGCGTGCGATGGTCGCCCGGTGAGCGCGTGTTCCGCAGGAGGCAGCGGGCGGTCGTGTCGGTCTCGACATCGGAGTGCATCAGTGGACAGAGTGGATGCCTTGATTCCTGAGGTGGAGAGGGGGGCCTTTGCTGCGGCCGAAGCTTCCGCGGCGAAAGTGGGCGAAGACGACAGCCTGCTCGAATGTCTGATCCTGGTGGCGCGCGCGCATGGCGCAAGCCTGACCCGGGACGCGGCCCTCGCCGGCTTGCCGCTCGCCGGCGGCGGGCTCACGCCCGCGCTGCTTTCGCGCGCCGCGCGTCGCGCCGGTCTTTCCAGCCGGATCGTGCAGCGTCCTCTGGAGCGCCTCAACGACGCCTTGCTGCCGGCCATCCTGCTGCTCGACGGCAATGAGGCCTGCATCCTCGTCGGCTGGGAGGAGGGCCGGAGCGTCGCCCGGGTGGTGTTCCCGGAGCTGGGCGAGGCCGCCGTCGACATGCCGGCGGCAGAGCTTGCGCGGCGCTATCTCGGGCGGGCGATCTACCTGCGGCCCCGCTTCCGCTTCGATGCGCGCACGCCGCAGGTGCGCGCCTCCCGCCACGGGCACTGGTTCTGGAGCGTGATTGCGGAGAACCGCTCGCTCTACCGGGATGTCCTGCTGGCGGCGTTCGCGATCAACGTGTTTGCCGTCGCGATGCCCCTGTTCGTCATGAATGTGTATGACCGCGTGGTGCCGAACCGCGCCATCGAGACGCTGTGGGTGCTCGCCGCGGGGGTGTTCGTCGTGCTCGTCGCCGAGTTCGTCCTGCGCACGATGCGGGGGTATTTCGTCGACCTCGCCGGCAACCGGGCCGACGTCAAGCTGTCGGCGCTGATCATGGAGCGGGTGCTGGGGATGCGGATGGAGACGCGCCCGTCCTCGGTCGGCTCCTTCGCCGCCAATCTGCGTGCTTTCGAGTCGGTGCGCGACTTCATCAGCTCGGCGACGGTGATCGCCTTCATCGATCTGCCTTTTGCGCTGCTCTTCCTCGCCGTGGTGGGCTGGATCGCCTGGCCCTTGCTGCTGCCGTTCGCGGTCGGCATCGTCCTCCTGCTGCTCTACGCGGTGGCGGTGCAGGGCAAGATGCGCGAGCTGTCGGAAACCATCTACCGTGCCGGGGCGCAGCGCAACGCGACCCTGGTCGAGGGGCTGGTGGGAATCGAGGCGATCAAGACCCTGGGGGCGGAAGGTGTCATCCAGCGGCGCTGGGAACAGACCGCGGCGCTGCTGGCGGGGGTCGGCTCGAAGCTGCGCCTGCTGTCGGCGTCGACCACCAACGCCTCGCTGTGGGTGCAGCACAGCGTGAGCGTGGCGGTGATCGTGATGGGGATCTACCTGATCGGCGACGGCGAACTCTCGATGGGCGGGCTGATCGCCTGCTACCTGCTGTCGTCACGGGCGATGGCGCCGATCAGCCAGGTCGCCAGCCTGCTGGTGCATTACCACAACGCGTCGACGTCGCTGAACGCGCTCGAAGGGCTGATGGCGCAGGAGGTCGAGCGCCCGGACGAGGCCGCCTTCATCAGCCGCAAGACGCTGCGCGGCGGGATCGAGTTCCGCGACGTTGGCTTCAGCTACCCGGGGCAGTCGGCGAGTGCGCTGCGCAGCGTGTCGCTGCGCATCCAGCCGGGCGAGCACGTCGCCATCCTCGGTCGGGTCGGCTCGGGCAAGACGACGCTCGAGAAGCTCATCCTCGGGCTGTACCGGCCCACTTCCGGTGCGGTGCTGATCGACGGCATCGACCTGAGGCAGCTCGATCCGGCGGAACTGCGGCGCAATATCGGCTATGTCGCCCAGGACCCGATGCTGTTCTACGGCAGTCTGCGCGACAACCTCGTCCTCGGGGCGGCGCCGGTCGAGGATGAGGACGTCCTCAAGGCCGCGCGCATCGCCGGCATCCTCGACCTGGTCAATGCCCATCCGCAGGGCTTCGACCTGCAGGTCGGCGAGCGCGGCAGCCTGCTCTCGGGCGGCCAGCGCCAGGCGGTGGCGCTGGCGCGTGCGCTGATCAACGATCCGCCGCTGCTGTTGTTCGACGAGCCGACTTCGTCGATGGACCGCTCCACCGAGGAGGACGTCAAGCGCCGCCTGCGCAGCTTCGCCAAGGGCAAGACCATGATCGTGATCACCCACCGGACTTCCCTGCTCGAACTGGTCGACCGGATCATCGTCATCGATGCCGGGCGGATCGTCGCCGACGGGCCCAAGGCCCATGTCGTCGAGGCGCTTCGCCAGGGCCGGGTCGGGCGAGGCGCATGATGGAAAAATCTTCCCAGCAGCAGATCTTCGAAGGCATCGGCGAAGTGTCCGGGCGTCTCGGCCAGGTCGGCAAGCCGGTGTCCGAGCGGCTTTTCGCGCGCCTGCGGCCGTCCTCCGGGAGCGAGGATGTCGATTGGGCGGCCGATGCCGACTGGGCCCGCCTGCAGGAAGAACCGGTGCGTGCGCGCAGCCTGCTGGTGCTCGTCGTGGTCGTGTTCGGTGTGCTGCTGGTGTGGGCAGGCGTCGCCGAAGTCGACGAAGTCACCCGTGGAGTGGGCAAGGTCATCCCGTCGCAGCAACTGCAGGTGGTGCAGTCGGTCGATGGTGGCGTGGTCGAGGAAATCCTGGTCCGGGAAGGGCAGGTGGTCGGGGCGGGGGAGCTGCTGCTGCGGGTCGATCCCACCCGTTTCGTGTCCTCCCTGCGTGAAAACCGCGCCCAGTATCTGACCCTGCAGGCGAGGGCCTCGCGGCTGAGCGCGCTGACCCAGGACAGCGGGTTTGTCGCGCCGGACGACGTTGGTGTCGAAGCGCCGGAAATCGTCGCTCACGAGCGCAGCCTGTACCTGTCCAGCCAGGCCGAGGTCGCCTCGCAGGTCGCGATCGCCCAGGAGCAGTTGTCGCAGCGCCGTCAGGAGCTGAACGAGGCGGTCTCCCGCCGCGACCAGGCCGCGCGGGCGCTCGGCCTGGTCCAGCAGGAGCTGAGCGTGACCCGGCCGCTGCTCAGCTCCGGCGCGGTTTCCGAGGTCGACCTGATCCGCCTGGAGCGCGAAGTGAGCCGTTTCCGCGGCGAGCGGGACCAGGCCGCGGCGCATATCGCCCGCGTCCAGGCGGCGATCGCGGAAGCGCTGCAGAAGATCCAGGAGGTCGAACTCAATGCCCGCAACCAGTGGCGCTCCCAGCTTTCGGAGACCCTGGGCAAGCTCGCCAGCCTGACCGAGGGCAGCCGCGCGCTCCAGGACCGGGTCAAGCACGCCGAACTGCGGGCGCCGGTGCGCGGCACGGTCTCCCGCCTGCTGGTCAATACGGTCGGTGCGGTGGTGCAGCCGGGCAAGGAAGTGGTCGAGATCGTCCCGCTCGACGACGCCCTGATCCTCGAGGCGAGGGTCGCGCCCAAGGACATCGCCTTCCTGCGCCCGGGACAGCCGGCGGTGGTCAAATTCACCGCCTACGATTTCGCTATCTACGGCGGGCTCGATGCCGTGCTGGAGCTGATCAGCGCCGACACCGTGACCGACGAGAAGGGCAACGCGTTCTATGTCGTCCGGGTGCGGACGGTGGTGCCCAACCTGGGTGACGGCCTGCCCGTGATCCCGGGCATGGTCGCCGAGGTGGACATCCTCACCGGCAAGAAGACCATCCTTTCCTACCTGCTGAAGCCCGTCCTGCGGGCGAAAGCCAACGCAATGAGCGAACGATGATGAAAGATTTCTTTCTGGCGCCGCCCTCGATGCCGACGCAGCGGTGGCGAGAGGCCTTTCCCGAGGCGCGGTTCTGCAGCGAGCGCAGTGCCCTCTCCGGGCCGGCAAGCGGCGACGTGATCTGGCTGGCGGCGGAGCTGCCGGACTGGCGCGGGGAACTCGCCCAGTTGCGACGGGCGTTTCCGCGCTGCGCGCTGGCCCTGCTCTCGCTGCAGCCAGACCCGCGCGAGGGCCTCACCGCGCTCGGCCTGGGGGCCCGCGGCTATTGCCATGCGCTGGCGGCGCCGTCCCTGCTGCGGGAAGTGGGCGAAGTCCTTCGTCATGGCGGGCTGTGGGTCGGCGCCGAGTTGCTGGAGCGCCTCGTGCGCTCGCTCCGGCCACGTCTGGGGCAGGAGGCGGAACCCGATCGCGGGGGGCCGGAGGCGCGCTTGTCCGGGCGCGAGGCGGAGGTCGCCCGCCTGGTCGCCGCGGGCTGGAGCAACAAGGAAGTCGCCCGTGAGCTCGACATCACCGAGCGCACGGTCAAGGCCCATCTTTCCGCGGTGTTCGACAAGCTCGCCGTGCGCGACCGGCTGCAGCTCGTGCTGCGCTACGGCAAGACGCGTCGGACTGCCGCCGAGGTGTAGACGCCGGCGATGGTCGGCTGTGCGCCGGGGCTGTCCACCGGTCCAATAGGCGGCGATGGCCTGCGCCAGTAGTGTGGAAACACGGATAACCAGCACGATCGTTGTCGGGAGTGAGGTTTCGCGCGCTCCGGGCCGGTCTCGTTCAAGGGAGTTTCATCATGGCTCAGGTCATCGCAACTGTCGTATCGGTCATCGGCGAAGCGTTCGTACGCGACGCGCAGGGCAACACCCGCTCGATCAAACCGGGGGATGCGCTGCTTGAAGGCGAAACCGTCATCACCTCCGCCGGCGGGCAGGTGGAACTGGCGATGGCCGATGGTTCCTCGCTGGTGGTTGTCGAGAGCCAGGTCGTCGGCCTGGGGCTCGAGATGCTCGACGAGGGCGCCCCCGGCGCGCAGGAAAGCGCCGTCTCCGCCAGCACCGTCGACGAGATCCTGCAAGCGCTCGAGGCCGGTGAAAGCATCGACGCGCTCCTCGAAGCTCCCGCAGCCGGCCTGGCCGGCGGCGCCGATGCAGAGGGCAGCAGCTTCGTGCGCCTGCTGCGGATTGCCGAGGACACCACCGGGGTCGATTACGACTACAGCTTTGAACCGCAGAGCGGGCTGGTGCCGGAACCGGGCGATGCGGTGGAGACGGTCACCGGAATCGTTTCGCTGAATTACATCCTGCTCGACGACAATGGCCAGCCCCTGCTCGGACCGGATGGCAACTTCATCTTCGTCGATGGCAGCGACGTCGTCGAAGGCACGCCGATCGGCGTGCTGGCCACGGTCGATGTCGCGCCGACGGGCTCGAGCCTGGTGCTGAACATGAGCAACGGCTTGGTCATCACCATTCCGGTCGGCCAGACGACGGGGGTCGCGGTACTCGAAACTCGGCCCGACGATCTGTTCATCCAGGGTACGGACACTCTTCCGATCTCCGTCGTCGGGGCGTCGGGCGGCGGCTATGACCAGCTCGATGCGGCCCAGTCGTCTTCGGCGAACATTGTCGATGACAACGATCCGGTGTTCGCCGTCATCAGCGTCAATCTATCTTCCGTGGGCGAAGGAGAGGTTCTGACCTATACGGTCCGCCTGGTCGACCAGGCCGGCAATCCGGTGACGGTCCCCGAAGGCGGCAATGTGGATGTGCAGCTCACTTGGAGCGGGCCGGCAGCCAATCCGACCGATGCCGCGCCGTTGCCTACGACGGTGACCATCCTGGGGGGGGCGAGCCAGACCGTCTTCCAGGTCAATGCCGTCAATGACTCGGTCAATGAGCCGATCGAGCCCTTGATTGCGGTCATTTCTGAAGTTGTGGATACGCAGTCGATTTTCGAGAACCTCGGTGCAAGCGAATTGCCCGCCGAATCGGAAATCATCGACAACGACGTTCCCGACATCGACGTGGCGGGGATCGAGACCGCGGACGTGGTGGTGACCGAAGGGCAGACGGCGGTGTTCTCGGTGACGGTGACCAACGCCGGGGCGGGCAGCACGGTGAGCCTGGCGCTGGCCGACGGCACGGCGATCGATGCCGACTACCACGAAGCGTTCTTCCAATACAGCACGGATGGCGGCGCCACCTGGCAGGCGGTGAGCGGGCCGATCGCGGTGGGTGCGGGCGACAGCGCGCTGCTGGTGCGCACCGACACGGTCGATGACCTGCTCGACGAGAACAACGAGACCTTCACCCTGACGGGGACGCTCTCGAGCCTGGGCGACACCTACAGCGACACGGCCACGGCGACGATCATCGACAACGACGTTCCCGACATCGACGTGGCAGGGATCGAGACCGCGGACGTGGTGGTGACCGAAGGGCAGACGGCGGTGTTCTCGGTGACGGTGACCAACGCCGGGGCGGGCAGCACGGTGAGCCTGGCGCTGGCCGACGGCACGGCGGTCGATGCCGACTACCACGAAGCGTTCTTCGAATACAGCACGGACGGGGGCACGACGTGGCAGGCGGTGAGCGGGCCGATCGCGGTGGGTGCGGGCGACAGCGCGCTGCTGGTGCGCACCGACACGGTCGATGACCTGCTCGACGAGAACAACGAGACCTTCACCCTGACGGGGACGCTCTCGAGCCTGGGCGACACCTACAGCGACACGGCCACGGCGACGATCATCGACAACGACGTTCCCGACATCGACGTGGCAGGGATCGAGACCGCGGACGTGGTGGTGACCGAAGGGCAGACGGCGGTGTTCTCGGTGACGGTGACCAACGCCGGGGCGGGCAGCACGGTGAGCCTGGCGCTGGCCGACGGCACGGCGGTCGATGCCGACTACCACGAAGCGTTCTTCGAATACAGCACGGACGGGGGCACGACGTGGCAGGCGGTGAGCGGGCCGATCGCGGTGGGTGCGGGCGACAGCGCGCTGCTGGTGCGCACCGACACGGTCGATGACCTGCTCGACGAGAACAACGAGACCTTCACCCTGACGGGGACGCTCTCGAGCCTGGGCGACACCTACAGCGACACGGCCACGGCGACGATCATCGACAACGACGTTCCCGACATCGACGTGGCAGGGATCGAGACCGCGGACGTGGTGGTGACCGAAGGGCAGACGGCGGTGTTCTCGGTGACGGTGACCAACGCCGGGGCAGGCAGCACGGTGAGCCTGGCGCTGGCCGACGGCACGGCGATCGACGCCGACTACCACGAAGCGTTCTTCGAATACAGCACGGACGGGGGCACGACGTGGCAGGCGGTGAGCGGGCCGATCGCGGTGGGCGCGGGCGACAGCGCGCTGCTGGTGCGCACCGACACGGTCGATGACCTGCTCGACGAGAACAACGAGACCTTTACCCTGACGGGGACGCTCTCGAGCCTGGGCGACACCTACAGCGACACGGCGACGGCGACGATCATCGACAACGACGTTCCCGACATCGACGTGGCAGGGATCGAGACCGCGGACGTGGTGGTGACCGAAGGGCAGACGGCGGTGTTCTCGGTGACGGTGACCAACGCCGGGGCAGGCAGCACGGTGAGCCTGGCGCTGGCCGACGGCACGGCGATCGACGCCGACTACCACGAAGCGTTCTTCGAATACAGCACGGACGGGGGCACGACGTGGCAGGCGGTGAGCGGGCCGATCGCGGTGGGCGCGGGCGACAGCGCGCTGCTGGTGCGCACCGACACGGTCGATGACCTGCTCGACGAGAACAACGAGACCTTTACCCTGACGGGGACGCTCTCGAGCCTGGGCGACACCTACAGCGACACGGCGACGGCGACGATCATCGACAACGACGTTCCCGACATCGACGTGGCGGGGATCGAGACCGCGGACGTGGTGGTGACCGAAGGGCAGACGGCGGTGTTCTCGGTGACGGTGACCAACGCCGGGGCGGGCAGCACGGTGAGCCTGGCGCTGGCCGACGGCACGGCGATCGACGCCGACTACCACGAAGCGTTCTTCGAATACAGCACGGACGGGGGCACGACGTGGCAGGCGGTGAGCGGGCCGATCGCGGTGGGCGCGGGCGACAGCGCGCTGCTGGTGCGCACCGACACGGTCGATGACCTGCTCGACGAGAACAACGAGACCTTTACCCTGACGGGGACGCTCTCGAGCCTGGGCGACACCTACAGCGACACGGCGACGGCGACGATCATCGACAACGACGTTCCCGACATCGACGTGGCGGGGATCGAGACCGCGGACGTGGTGGTGACCGAAGGGCAGACGGCGGTGTTCTCGGTGACGGTGACCAACGCCGGGGCGGGCAGCACGGTGAGCCTGGCGCTGGCCGACGGCACGGCGATCGACGCCGACTACCACGAAGCGTTCTTCGAATACAGCACGGACGGGGGCACGACGTGGCAGGCGGTGAGCGGGCCGATCGCGGTGGGTGCGGGCGACAGCGCGCTGCTGGTGCGCACCGACACGGTCGATGACCTGCTCGACGAGAACAACGAGACCTTCACCCTGACGGGGACGCTCTCGAGCCTGGGCGACACCTACAGCGACACGGCCACGGCGACGATCATCGACAACGACGTGGTCCCGACGATCAATCCAAGCGCACTTGCAGTGTCCGAAGAGGGTTTGCCCGGCGGCTTGGCGGACTTGGTAGGGATGGACGATACGACCAACCTCGCCGTCCGGAGCGGATCGATCGATTATTCGAGCAACGGCGCAGCTGCCTTGACGGTGGCGTTGCTGACCGACGGGTTGCCCGGCTCGCTCGGGAGCACCGCCATCGTCTGGAGTCATGAAGGCGGCAATGAGGCCATCGTCGTAGGCCGGAGCGGTGGCGGGGAGGATCTCATCCGGATCGTCCTGAATGGCGGAACCCAAGTCGTCGATACCAACAGTCCCTCCATCGCATATAGCGTCGAGCTGCTGAAACCGCTCGAGCACTTGGGGGTGAATGTCGAGGACGATTTGAGCTTCGATATCGACGTCAGGTTGTCCGATGGCGCCAATTCCGCACAGACGGCGGCGCTGACGATCACGGTCGAGGATGACAGCCCGCTCGAGGCCGGAACCGATGCCGTGGTTCTCAATATTCCGCCGGTGAGCTTTGATGGGCAACTGGCTTTCATCGGCGCGGATACAGGCGGTGCTTCGGGGACGCAATGGACTACATCCCTGAGTACGCTCAACGGTTTGGGCCTGACATCGGGTGGGCGGGCCGTCGTCTTCAGTCATGAAGACGGGCAGACCCTGCTTGTTGCCGAGACGACGGAAGGAGAGCCGGTTTTCACCGTCAGGGCGAATGCGGATGGCACCTATTCGTTCAACAGCCTGGCGCCGCTCGATTTGAGCTCCCTCAATCTGGACGACGCCACGGTCAGCTCGGGAGGCGGGCCGAAATCGACCTATTACTGGTATGACGACGGATCGCTGACGAATGTGCTCGATGCGAGCAAGGATCTGGTGGTTTCGATCACCGGCTACAAGAACGGTGCATTGGCCGACGTGAATCCGAGCGGTGCCGGGATTGGAATTCAGAACAACGAGTTCGACGATGGCGAACGGCTTGTCTTCGACTTCGATGCGGCCGGGAGTGACGGCGAAGCCAATCTGGCGTATGCGGTACGCTTCGAGCTGTTCCAGTATGGGGCGGGAGACAGTTTCCAGGTGACGGGGACTTATCAGGATGGCTCCGCCCATGTCGGTGGATATTCGATCGAGAGCGTTGGCGGCGATACGTATCTCGTGATCACCGCCGAGTCGGGAAAATATTTCGATACCCTGGAAGTGGCCATGTCGGATGGCAAGGTGAAGATTCAGGGGCTCGAAACCTACGTGCTGGAGGATGCGCCTCCCCAGCTGGTGGAGTTGACTTTCACCGCAGAGGACGCCGATGGCGATCAGGTCGATGGCGATATCGTCCTGACGTTCCAGAATCAGCCGGATACTGAAGGCGGGATCGTCGGTAACGCCATGTTCGGAGGTGCCGAACCCGATGCCGAGGCGGACAGTGAGGTCTTTGTGTGGAGCCTTGGTGATCAGGGAACGGCGGATTCGCCCGCGATCGACAGAGTCGATTTCGATGTGGAAGACGGCGATGTCCTCGACCTGCGGGATCTCCTGCCCGATGATGCGGGGGATTCGCTCTCGTCCTACCTGAGCTTCGGTTCCATGGAAGGCAAGCTGGCCTTGCTGGTCGACCATGATGGGGGTGGAGCCTTCGAAACCACGCAGGCGATCGTGTTCGAGAACTACGCCAGTACGGCCGAACTGGCTAGTGCCCTCGAACTGGATGCCGGATGGACGGAGGCGGATATTCTCAACCGGATGATTGCCGACGGGCAGTTGAAGAGCTGATCTCGATGCCGGGACGCAGCATCCGGCCTAGCAGGAGGAAGCCGGTGCCGGCTTCCTCCTGCCGTTGTGTGGCGTGTTTCCGCCCCGTGTGGACCGTTTCCGCTGCGCCCTTTGGAACAATCGTATGGTCTATGTAAAACGCGATGCGGAAGGCCGGCTGATCGCGGTCAGTCTTGAAGATGATGGCTCGGGCTGGGAGTTGGGTGCTGGCAATCGCGCAGAGCGCGAGCTGCTCGAAAAGCTCCTGCGCGACTCCAGGAGCGAGCTCTCGGAGTCCGACCTGTCGCTGTCGCGTGTCCTGGAGGATCTGGTCGAATTGCTCGTGGACAAAGGCGTGATCCGGTTCACGGACCTCCCCGAAGCGGCGCGGGCGAAACTGGAGGAGCGAAAAGGGGCGCGCGTATCGATGAGGATCGGACGGTCGCTCCTTGATGAGGACAATGACATGATCTGAGGCCGGCTCAGCCCGTCGCTGCACCATCTTCGCTCAGGAACGGGCCGGTTACGCCATCGACGCCGAGTTTGAGCAATGCCTCCAGTTCGGCGCTGCTGCCGACTCCTTCGGCAATGACGATCACTCCGATCGCATGGGCCACGGTGCACAGCCCGCGCAGGAAGCTCTGGTTGCCGGCGTCGGCCTCGATGGCGCGGGTCAGTGCGCGGTCGGTCTTGAGGTAGTCGATGCCGAGCACGTGGAGGTCGCTGAGCTGACTGAAACGGCGTCCGACATGTTCGATGCCGAGCTTGCAGCCGAGCGGCTTCAGTGCCGCGCACAGCGCGCGGAATTCGGCCAGATTCCGCACCACATCGTGCTCGGTGAGCTCGATCCAGAGCTTGCGCGCTTGCGCCGGACGGGCGTGCAATTCAGCGAGGAGCGTGCTTCTGAATACCGGATCGCACAGCGCTTCGGCGGACAGGTTGATGCCGAGCGGGGCGCCGTCGCGGGTGATCCGGGCGAGCGCTTCGGCCAGGACGGCGCCGTCGAGCTGGCCCAGCAGGCCCAGGCGCGCGGCCTGGGGCATGAAGTAGCCCGCGCTCTGCCAGTTGCCGTCGATCAGCAGGCGCATCGGCGCTTCATGATGGAGCAATCTTCCCTCCGGAGCGCCGGTCGCCACGACGGGGTAGAGGGCCAGGCGGACGCCGTGTTCTTCGAGCGCACCGAGGATGGTTTGCCGCCAGTCGTCGAGATTGCCGTGCAAGGGGGCGCCGATCGACGGCGGTGCAATGCTGGCCGCAGCATCGTCGGTGAGTTCGGCGGCAGCGAGGGCTGCGTCGGTGCGGGCGAGCAGGTTGCCGTGCCGTTCGTTGGGGTAATAGGCGGCAGCGCCGATCGGTAGCCGTAGCGCAGCGGTGTCCCGCCATCGTTCGCGCAGGGCATGGAGCTGTTCGGCAAGCAGATGCACGACTGCGTCCGGATCTCCCTGCCCCGAGGCCAGGAGGGCGAAGTCGCTGGCATTGAGGCGGCCGGCTTCCCAGCCCGGGTGGGCGTCGGCCACGGCCTGGAAGCAGGTGGCGAGTTCGCGCAGCAGGCGGTCGGTTTCCTGGTGTCCGAATCGCCGGTTGAGCTGGCCGAGATCGCCCAGCCGGGCCATCACCAGGCTGCCGCCTGCGGCCGCGTCCTCGCGCGCCAGCGCCGCATCGACCAGATTGAGGAAATGGCTGCGATTGACGAGCCCGGTGAGTTCGTCGTGATGGGCCTGCCGGCGCAGTTTTTCGAGGCGCTGCGACTCGTCGGCGAGCATCGTGCGCACCCGCTCGGAGAGCGCATTCATGGCGCGGACCACGCTGCGGAATTCGCTCGTCGAGGGCTCTTCGGTGGTGATGAAGCGGCGCTCGCCGATGGCTTCGGCCTGGTCGACGACGCGCCCCAGCGGGTGGGTGACGTGCTTGACCAGCACGGTGCCGACGAGGCCGGTGAGCACGGCGCCGGCGACGAACCAGGCCAGCAGCTGCAGCGTGCCGTGCCACAGCGACTCGTAGGCGTAGCGGCTGTGGCTCTCCAGGGTCAGGGTGCCGAACTGGCGCCAGCCGTCCTGCACCTGGGCGATGCCGGGCTGGGCCCGGATCGGGATCAGGCGGGCGAACCACCCCGGGGCGCCGAAACGCTCATCGGCGTATGCGCGCTCGACGATGAGCTCGCCGGATGGCGCCACCAGCCGGATCAGGCGGTAGTGCCCGGCGTCGAACTGGGCGGCGATCTGCAACTCCACCGTGACCGCGTCCTTCGGCATCTGCGACAGTGACAGGGCGAGGGAGCTGGCGTTGTCGAGGTTCTTTACATAGAGCTGCTGCTCGAGGTAATGGCGCGCCGACAGCGTGCTCACCACGAAGCTCGCGCCGAATGCGATCGACATGACGATGGCGATGCCGATCCAGAGTTGCTTGATCAGCGACATGGCGCCTCCTGTGCGTGCGGCATGGGGTGGGGTCCTTCGGGGCGGGCCATCAGTGCAGGCCCTCGTTGCGCATCCGCTCGAGCACGCTGCGCCAGCGCGACAGGCGGGCGGTGGGGTCGGCCGCGGAGGCACTGGCGCCGCCGACCCAGAGGCCTTCACTGTTGAAGCTGAACACCGGGAACAGGTCCGGGCGGCGAGCGGCGGGGCGGATGTCGCTGATCAGGTTGTCGAGCACCAGCGGCTCGTCGGCGGGCGTCGGGAAGTAGCCCACCACCATGTGGGCCTGGCTGATGCCGCTTTGTGCCCCGCCGATCTGCGCCCGCACGTAGATCAGGCGCAGGCGCTCGGCGGGAACGCCGAGCAGGCGCAGGGTCATGTACTTGGCGATCGAGAAATCCTCGCAATCCCCTGCGCCTTTGCCCATCAATTCGAGCGGTGAAGCCCAATGATCTTGTACGCCCCACACCGCGATATCGTCTTCGAATCGGATTTTCCGGTTGAAAAAAGTATTCACGCGGGCGAGCTTCTCGATTTCATCGGAATCCGTGGCTTCCGCGATCAGGCGTCGCCATGCCGCGACCGATTCGGCGGCGGCCGCACCGTAGCGCGATGCCGCCAGGCGCTGCATCCGGTCGAGGTCGGAGGCGGCGAGCACCGAACCGAGCAGCACGCCGAGCAACACAAGCAGCGCCCAACGCGCCGGAAAAGCGCGTTGGGCGGGGGAAAACGGCCCGAAACCGGAAGGCTGCACCCTGTAGGCGAACATCGTATCCTGCGCAAAAAGGATATGCTAAGGTTAATCCAAAAGGCGGCATCCGGTCCGCGTAAAACAGCAGATGTCTTTTCAGTGCTTTCCGCTCGCGTTTTTCGGGCGCCGAACCGTTTAGTGCTTGGCGTGCAGGTTTTTTCCTCCTTTCTTCCTTTGTCGGTGAAAGGCGGAAGCCTGGTGTGTGACGTCGTACTGTCATGGTCTCCAAATCGTCGAGGTTCATAATGAAAAAGATTCGAACGCTGATTGCCCTTGCCGTCCTGGGTACCCTACCCCAAGCGTATGCACAGGTTCCGGAAGCGCTCCAGGATGCGGCGCGGATGGCTGTGACCGCCAACCCCGAAGTGCAGGCGCGCTGGCACGCCTTTCTGGCTTCGGAACAAGACCGGTTGGCAGTGCGCGGCGGCTATTTCCCCCAGGTCGACCTGATCGCCGGGGCCGGGTACGAACGCCAGACCAGGCCGGACCGCGACCCGAAAACGGAAAGCTACAATCACCGCAATGCCACGCTGGCGCTGAACCAGATGGTCTATGACGGGTTTTTCACCCGCAACGAGGTGGCACGCTTCGGCCATGCCAAGCTGGTGCGCTACTACGAACTGGTGGACGCGGCCGAGCGCACTTCGATGGAAGTGGTCCGTGTCTACAGCGATGTGCTGCGCTACCGTGAACTGGTCAAGCTCGCCCAGGACAACTACGTGCGGCACAAGCAGGTCTTCGACCAGATCTCGGGGCGCACCGCCGCCGGTGTCGGGCGTGGCGTCGACCTCGAGCAGGCGACCGGGCGGCTCGCACTGGCCGAATCCAACCTGTTGACCGAAGTCTCCAACCTGCATGACGTCAGCGCCCGTTATCTGCGCATCGTCGGGGTGGAAGCGCCTGAAAACCTGCCCCTGATCGGCGACTCGATCGCGGCCGGCGGGCTCCCGCCCACGATCCAGGATGCGCTGCGCGAAGCGTTCGACAGCAGCGCCACGCTCAATGCCGCGGTCGAGGATGTCGCTGCCGCCCAGCGCGGGGTCGAATCGCGTCGGGCGGCGTTTCATCCTCGCCTCGACCTGCGCGCGCGCCAGTCCTTCGACCGCAACCTCGACGGCGTCAGCGGAGAGTCGCGCGATAGCGTCGTCGAGCTGGTGCTGACCTACAACCTGACGCGGGGCGGGGCGGACCAGGCGCGCCTGCGCCAGGCGGCCGAGGCGGCGAACCAGAGCAAGGACCTGCGCGAGAAGGTCTGCCGCGACATCCGCCAGACGCTGTCGATCGCCTACAACGATGTCAATCGGATCAAGGAGCAGCTGATCTACCTCGACCAGCACCAGCTTTCCACCGAAAAGACGCGCGAAGCCTATCGGCAACAGTTCGACATCGGCCAGCGGACCCTGCTCGACCTGCTCGATACCGAAAACGAGTTCTTCGAGGCGCGCCGTGCCTACGTGCGGGCGGTCTACGACCGGATCATCGCCCAGGCGCGCACGCTGACCGAGATGAGCCGCCTGACGACCGCGCTCAACGTGGCGCGCGAAGGCTTGCCGAGTGCGGCGGAAGTGGGGCAGGAGCGCGCCGGGATCGATCCCGCGTCGGTCTGTCCGCCCGAAGCGCCGACGCAACTGCAGATCGACAAGGAAGCCGTGTTTGCCGAAGCGATGCGTGCCGCAGGGCGCTGATTGACCCCGCCCCGGGGACGAAGGGCGCGCGCTCGCCCTTCGTCCCCGGGGCTTCTTTGCGCAAGGCGTGGAGGCCCGGGCCGGCCTTAGCGACCGTGAAACCGCGGTTTGCGCTTGCCGAGGAAGGCTTCCAGTCCTTCGCGGTAGTCGTCGGTGGCGAGGAAGTCGAAGGCGCGCCGCTTTTCCTCTTCGTCGAGCCCGCCGCCGGACATCAGCCGCTTTACCCATTGTTTGTGCCAGCGCGCCACCAGCGGTGCGCCGGCGCGGATGCGCGCGCCGCAGGCAGTGGCTTCGCCGAACACCGCGTCGTCCTCCACCACCCGGCTCAGCAGGCCTTTCTGCAAGGCTTCGGCTGCGCCCAGGATGCGCCCTTCGAGCAGGATTTCGAGCACCACCGCGGGCCCCACCAGCGCCAGCAGCCCCGCCATCTCGCCCGGATACATCGAAAAGCCGAGGCGGTTGATCGGGGCGCCGAAGCGTGACGATGCGCCGGCGATGCGGATGTCGCAGCAGCCGGCGATCTCCAGCCCGCCGCCGATGCAGGCGCCGCGAATCGCAGCCACCGTGGGGACGGCGCAGTCGCGGATCGCATCCAGGGCGCCGGCGACCAGTTTGTCGTGGTAGTGCAGGGCGTCTTCGACGGTGGCGCGCACGGTGGTGAATTCCTCGATGTCGCCGCCGGCGGCGAAAGCTTCGTCGCCGGCGCCGCGCAGGATCACGCAGCGCACGTCGGGGGTGTCCGAGACGCGCCGCATCGCCTGTGCCAGCCCGTGCCACATCGCCGCATCGACGGCGTTGAGCTTGGCGGGGTTGTCTAGCGTCACCGTGGCGATGCCGTCGTGCAGCTCGAAACCGATATGGCCGGCCATCGCCTTCAGCCTCGCAGCATGGCCGCCAGCTCGCGCTCGAGCAGCGCGGGGTCACCCAGGTTGAGTTCGAGCAGGCGGCGCAGGTGGGTGATCGAATCGAGGTCGATCTCATGGCAGGCAAGGCCGATCCGCGTACCGTCGCTGGCGTGCTCGACGTGCGCCACCGTGCCCTTCATCCTGACGATGGCCTGGCCGCCGCTCAGTTCCAGGCTCAGTTCGGCGAGGTCGCCCGCCTTCGCCTGCAGATCGTGTTCGCACAGGAGCAGGGCACCCTTCAGCGACAAATTGTGCACGGTGCACTGAAGGCGATCCCGGTTCAGCTGCAGGCTGGCGTCTTCGACGAAGGAGACGCGTGCGTTCAGGCGGCGGTGCTGGGGGTTCATGGCGGACTCCGAAACGGCGGTCGGGGAATGGATCGGGCGAGGCCGGATTTTGCCCGATTCGGCTGAGGATTGCCTGCCCGGATCGGGGCGGGGCCGGCTTTTCATGCTGCAGTGATAGACTGGAAAAGCTTTTCCGCGCTGGTTTTGCCTCCCGGCGGGCCTTTATCCCAAAGGAGCGATCGTGCTGCTCGACAACCTGCTCATCATCCTGGCGCTGATCGCGGCGAGCGCGTTTTTCTCGATGTCCGAGATCTCGCTCGCCGCCTCGCGCAAGATCAAGCTGCGCCTGATGGCCGAAGGCGGCCATGTCAATGCCCAGCGCGTGCTCGCGCTGCAGGACAACCCAGGCAATTTCTTTACCGTGGTGCAGATCGGCCTCAACGCGGTCGCGATCCTCGGCGGCATCGTCGGCGAGCAGGCCTTGTCGCCTCATGTCGCCGCGCTGTTGCGCCCGGTGTATGACGGGCCGGCGCTGGGGACGGCGAGCTTCGTGCTGTCGTTCAGCTTTGTCACCGCGCTGTTCGTGCTCTTCGCCGACCTGATGCCCAAGCGCCTGGCGATGGTGCAGCCCGAGCGCGTTGCGGTCGGGCTGGTGCGGCCGATGCAGGCCTGCATGTGGCTGCTGGCGCCGCTGGTGTGGGTGTTCAACGGTCTCGCCGACCGCATTTTCCGCCTGCTGCGCATCCCCAGCGTGCGCACCGAGGACATCACTCCGGCCGACATCGTCGCGATGGCCGATGCCGGCGCCCAGGCCGGCGCGCTGCTGCGCCAGGAGCAGCACCTGATCAGCAACGTGTTCGAGCTCGATTCGCGCATCGTGCCTTCGGCGATGACCTCGCGCGAGAGCATCGTCTTCCTGACCCTGTCCGAGTCGGAGGAGAGCATCCGGCGCAAGATCGCCGAGCACCCGCACGGCAAGTTTCCGGTGTGCGAGGACGGCATCGACAGCGTGATCGGCTACGTCGATGCGAAGGACATCCTGCCGCGGATCGTGCACGGCAAGAACCTGTCGCTGCGCACCCAGCCGATCGTGCGCAAGGTGCTGATGCTGCCCGACACGCTGAGCCTGTTCGAGGCGCTGGAGCGCTTCCGCGACGCGAAGGAGGACTTCGCCCTGGTGCTCAACGAGTACGCCCTGGTGGTGGGCCTGCTGTCGCTGCAAGACGTCATGAGCACGGTGATGGGCGACCTGGTGAGTCCCTTCCAGGAAGAGCTGATCGTGCGCCGCGACGACCACTCGTGGCTGATCGACGGCGTCACCCCGATCGAGGACGTCATGCAGGCGCTCGACATCGAGGTCTTCGAAGGCTTCCAGAACTACGAGACGGTGGCCGGCTTCCTGATGTACCGCCTGCGCAAGGTGCCCAAGCGCACTGACTTCGTCGTCTATGCCGGCTACAAGTTCGAGGTGGTCGACATCGACAACTACCGCATCGATCAGGTGCTGGTGACGCGCGAGAACCCGCCCGTGCCGCCGGCTGCGAGCGCGGGCTGAAGCGAAGGCGGAGTGGCGGGCGTAGCCCGCGCGCCGCTCAGGCGCTGGCCGGCACCCTGGCGTCGGCGATGCGCGCCAGCGCCGCGCGGCCGCTGAGGATGTGGGCGCGCATCCGCTGCTCGGCCTGCTCCGCATTGCGTGCGAGCAGGGCGTCGAGGATGCCGCGGTGCTCGGCCAGGGACTGCTCCAGCCGGCCTTCGGAGAACAGCGAATGATGGCGCGACAGCTTGATCACCTTGCGCAGGTCCTCGATCACGTGCAGCAGCCAGCGGTTGTCGGCGATCTCCTGCAGGGCGAGGTGGAAGGCCTGGTTGGCTTCGAAGAAGCCGTCGATGTCCTTCTCCGCAGCAGCCCGCTCCAGGCCGGCGTGGATGGTGCGCAGGCGGTCGAGTTCGGCGTCGCTGGCGTGGGTTGCCGAAACCCGGGCGCATTCGCCTTCGAGCATCGACATCACGCTGAAGACCTCGTCGAGGTCGCGCTCGGAGATTTCGGTGACATAGCAGCCGCGGCGCGGCTTGAGCGTCACCAGGCCTTCGGAGGCGAGCACCTTGAGCGCTTCGCGCAGCGGCGTGCGCGAAATGCCGTATTGTTCGGCGATGGCCTGCTCGTCCACCCAGGTGCCGGGTGGCAACTCGTGCGAGAAGATGCGCTGGCGGAGGCGTTCGGCCACTTCCTGGTAGAGCGCCATGGGGGCGATGCGGGACGGCTTCATGTCGGGTCTGCGAGGTCGGTGCGGTAGGGGCGGGTATGCAGGGGGTGGGGGAGCCTCGGGGCGAGGCCACGGCTGTCGATCGATTCTACCCTATTGCACTCATAATTATGGATAAAGTATTATCGACGACTGCTGAACAAGTCGAATTCCAGTGCGTACCGTAGCGTCCTGGCCGCGGCGCGCGGGTGTTCGTCGCGCCGCGGGCCGCTACCGCACCCGGAAGTACCGTAGTCGTCGTATCCAAGAGGTTTCCCATGCCGAACGCCAACGAGCCGACCTACCCCCAGCCCGATCTCGAGGCCTGGAAAAAAGCCGCTGCCAAGCAGGCCCCCGATGGTGATCTCGCCCAGCTGAACTGGATCACGCCCGAAGGGCTGACGGTGAAGCCGCTGTACACCCGGGCCGACAGCGCCGATCTGGCACACGCCGACACGCTGCCCGGCTTCGAGCCTTACCTGCGCGGCCCGCAGCCGACGATGTATGCGGTGAAGCCGTGGACCATCCGCCAGTACGCGGGCTTCTCGACCGCCGAGGAATCCAACTCGTTCTACCGCAAGGCGCTCGCCGCCGGCGGCCAGGGCGTGTCGGTGGCGTTCGACCTCGCGACCCACCGCGGCTACGACTCCGACCATCCGCGCGTCACCGGCGACGTCGGCAAGGCCGGCGTGGCGATCGACTCGGTCGAGGACATGAAGATCCTGTTCGACGGCATCCCGCTCGACAAGGTGTCGGTGTCGATGACCATGAACGGCGCGGTACTGCCGATCCTCGCCGGCTACATCGTCGCCGCCGAGGAGCAGGGCGTTCCCCAGGACAAGCTCTCGGGCACGATCCAGAACGACATCCTGAAAGAATTCATGGTGCGCAACACCTACATCTATCCGCCGACGCCGTCGATGAAGATCATCGCCGACATTTTCGGCTACACCGCGCAGCACATGCCCAAGTTCAACAGCATCTCGATCTCGGGCTACCACATCCAGGAAGCCGGCGCCAACCAGGCGATCGAGCTGGCGTTCACCCTCGCCGACGGCCTCGAGTACGTGCGCACCGGCATCAACTCGGGGATGGACGTCGACACCTTCGCCGGGCGGCTGTCGTTCTTCTGGGCGGTGGGGATGAACTTCTACCTCGAGATCGCCAAGATGCGCGCCGCGCGTCTGCTGTGGTGGCGGATCATGAAGCAGTTCAACCCCAAGAGCGCGAAGTCGATGATGCTGCGCACGCACTCGCAGACCTCGGGCTGGTCGCTGACCGAGCAGGACCCCTACAACAACGTCGTGCGCACGACGATCGAGGCGATGGCCGCGGTGTTCGGCGGCACCCAGTCGCTGCACACCAACGCGCTGGATGAAGCGATCGCGCTGCCGACCGAGTTCTCCGCCCGCATCGCGCGCAACACCCAGATCATCATCCAGGAAGAAACGCACATCTGTAACGTGGTCGACCCCTGGGCCGGCTCCTACATGATGGAAAAGCTCACCCAGGACATGGCCGACAAGGCCTGGAGCCTGATCGAGGAGATCGAGGCGATGGGCGGCATGACCCGCGCGGTCGAGTCGGGCTGGGCGAAGATGAAGGTCGAGGAGTGCGCCGCCGACAAGCAGGCACGCATCGACGCAGGTCTTGACGTCATCGTCGGCGTGAACAAGTACAAGCTGGTGAAGGAAGACCCGATCGAGATCCTCGACATCGACAACCACGCCGTGCGTGAGTCGCAGATTGCCCGCCTCAAGCAGGTCCGCACCAGCCGCGATGCCGCTGCGGTGCAGGGGGCGCTCGACGCGCTCACCCAGTGCGCCGAGACCAGCGACGGCAACCTGCTCGACCTCGCCGTCAAGGCGGTGCGCCTGCGCGCTACCGTGGGCGAAGTGTCCGACGCGCTGGAGAAGGTCTTCGGCCGTTATCGTGCCAACCCGCAAGCCGTGTCCGGCGTCTATGGAGCCGTCGTGGAAGGACAGGAAGACTGGAAGGCCCTGAAGGCCGACATCGAAGCCTTCGTCGCCGAGGAAGGCCGCCGCCCGCGGGTGATGATCGCCAAGCTCGGCCAGGACGGCCACGACCGCGGCGCCAAGGTGGTGGCTTCGGCCTTCGCCGACCTCGGCTTCGACATCGACATCGGCCCGCTCTTCCAGACCCCGGAAGAAGCCGCGCGCCACGCGGTGGAAAACGACGTCCACGCGGTGGGCTGCTCCAGCCTCGCCGCTGGCCACAAGACCCTGGTGCCGGCGGTGATCAACGAGCTCAAGCGCCTCGGTGCCGACGACATCATCACCTTCGTCGGCGGGGTGATTCCGGCGCAGGATTACGACACCCTGTACGCCGCCGGGGCGAAGGGCATCTTCGGCCCGGGCACGCCGATCCCGACCGCGGCGCGCGAGGTGCTCAGGCAGATCCGCGCCGCCCGCACCAGGGGCTGATGACGATGCTGGATGCGAACGATCGGGCGCTGGTCGACGGCGTGCTCGCGCGTCAGCTGCGCCCGCTCGCCAAGGCCATCACCCTGATCGAGTCGCAGCGCGAAGACCATAAGCTGCGCGCGCAGCGCGTGCTCGAAGCGCTGCTGCCGCACACCGGTGGGGCGATGCGGGTGGGCATCTCGGGGGTGCCGGGGGTGGGCAAGAGCACCTTCATCGAGGCGCTCGGCCTCTACCTGATCGAGCAGGGCCTGCGCGTTGCGGTGCTGGCGGTCGATCCGTCCTCGTCGCTGACGGGCGGCTCGATCCTCGGCGACAAGACGCGCATGGAGGGGCTGAGTCAGAACCCGGCCGCCTTCATCCGCCCCAGCCCCTCGGCCTGCAGCCTGGGCGGGGTGGCGGAGAAGACGCGCGAGACGATGCTGGTGTGCGAGGCCGCCGGCTTCGACGTGCTCATTGTCGAGACCGTCGGCGTTGGCCAGAGCGAGACCGCGGTCGCGGGCATGACCGACCTCTTCTGCCTGCTCCAGCTGCCCAACGCCGGCGACGACCTGCAGGCGATCAAGAAGGGGATCATGGAGATGGCCGACCTGATCGTGATCAACAAGGCCGATCTCGACCCGGCGGCGGCGATGCGCGCTAAGGCCCAGATCAGGACCGCGCTGCACATGCTGCGCCCGGCCAGCCCGAACTGGACGGTGCCGGTGCTGACGCTGTCGGCGCTGAAAAAGGACGGCATCGCCGAATTCTGGCAGGCGGTGAGCGACTACCGCCGGGCGCTCACCGCCTCCGGCGAATTCGCCGCCAGGCGCCGCCACCAGGCCCTGGCCTGGATGTGGGAACTGATCGATGCGGGGCTGCGCAGCCGCTTCCGCAATCATCCGCAGGTGAAGCACGACTTGCCCGGGCTTGCCCGTGCGGTGGAGGAGGGCGCGACCACGCCCACGCTCGCCGCGCTGCGCCTGCTCGGCGACTTTCAGGCTTGAAACAGGACGCCCCGCCGCACAAGGCCGGGCGGAACGATCCGACAGGAGACTCTCCATGCACGACATCATTCGCCAGTTGGAAGAAAAGCGCGGCAAGGCCCGCCTCGGCGGCGGCCAGAAGCGCATCGACGCCCAGCACGCCAAGGGCAAGCTCAGCGCGCGCGAGCGCATCGAGTTGCTGCTCGACGACGGCAGCTTTGAAGAGTGGGACATGTTCAAGGAGCACCGCTGCACCGACTTCGGCATGGACGCCGAGCACACCCCGGGCGACGGCGTGGTGACCGGCTACGGCACCATCAACGGCCGTCTGGTGTTCGTGTTCTCGCAGGACTTCACCGTGTTCGGCGGCTCCCTGTCCGAGACCCACGCGGAGAAGATCTGCAAGGTCATGGACCACGCGATGAAGGTCGGTGCGCCGGTGATCGGCCTCAACGATTCCGGCGGCGCGCGCATCCAGGAAGGGGTGGCCTCGCTCGGCGGCTATGCCGACGTGTTCCAGCGCAACGTGCTCGCCTCGGGCGTGGTGCCGCAGATCTCGCTGATCATGGGGCCGTGCGCCGGCGGCGCGGTGTACAGCCCGGCGATGACCGACTTCATCTTCATGGTCAAGGACTCGTCCTACATGTTCGTCACCGGCCCCGAAGTGGTGAAGACGGTGACCCACGAGGAGGTCAGCGCCGAGGAACTGGGCGGGGCGATGACCCACAGCAGCAAGTCCGGCGTCGCCGATCTCGCCTTCGAGAACGACGTCGAGGCGCTGATGATGACCCGCCGCCTGGTCGGCTTCATCCCCGCGAGCAACCGCGAGAAGCCCCCCGCGCTGCCGGCGGAGGACCCCGCCGAACGTCTCGATCACTCGCTCGACACCCTGGTGCCGAGCAACCCCAACCAGCCTTATGACATGAAGGAGCTGATCGTCAAGATGGTCGACGACGGCGACTTCTTCGAACTCCAGCCCGACTATGCGCGCAACATCATCATCGGCTTCGCCCGCATGGAAGGCGCGCCGGTGGGCATCGTCGCCAACCAGCCGCTGGTGCTCGCCGGCTGCCTCGACATCAAGAGCTCGATCAAGGCGGCGCGCTTCGTGCGCTTCTGCGATGCGTTCAACATCCCGGTGGTGACCCTTGTCGATGTGCCCGGCTTCATGCCCGGCACCGCCCAGGAATACGGCGGCATCATCAAGCACGGCGCCAAGCTGCTCTACGCCTACGCCGAATGCACCGTGCCGAAGGTCACCGTGATCACGCGCAAGGCCTATGGCGGCGCCTACGACGTGATGAGCTCGAAGCACCTGCGCGGCGACGTCAATTTCGCCTGGCCGACCGCCGAGATCGCGGTGATGGGGCCGAAGGGCGCGGTGGAGATCATCTTCCGCGAGGAAAAGAACGACCCCGCCAAGCTCGCCGCGCGTGAAGCCGAGTACAAGCGCCGCTTCGCCAACCCCTTCGTCGCCGGCGCGCGCGGCTTCATCGACGACGTGATCATGCCGCACGAGACGCGCAAGCGCGTGTGCCGCTCGCTGGCGATGCTCAAGGACAAGCAGCTCGACAACCCGTGGCGCAAGCACGGCAACATTCCGCTCTGATCCGCGCATGAGGAATATCTACATGTTCAAGAAAATCCTGATTGCCAACCGCGGGGACCAGCCGCGCAGCGGCGCAGCGACGAAGTCAAATTGCCTGGCGGGCGAAGCACGCTGCGATTTCACCGCGGAGGTGGCGCATGTTTAAGAAGATCCTGATTGCAAACCGCGGTGAAATCGCCTGCCGCGTGATCAAGACCGCCCGCAAGATGGGCATCGCCACCGTCGCGGTCCATTCCGAGGCCGACCAGGACGCACTCTTCGTCGAGCTCGCCGACGAGGCCGTGTGCATCGGCCCGGCGCCGTCGAAAGAGTCCTACCTGGTGATGGACAAGATCATCGCCGCCTGCAAGCAGACGGGCGCCGAAGCGGTCCATCCGGGCTACGGCTTCCTGTCGGAGAACGCCGAGTTCTCGCGCCGCCTGGAAGAGGAAGGGATCAAGTTCATCGGCCCGAAGCACTATTCGGTGGCCAAGATGGGCGACAAGATCGAGTCGAAGAAGCTCGCGATCGAAGCCGGTGTGAACACCATTCCCGGCTACAACGACGCGATCGCCGGCCCGGCCGAGGCGGTCGAGATCGCGAAGAAGATCGGCTATCCGGTGATGATCAAGGCCTCTGCCGGCGGCGGCGGCAAGGGCCTGCGGGTGGCGTTCAGCGACGAGGAGGCCTTCGAAGGCTTTGCTTCCTGCGTCAACGAAGCGCGCAACGCCTTCGGCGACGACCGCGTATTCATCGAGAAGTACGTCCTCGAGCCGCGCCACATCGAGATCCAGGTGCTGGGCGATGCGCACGGCAACTACGTGTACCTGAACGAGCGCGACTGCTCGATCCAGCGCCGCCACCAGAAGGTCATCGAGGAGGCGCCGAGTCCCTTCGTCGATCCCGCGATGCGCCGCGCGATGGGCGAGCAGGCGGTGGCGCTGGCGCGCGCGGTGAACTACGAGTCGGCCGGCACGGTCGAGTTCGTGGTGAGCGGCGCAACCAAGGAGTTCTACTTCCTCGAGATGAACACCCGCCTGCAGGTCGAGCATCCGGTCACCGAGCTGATCACCGGGCTGGACCTCGTCGAGCAGATGATCCGCGTCGCTGCCGGCGAGAGGCTGCCGCTCAGCCAGGCCGAGGTGAAGATCGACGGCTGGGCGATGGAATGCCGGATCAACGCCGAAGACCCGTTCCGCGGCTTCCTGCCCTCCACCGGGCGCCTGGTGAGGTTCCAGCCCCCGGCTGAAGTGCCGGGCCAGGTGCGCGTCGACACCGGCGTCTATGAAGGCGGCGAGATCTCGATGTTCTACGACTCGATGATCGCCAAGCTCATCGTCCATGGCGCCACCCGCGAGCAGGCCATCGAACGCATGCGCGACGCGCTCAACGCCTTCGTGATCCGCGGCATCAGCTCCAACATCCCGTTCCAGGCCGCGCTGCTGCAGCACCCGCGCTTCTGCTCGGGGCACTTCAACACCGGCTTCATCGCCGAGGAGTACCCGCGGGGCTTCGACGCCTCGATGGTGCCGCACGACGACCCGGTGCTGCTCGCTGCGGTCGCCACCTTCGCCCGGGTGCGTTACATCGAGCGTGCGACCCAGATCGAAGGCCAGCTTGCCGGGCACGGGCGCAAGGTCTCGCGCGAGTGGGTGGTGGTGATGGCCGGCCGGCAGTACCCGGTGAGCACCCGGCCGCTCGCAGGCGGGCTGGAGGTCATCCACGAAGGGCGTACCTACGCCATTGTTTCCGCATGGATCTTCGGCGACCTGCTGTTTACCGGCACTGTCAACGGCGCGCCCATCTGCCTGCAGATCGAGCGCCGCGGCCTGCGCTATCGCATCGCCCATTTCGGCCTTCAGGTCGAGCCGATGGTGATGACCCCGCGTGCCGCGCGCCTGCTCGCGCTGATGCCCGAGAAGCTGCCGCCCGACCTGTCGAAGTTCCTGCTGTCGCCGATGCCCGGCCTGCTGCGCGAAGTCGCGGTCGCCGAGGGGCAGGAGGTGAAGGCGGGCGAGAAGCTCGCGACCATCGAGGCGATGAAGATGGAGAACGTGCTCAAGGCCGAGCAGGACGGCAAGGTCAAAAAGATCGTCGCCCGCCCGGGGGCCAGCCTGTCGGTGGACGAGGTCATCATCGAGTTCGAGTGATCGCTGCCGTGAAACGGTTTTGATCGATGGGGAGGGAGGTCCGGGCCATGTGCCCGGGCGCCTGTCGGCAGAAGGCCTGCGCAAGCAGGCCTTTTTTTTCGATGCGCATCCGGCAGGGCGGATGCGCTCGATCGCACGCTGGCCTCGACGGCAGCGGAGCTGTTTGGGAGGGCGGTCCGGTGCCGTGGAACTTCACTCCGCACAGCTTGTCACATTTGCACAAAAGTATTTCGTCACATATGATGCAGATCGTCAATCTGCTCGCCGCACTCGCGGGAGCGTGAATAAACAGGACCCGAGGCTGGCATCCAGCCGTTTTCACGATCATTCCGGGTCTGCTCCGTTTTCCCTGCCGACTGCCAGACGTGGTTTTCCGTGTCCGGGCGCAGGTTTGTGGGCGCCGTAACCGCGCGCCCCTGCAAAACCCACAAGACCACACCAGGAGGACATCCCATGAGCGCTCAAGTGCAGGCTCTCCAGCCCCATCACATCCAGCCTCTCGCGCAGATCCCCCCCGCCGGTGTCGATTTCTTCGACCCCGTTCCATTCAAGGTGTACACCCAACGCGACCTCGAGCGTATCGCGCCGCTGGCCAGGCTGTCGCCCGAGCAGCGCTTCGAGATGAAGGTGGTGTCTTCGGTGCTGCCCTTCCGCGTCAACCAGTACGTCATCGACGAACTGATCGACTGGAGCAAGGTTCCCGACGACCCGATCTTCCAGCTCACTTTCCCGCAGCGCGGCATGCTCGCCCCCGAGCACTACGATCGCATCGCCGGGCTGATCCGCGGCGGCGCCGACAAGGCCGAACTGGAGCGGGCGGTGGGCGAAGTGCGCCATGCGCTGAACCCGCATCCGGCCGACCAGATGGAAATGAACATGCCGCGCGACGAGCACGGCAAGCGCCTCGAAGGCATGCAGCACAAGTACCGCGAGACGGTGCTGTTCTTCCCCACCCAGGGGCAGACCTGCCACAGTTACTGCAGCTTCTGCTTCCGCTGGGCGCAGTTCGTCGGTGACAAGGAGCTGCGCATCTGCTCGTCCGAGGCCGCCGAGCTGCACGGCTACCTGCGCCGCCACCCCGAAGTCACCGACCTGCTGGTCACCGGTGGCGACCCGATGGTGATGAAGACGCGCCACCTGCGCGACTTTCTCGAGCCCCTGCTGCAACCCGAGTTCGACCACGTCCAGACCATCCGCATCGGCTCCAAGGCGCTCACCTTCTGGCCGCACCGCTTCCTCGGCGCGGAGGACGCCGACGACCTGATCCGCCTGCTGACCCAGCTCGTCGAGGCCGGCAAGCATGTCGCCCTGATGGCGCACTACAACCACTGGAAGGAACTCGACACCGAGGCCGCGCAGGCCGCGATCCGCCGCATCCGCGGCACCGGCGCGGTGATCCGCGCCCAAGGGCCGCTGGTCGCGCACATCAACGACGACCCCGCGGTATGGGCGAAACTGTGGAAGCTGGAAGTGAAGCTCGGCCTGGTGCCCTACTACATGTTCGTCGAGCGCGACACCGGCGCGCGCAACTACTTCGAAGTGCCGCTGGTGCGCGCCTGGGAAATCTACCGCGAGGCCATGCAGCAGGTCTCCGGCCTCGCCCGTACCGCGCGCGGCCCGAGCATGAGCGCCAGCCCGGGCAAGGTCGAGATCCAGGGCGTCGCCGAGATCGCCGGCGAAAAAGTCTTCGTCCTGCGCTTCATCCAGGGGCGCAACCCCGACTGGGTGCAGCGCCCGTTCTTCGCCAGGTTCGACGACAAGGCGACCTGGCTCGACCAGCTCGTCCCCGCCTTCGGTGAGGAAAAATGGTTCTGGCAGGACGAGTACAAAGCGATCCGCGAGGAGCGGCTCGGCCACGCCGACTGAAGTGGCGGCACCCAGCAGCAGCCCCACCCGCTGCTCTGCTGTCCGCCGCTTCGCGGCTTCCTGGACGGCCCCGTCCCCGCCCCGATCCCGGGCGGACGGTGGCGTGCAGGTGAGCCCACCTCAGCCCGCCATGCGGGCAAACGCCGCCACCACTTCGGGCGGCGCCTGCACCAGCTCGATCAGCACGCCTTCTCCGCCGATGGGGAAGGCGTCGTTGCTTTTCGGGTGCACGAAGGTGATGTCGTAACCCGCTGCGCCGCGTCGGATTCCCCCTGGGGCGAAGCGCACACCGTTTGCGGTGAGCCAGTCCACCGCCTTGGGCAGGTCGTCCACCCACAGGCCGACGTGGTTGAGCGGGGTGGTGTGTACCGCCGGCTTCTTCTCCGCATCCAGCGGCTGCATCAGGTCCACTTCAACCTTGAATGGCCCGCTGCCGATCGCGCAGATGTCCTCGTCGACGTTCTCGCGCTCGGAAACGAAGTTGCCGGTGACTTCCAGCCCGAGCAGGTCGACCCACAAGGTCTTGAGCTTTTCCTTGCTCGGGCCGCCGATGGCGATCTGTTGAATGCCGAGAATCTTGAAAGGGCGTGGGGTCATGGCGGCTCCGATGCTTGTGATAAAGAATTCATAATTATAAACGGGGCGGAGATCCGAGTGTGCATGAGCCGGCACGGCGGAAGCAGAAGGTTGGCGCGCTCATTGAGGTTATCCTGATGAGGCCCCCGACGGATTCCGTGCCACCGGATCGGGCTCGCCGGGCAACTCTCCGGCGCCGCAGGGCGCGACGATCACGGTGCACAGGGCGCGAACATGAATGCACGTAATACCGAAGTCCTCGACTGGCTGCGCGCGCACCACACGATGACGCTGGCAACGCAGGGCGAACAGGGGGTGTGGGCGGCGGCGGTGTTTTACGCCAGCGACGGTTTCGACCTGTACTTTCTGTCCAAGCCGGGCGCCCGCCACAGCGGCAACATCGCGCGCGATGGGCGTGCCGCGGTGACCATCCAGGAGGACTGCTCCGACTGGCGTGAGGTCAAGGGCATCCAGGCCGAGGGCCATGTCGTGGAGCTGTCCGGCGAAGCGGCAGGGCAGGCGCGCGCGCTCTACGGGGCGAAATACCCCGTCGTCGGCACGCTCGCCGGTGCGCCGGCGGCGATCCTGCAGGCCCTGGCGAAGGTGCACTGGTACCGTTTCGTCCCCGAGCGGCTGTATTTCATCGACAACTCGCGCGGCTTCGGCCACCGGGACGAGATCGACTGCCGCGACGGCAGGCCATGATCCGCGCCGCCGCCGGATGCTGGCGCGCCACATCTCCTGCGCCGTGCGCGTCCGCGGCCGTCGCCACAGCGGTGGCGAAGGCGGGGCGGAATCTCTAGGATTACGGGGAGGCACGGCTTTCTGCCCGGAGGCGACCCCGATGAACGATCCGAGCGCCACAAGCAGACCTGCGGCGTACACGCCCAGGAACAAGGTCCGCTTCATCACCGCGACCGCGCTGTTCGACGGCCATGATGCCGCGATCAACATCGTGCGCCGGCTGCTGCAGGCGAGCGGGGTGGAGGTCATCCACCTCGGCCACAACCGCTCGGTCGAGGAGGTCGTGAGCACGGCGTTGCAGGAGGACGTGCACGGCATCGCGGTGAGCAGCTACCAGGGCGGGCACGTCGAGTTCTTCAAGTACCTGATCGACCTGCTCCGGGCCCGCGGCGGCGGCCACATCCAGGTGTTCGGCGGCGGCGGCGGGGTGATCGTGCCGGACGAAATCCGCGAACTGCACGCCTACGGCGTGGCGCGGGTGTTTTCGCCGGAGGACGGCGCGCGGATGGGGCTGCAGGGCATGATCGACCGCGTCGTCGAACGTGCCGACTTCGACCTTGCCGTGGGCGCGCCGCAGACCGCCGAAGCGATGCTGGAGGCCTTGACCGCGGGCGAGCGCGCGGCCCGCCTGCGCCACCTCGCGCGCATCATCACCGTGCTCGAAAACGGCGGCTGCGGTGCCGAGGCGAAGCAGGCGCTGTGCGCTGCCGCCGCGGCTGTCCGTACTCCCGTCCTCGGCATCACCGGCACCGGTGGCGCGGGCAAATCCTCCCTCACCGACGAGCTGGTGCGCCGCTTCCGCCTCGACTTCGACGACCAGCTCGAGATCGCCATCGTCTCCATCGACCCGTCGCGCAAGCGCACCGGCGGGGCGCTGCTGGGCGACCGCATCCGCATGAACGCGATCGCCCACGAGCGCATCTTCATGCGCTCGCTCGCCACCCGCGCCACCGCCTCGGAACTCTCGGCCGCGCTGCCCGAGGTGATCGCCGCGTGCAAGCTCGCCGGTTTCGACCTGGTCATCGTCGAGACCTCCGGCATCGGCCAGGGCAATGCCGCGATCGTCCCCTTCGTTGATCTGTCCCTCTACGTGATGACGCCCGAGTTCGGCGCGGCGAGCCAGCTGGAGAAGATCGACATGCTCGATTTCGCCGACTTCGTCGTGATCAACAAGTTCGACCGCCAGGGCGCGGTGGATGCGCTGCGCGACGTGTGCAAGCAGGTCCAGCGCAACCGCACGCGCTTCGACCAGCCGGCCGAGGCGATGCCGGTGTTCGGCACCGTGGCCGCGCGCTTCAATGATGACGGCGTCACCGCGCTGTACCAGGCCTTGCTGCCGGCGCTGGCGGAGCAGGGCTTCGACACGGTTCCGGACGCTGCGGCGGCCCGCCTGCCGGCGGTGGCGGTGAAGGCCTCTTCCGCCGGGCGTGCGGCGGTGCCGCCCGCGCGCGTGCGCTACCTCGCCGAGATCGCGGATACCGTGCGCGCGTATCGCGCCGAAGCCGGGCAGCAGGTACGCATCGCCCGTGAGCGCCAGGCGCTGAAGCTCGCCCGGGCGCTGTTCGCGCAGGGCGAGCCCTCGCTGCCGCTGGCGGCGTTCGATGCGCTGATCGCCGCCAAGGACGCCGAGCTCGCCCCCGCGGCGAAGGCCCTGCTCGAACAGTGGCCGGCGACCCGCGCCCGCCTTGCCGGCGCCGCCCCGCCCGATCCTGCTTCCGACGCTCCTCCCGTGCGCTCCAGCACGGACGAAGCCCGCCCCCGCCGGTTCCACGAAACCTTGTCGGGCAGCCGGATCCCCCGCGTCGCGCTGCCGCAGTTCGACGACGAAGGCGAGCTGCTGCGCTTCCTGCTGCAGGAAAACCTTCCCGGCGCCTTCCCGTTTACCGCCGGCGTGTTTCCCCTCAAGCGCGAAGGTGAAGACCCGACCCGGATGTTCGCCGGCGAAGGCGACGCCTTTCGCACCAACCGCCGCTTCAGGCAGCTGTGCGCGGGGATGGGGGCGCACCGGCTATCCACCGCGTTCGATTCGGTGACCCTGTACGGCTGCGATCCCGCGCTGCGTCCCGACATCTACGGCAAGATCGGCAACGCCGGCGTCAGCATCGCCACCCTCGACGACATGAAGGCGCTGTACGACGGCTTCGACCTGTGCGCGCCGACGACTTCGGTGTCGATGACGATCAACGGCCCCGCGCCGGCCATCCTCGCGTTCTTCTTCAACACCGCGATCGACCAGCAGGTGGCCCGCTTCGAGGCCGACCAGCGCCGCCCGCCGAGCGCCGACGAGTACCGCGAGATCGAGGCGCGGACCCTGGCGAGCGTGCGCGGCACGGTCCAGGCCGACATCCTGAAGGAAGACCAGGGCCAGAACACCTGCATCTTCTCGACCGAGTTCGCGCTGAAGATGATGGGCGACATCCAGGACTACTTCATCCACCACCAGGTGAAGAACTTCTACTCGGTGTCGATCTCGGGCTACCACATCGCCGAAGCGGGGGCGAACCCGATCACCCAGCTCGCGTTCACGCTGGCCAACGGCTTCACCTACGTCGAGTCCTACCTTGCGCGCGGCATGCACATCGACGACTTCGCCCCCAACCTGTCGTTCTTCTTTTCCAACGGCATGGACCCGGAATACGCCGTGATCGGGCGCGTCGCCCGCCGCATCTGGGCGGTGGCGATGCGGGACAAATACGGCGCGAACGAGCGCAGCCAGAAGCTGAAGTACCACGTGCAGACCTCGGGGCGCTCGCTCCATGCGCAGGAAATGGACTTCAACGATATCCGCACCACCTTGCAGGCGCTGATCGCGATCTACGACAACTGCAACTCGCTGCACACCAACGCCTTCGATGAGGCGGTCACCACCCCCACCGAAGCCTCGGTGCGGCGCGCGCTCGCGATCCAGCTCATCCTCAACCGCGAATGGGGACTGGCGAAAAACGAGAACCCCAACCAGGGCAGCTTCATCATCGACCAGCTCACCGACCTGGTCGAAGAGGCGGTGCTGCGCGAGTTCGATGCGCTCGCCGCCCGCGGCGGCGTGCTCGGGGCGATGGAGACCGGCTACCAGCGCGGCAGGATCCAGGAAGAATCGCTGCGCTACGAGCGCGGCAAGCATGACGGTTCGCTGCCGATCGTCGGCGTCAACACCTTCCTCGGCCCGCAGGGGGCGGTGCTCGCTCCTGCGCCCGCGCTGGCGCGCTCGACCGAGGCCGAAAAGCAGTCCCAGCTCGCCCGCCTCGCCGATTTCCACGCCCGCCATCAGGCCGCAGCGCCGCTCTGGCTCGCCCGGCTGCGACAGGCCGTGCTCGAAGAGCGCAACGTGTTCGAGGTGCTGATGGGCGCCGTGCGCCACTGCTCGCTGGGCCAGATCAGCGCGGCGCTGTACGAGGTTGGCGGCCAGTACCGGCGCAACATGTAGCCGGGCGGCCAAGGGTAGGGGGCTGCCCGGGGGCGGTTAGAATGCCGTTCCGACGACTCTGCGGCAAAGACGGGCGCGACCATGAACCTCACCACTCCGGCACTGCTCTTTCCGGCGATCTCGCTGCTGCTGCTCGCCTACACCAACCGCTTCCTCACCCTCGCCCAGGTCATCCGCCAGCTCAACGCCTCCACCGATCGCGCCGCGGCCCTGGTGCAGTGCCAGCTCCCCGGACTCAAGCGGCGCATCGCCCTGACCCAGTACATGCAGGGCTTCGGCGTGTTCAGCTTCCTGCTGTGCGCGCTGTCGATGTTCGCGCTGTTCCTCGATGCCGAGCTGCCCGGCAAATGGCTGTTCGGCGCCAGCATCCTGAGCCTGACGCTGTCGCTGGTGCTGTCGCTGGTCGAAGTGCTGATCTCCACCGAAGCGCTGTCGCTGGTGGTGAAGGATCTCGAGCAGGCGGCACGCTCGGGCGGCGGCGCCTGAGGGGCCCCGAGGCGGGCAGGCCGCCGCCGCGACCCTTCGGGCCTGCTTCTGAAGCTCAGCGGCTGGTCAGCTTCAGCTCGATGCGGCGGTTGCGGGCGAGCGCTTCTTCGCTGCTGCGCGCATCCAGCGGGTGGAATTCGCCGTAGCCGGTGGCGGCCAGGCGCTGCGGCGCGATCCCCTGGGTGCGCAGGAACTTGACGATCGCCAGCGCGCGCGCGGTGGACAGCTCCCAGTTCGACGGAAAGCGCGCGGTGGCGATCGGGCGGCGGTCGGTGTGGCCATCGACCTGCAGCACCCACGGCAGATCGGCGGGAATTTCGGCGGCGAGTGTCTTCAGGGTTTCCGCCAGGCGGGTGAGCTGGACCAGGCCTTCGGCGCTGACCTCGTCGGAGGCGGTGGGAAACAGCACCTCGCTGGAAAACACGAAGCGGTCGCCGACGATCTGGATGTCCTTGCGCTTGCCCAGCACCGCCTGCAGGCGGCCGAAGAATTCCGAGCGGTAGCGCGCCAGCTCCTGCACCCGGGCGGCGAGCGCCAGGTTCAGCTCGCGCCCGAGTTCCTCGATGCGCAGGTCCTTGTCGCGGGCGGCGGCCTCGGCCGCGGCCAGCGCGTTGTTCAGCTGCTCGAGCTGGGTGCGCACCGCGGCGAGCTGGCGGTTGAGCAGCTCGACCTGGGCGATCGCCTGCGCCGACAGTTCGGTCTGTTCCTTCAGCCCGCGCTCGGAGGTGTCGAGCGCGCTCGCCAGGCGCGCGGCCTCGGCTTCGAGCTCGGCCTTCAGCCGCTGCAGCGCGGCGATGTCGGCGCCGAGGCGGGCGGCCTCGGTGCGCTGCGCGTCGAGGGCCGCCCGCGCGCCCTGCAGGTCGGCAGCGAGGGTGTCGCGCTCGCCCTGCGCGCTGGCGAGCGAGGCGCTGAGCTCGCCGATGCGGGCGTCGGCGCGCTCGCGGGCGGATTGTTCCAGGCTCAGGGCCTGTGCCAGCGCCGCCAGTTCGGCGTTGAGGCGGGTGAGGGCGCGGTCGCGCCCGCTGACCGCATCGGCGAGGACGAACTGGCCGATGACGAAGATCAGGATCACGAACACCATCACCATCAGCAGCGAGGCGAGGGCGTCGACGAAGCCGGGCCAGAAATCCAGCGGCCGGCGGCGGCGCGACAGCGAGGCCATCGCTTCAGTCCGCCTTGTGGCCGCCGAGGGCGGCGGCGATGGTGCGCGACATCAGGCGCAGCTCGTTGCGCAGCTCTTCCGAGAACTGTGCGGTGGACTGCGCGCCCTGGGCGGGCGCGTGGGCGAGCTGGCGGATCAGGCCGTGGAGGTCGTCCTGCGCGCTGGACAGCGCCGACAGGTCGCGCGACTCGCGCGCGATGAGGTCGGCCAGGCGGGTGAGCTGGCCGTTCAGCTCGCCGAGCTGGTCGGCGGTGGCGCGGCGCTCGCGCTCGGATTCGGCGGCCGTGCGCTGCATGCGGTCGAGGCTCTCGGCGGTCTGCTCAAGCAGCGCCTGGACGTAGGCCGGCACGCTGCCTTCGCCCTCGATGCCCATCCCCGAAGGCAGGCGGGTGATGTGCGACAGCCACTCTTCCAGCTCGTTGTAGAAGCGGTTCTGGGCGTGGCCGGACTGGAGGTCGAGAAAGCCGACGATCAGCGAGCCGGCGAGCCCGAACAGCGAGGTCGAAAAGCTCGTCGCCATCCCGCCCAGCGGTTCGTCGAGCTTGGTCTTGAGCGCCTCGAACATCGCCACCGGGTCGCTGCCCACGCTCATCCCGCCGATGATGTCGCCGATCGAGCGGATCGTTGTCAGCAGGCCCCAGAAGGTGCCGAGCAGGCCGAGAAAGATCAGCAGCCCGATCAGGTAGCGCGACAGGTCGCGCTGTTCTTCGAGGCGGATCTGCACGCTGTCGAGGATCGAGCGCATCGACGCCGGCGACAGGTGGAACTTGCCGCGCTCGCGGCTCGACAGCAGGCGCGCCATCGGTGCCAGCAGCACCGGCCGGGACAGGCCGGCCTGTGCACCATCGCTGTACTGGAAATCTTCGATCCACAGCACTTCGCGCTGCAGCCGCCAGACCTGGCGCAGGTTCACCGCGATCCCGACCGCAAGCACGAACAGGATCAGGCCGTTGAAGGCGATGTTGGCGGCGAAGGCGTGCTTGAGCTGGGGCACCAGCACGGCGGCCACCAGGGCGACCAGGGCGAGGAAAAGACCCATCCAGGTGGTGACGTGGACGGGCTTGGTAAACGTCTTCAACGTCTGCTGTTCCAGGGGCATGTGTTCACCGTCGATCGTTCGCGGGGGCGGGCCGTCGTCGCTGCAGCCCGAGGGCCATGGTACCCGCAGCAGGGGAGAATGTGGCCGCGGCGGGTGTTGTATTCATGACGCGAGAAGCGGCCCGGCGCGGTCGGCGGCTTCTCTCCGCCGGGGGCATGCCCCTACAATGGACAAGGTCTGGGAGCGGTTGCAGCCTGGACGGCGCGAACAGGTCCGTCAGCCACAGGAGGCGCGCGAAGCGATGGAACAGCATGTTGCGATTTCCGGCGTGCCCTCCGGCACGACTCCCGGCCCGGAGCCGGCAGTCGATGCCGGCGTCGCCAGCTATACCAGCCCGGAGATCCGCCGCGTGCTCGCCAACATGCGCGTGCTGGTCGCCCTCTTCGCCGCCGTCGAAGTCTCGTCCTTGTCTTCATCCTTGTCCGCCACCGGCCGCGTCGGGGCGATGGCCTACGCCGTGCTCGGCTACGCCGCCTACGCCGGCTGGCTGTGCTGGATCGAGTTCCGCGGCGACCGCCTGTTGTGGCCCCGGCTCACCGCCTGGGTCGACGTCGCCTGGATCCTGGTTTTCGCCTGGCTGGCGGCGATGCACAGCAGCCTGCTGATGCTGCTCTTCTTCCCGGTGCTGTTCGCCGCGGTGAGCTTCGGCTTCCTGTCCGGCTTGCTGGTGTCGCTGATCGCCGCCGCGCTCACCGCGGCCCAGGTGATGGTCCGGGTGCAGGACGGTGTGGCCGCCCTCCCCGAAGCGATGCTGCCGCCCGTGCTGATCCTCGTGTTCGGCCCGGTGGTCGCCGCGCTCGCCTGCGTCGGCATGCGCATCAACGAGCAGATGACGATCGCCGAACGCCTGCTCGCGCTGCTCGACCCGCGCCTGGGGGTGGCGCGCATGGCGGATACCCTGCTGCGCACTCTCGCGCCGCGCTTCGCCGCCGACCGCGGCTGGCTGCTGATCTGGCTGCCGGGCAGCGAAGCGCGCCTGTTCCGGGTCGGTGCCGACGGCGCCTGCGCCGAGCTGCACGGCGAACTGCGTGCCACCCTGATCGATGCGCTCGGCCGTTTGCCCGCTACGGTCGCCGCCGCCCACCAGCGCACGGCGAGGCCGCGACGGTGGTGTTTCGCCGCCCACGTCGGGCTGGAACTCGCGCGCCGCCGGGCGAGCGGCGCCGCGCGCGTCCCGATGCAGCAGCTGGCCGAACTGCTCGAAGCCCGCTCGCTGCTCGCGCTGCCGATCTGCCGGCGCTCCCCGCATCCGAACTGGCTGGTGCTCGACTCGCGGCGCCGGCGCTACCGCAGCCGCGACCTCGAGCTGCTGTCGGCGGTGATGGATCCGCTGGGCCCCCTGATCGAAAACGCCGGTCTGCTCGAATGCCTCGCCGACGAGGCGATGGCCACCGAACGCGCCCGCATCGGCCGTGACCTGCACGACACCGCGATCCAGCCTTACCTGGGCCTCAAGTACGGCATCGAAGCGCTCGCCCGCAAGGCCGCGCCCGACAACCCGCTGCGGGCCGACATCCTGACGCTGCAGGAGGTCACCGTCGGCGAATTGCACAGCCTGCGCGAGCTGGTCAGCGGCATGCGCAGCGGCACGAGCGCCGCCGACAACGCCCTGGCGCCGGCGCTGCAGCGCCAGGCCAGTCGCTTCACCGAATTGTTCGGCCTCGATGTCGTGGTACGCTGCGACGCCGGACTGTCGATCGGCCGCCGCCTCGCCGCGGCGATCTTCCCCATCGTCGGCGAGGCGCTCACCAACATCCGCCGCCACACCGGCGCCACCGCCGCGCAGATCATCGTCCACGACCACCCCCAGACCTGCGAGCTGCAGATCCGCAACGCCCACGACCCCGCCGCCGCACCGGCTGCCTTCATGCCGCGCTCGATCGCCGAGCGGGTGCACGCCCTCCACGGCAGCGTCCGCGTCGAACTGCAGCAGGCGGGGTTCACCGATCTCATCATCTCCATCCCGAAGGGCCCCGCGGCCCGAGCGAGTGCACCATGACGACATGTACCACGAACACGATCGGCGTCTTCCTGGTCGATGACCATCGCGCCACGCTGTGGGGGCTGGAGCGCCTCATCGACAGCGCCTCCGACCGCATGCGCCTGCTCGGCAGCGCCACCAGCATCGACGAGCTGCTCGCCACGCCGGCCGCCTTCGAGGCCGACGTGCTCGTGCTCGACCTCGACCTCGGCGGCGTCGATGCCAGCCTCGCGCTGCCCGAACTGGGGCAGCGGCTACGCGCCCGCATCCTGGTGCTCACCGGTTACCGCGACCACGACGCCCAGTGCCGCGCCGTCGCTGCCGGCGCGCGCGGTGTGGTGCGCAAGGAAGAATCGGTCGAGCAGCTGCTGCGCGCGATCGAGCAGGTCCACGCCGGCGACATCTGGGTCAACCGTGGCATGATCGACGACATCATGGGCCTGCTCAAGGGCCAGCGCGCCGAGCACGACGAGCAGGACGCCCGCATCGCCGGCCTGACCCAGAAGGAAACCGAAGTCGTCGCTGCCGTGCTCCGCCACCGCGGCGCCAAGAGCCTGGTGATCGCCGAAAGCCTCGGCATCAGCGAGCACACCCTGCGCAATCACCTCACCACCATCTACCACAAGCTCGGCGTCCATGGCCGGCTCGAACTCTACGTCTACGCCAAGGAACATCAGATCGGCGCCGCCAACCACTGAGCGGTGCGGCATGGGTGGGCGCTGATAATCCCCGCACTGTCGGATTCTGCGGCGGGGGCGCTGACCATACCTGCCGGCACCCGTCTGGATGTTTTCTGTTAATGCAAATATCATTACGCGCACCCTCATCCGAACGGTCGCGCCATGACATCGACACCGGCAGCGGAGCAGTACGACAGCCCGTGGAAGGACGCGCTTGAAGAAGCCTTCCCCGAATTCATCGCCTTCTACTTTCCCGACGCCCACAGCCAGATCGACTGGCACCGCGAACACATCTTCCTCGACCAGGAGCTGCGCCAGGTCGTCCGTGACGCGGAACTCGGCCGGCGCTTCGTCGACAAGCTCGTGCGCGTGACGCGGCTCGGCGGCGGCGAAGAATGGGTCTATGTCCATGTCGAAGTGCAGGGCCGCCGCGAGACGGACTTCGCCAAGCGCATCTTCGTCTACAACTACCGCCTCTTCGATCGCTACGATCGCCCGGTGGCCAGCTTCGCCGTGCTCGCCGACGACGATCCCGGGTGGCGGCCCGAGCAGTTCCAGATCGAAGCCTTCGGCTGCCGCACCGGCATCCACTTTCCCGTCGCCAAGCTCCTCGACCATGCCGGCGAACTCGACGCCCTGTTCGCGGACGCCAACCCGTTCGCGCTGGTCACGGCCGCCCACCTGCTCACCCGCCAGACCCGGCACGACCCCACCGCCCGCTTCAAGGCCAAACGCCGGCTTGTGCGCCTGCTCTACGAGCGCAACTGGAGCAAGCGCCGCGTGCTGCGCCTGTTCTCGGTGCTCGACTGGATGATGCGGCTGCCCAAGGCTCTCGAGACTAAACTATGGCAGGATATCGAAGACATCGAAGGAGAACGGAAAGTGCGATACGTGACCAGCGTCGAACGGCTCGCCATCGAGCGCGGCATGCAGAAAGGGATGCAGCAGGGCATGCAGCAGGGGATGCAGCAGGGGATGCGGCAGGGCTTGGAGAAGGGCATCGTCAAAGGTGAAGGCACGATCCTGCGCCGTCAGCTCACCCGCCGTTTCGGCCCGCTGCCGCAGGACATCCTCGATCGCCTCGCCGATGCCGACGCCGCGCAGCTGGAAGCCTGGGCCGACCGCGTGATCGACGCGGCGAGCCTCGACGAAGTCTTCGCCGGGGATTGATCGCCACGGGCGGGGGCCTCCCGCCGGACGGATGCATCGCCGCCATCGCGGTCCCACGTGGCTTCATGGTCGCGTCCTGCGACACCTCCCCCTGCCATGCGACAGGCCGGCTCGGACTCTACGTCCATGCCAGGGAACACGGTTCAGGTGGAGGCCGGGACGCTGTCCGGGCGTTCCCCCTTGGTAGGCGGTTTATCCCTTGCGGGCTGGTTGCGAACGCCCATGGGCGGCGCTGGCGGCGGGCGCTAGGATCGAACCATCGCGGCCAGTGCCGCCTGCCTGGATGCCACCGTCGTGGGCCGTGCCGCCAGAACCCCCATCGAAGTCCTGCTTGTCGATGACCAGCCCGCCATCCTTGCCGGTGTCGGCGCGCTGATCGGCAGCGAGGCGCCTTTCCTTCACCTCGCCGGGTCTGCCGGCTGCGGCCGCGACGCGCTCGAACTGGCACGCCATCTGCAGCCCGACATCATCGTGCTCGATGTCGAACTCGGCGGCGAGGACGGCCTCGCCCTCATCCCCCGCCTGCGCGCCTGCTGCCATGCCGTGATCGTGTTGTTCAGCGCCCTGGCCGGCACGGAAGGCCGCCTGCGCGTGCTGCAGCCGGATGCCGCCGCCTTCGTCTCCAAGGAAGGGGAGGGCCGGGAACTGATCGACGCCATCCGGCGCGCCGCCGCTCGAGCGGGCGGCGAAAGCTGCGGGGCGGGTTCCGGTGTTCTCCGGCCATGAGCCGTGACAATTGTCATTGCCGGGTTGGGTTCAATTGACCAAGCGCCCGGGGTGCAATCACTCATCCGGTCTGCCCTGGTCTGGACTACAGTGGAATCGGATGAAAGAGGAGCGCTGGCAATGAAGACCGCAGGCATCCGGCCTAGGCTGCAAGCATTCGTGGAAAACGAAGAAGGCGTGACCGCGATCGAATATGCCCTGCTGGCGGCGCTGATCTTCGGTGCGATCGTGATCTCGGTCGGTGTGCTGGGTGAGGCCGTTGCCGCGCTTTACGACGATGTCGCAGCCAAGGTGGCGGCGGCGCTGTCCTGAAAAGGTTTCAAGGCCGGGGCGGTTGCCGCGGCGAAGGTTTCCGGAACGGTACTCCCGCTCCGGTGGGTGGCCGGGAGTCCGGCGGTTCGTTGATGAAGGAGAGGATCATGCTTGAAATGATGAAGCGGTTCGTCCGTGACGAAGAAGGCGTGACGGCGATCGAGTATGGGCTGATTGCGGCCCTGATTGCGGTGGTGATTATCGCTGCAGTTCGGCTTGTCGGAACTAACTTGAACACAGTATTTAATACCGTTGCTACCGCTCTTGGTGGCGCTGGTGGCGGCACTCCGTAGTATCAGAAAAGGGGGTGTTAAGCTTTAAATAGGTTTTTAAACTGAAGGTGCCCGCGAAATGAGCATTGGTTTGGCGTTGCTGCTGTTGGTGATCGGATGGGCAGTAATCACCGATCTCACCGCTAGCAAGGTCAGCAACAAGCTGATTGCTGTTGGTTTCGCGGGTGCTTTTTTCTTTAATTTGAGTGCAGGTAATGGGCAGGGGGTGCTCTCCCCTGCGGGTGGGAGTATCGGGTTACTGGCGATGGCGTCTGGAGTGGCGGTCAGCTTTGCTGCGCTGTTCCCCCTCTACGCCCTACGTGCCATGGGAGCCGGCGACGTCAAACTGATGATGGTGGTCGGCGCCTTTCTCGGCCCCTTGCAGACTTTGGGGGCGGTGGTGCTGACCTTCGTCGCCGGCGGCGTACTCGCCTTGGTGATGGCTATATGGCAGCGCTCGCTGAGCCGGATGTTGATCAACCTGCGCTTCATGCTCATCACCGGCATGGTGCGTGCCGCAGGGGGCGATAGCCCTCGCCTGGAGCCCCTGCAGCACACCGCCGGGCGCATGCCTTACGCGGTTGCGATTGCGGCCGGCACGGTGTTGCAACTGGTGCTGGTCCGTTCCGGGGGCTGGGCCTTGAGCTGAAAGGCTGAAAACGATTCGCGGAGAACCGTCATGAGCAGTCAAGTCCGTGCCCAGGTGATCCCGCTCGAACAGGCGTCCGCTTTTCCGCGTGCGCCGCGAACGGTGGAAGAAACCGGCTTGCCGCTGCTCTTCCTGGTTGAGCTGGCCTCCAAGCTGCTGTTCGTGCGCGGCCAGCTCTATCTCACCGAAATGTCGCACCAGCTCCGGCTGCCGGCGATCGTGCTCGACAGCCTGCTGAGCTTCATGCGCGCCGAGCGCCTGTGTGAAGTCGTGCGTCGCGGCGAAACCGACGGCGACGTCCTGTACGAGTTGACCGATGCCGGGCGGGCGCGCGCCGTCGAGTACCTCGGCCGCTGCAAGTACGCCGGTGCGGCGCCGGTGTCGCTGGACGATTACGTCGCCCAGGTCGAGCGCCAGTCGGTGACCAAGATGAAGGTGACCCGCGAAGGCGTGGATAAGGCCTTCCGCGGCCTGGTGATCAAGCCCGAAGTGCGCGACCAGCTGGGTGCGGCGATGGGTTCGGGGCGTGCGCTGTTCCTGTACGGTCCGGCGGGCGCGGGCAAGACCTATCTTGCCGAGCGCCTGGCTTTACTCCTCGACGGTGATGTCGCCGTGCCGCACGCGATCTTCGTCGATGGCGAGATCATCCAGGTGTACGACCCGCTGATTCACCATGCGGTGGAAGATGCGCCGCGCAGCGCAGGTGCCGCGATCGACAACCTGATGCGGCCCGACCTGCGCTGGGTGCGCTGCCGCCGCCCGGTGGCGATTACCGGTGGCGAGCTGACCTTGAAGATGCTCGACCTCGACTACGACGCCAGCACCGGGTTTTACCAGGCGCCGCCGCACGTCAAGGCCAACAACGGCCTGTTCGTGGTCGATGACCTCGGCCGCCAGCTGGTGCAGCCCGAACAGCTGCTCAACCGCTGGATCGTGCCGATGGACCGCCACCACGACTACCTGGCCTTGCACAGCGGTATCAAGTTTTCGCTGCCGTTCGACGTGGTGTTGGTGTTTTCTACCAACCTGATGCCGTCCGATGTGGCCGACCCCGCCTTCCTGCGCCGGCTCGGTTACAAGATCCACATTGGGCCGATGGACGAAGACGAATACCGCAGCATTTTCATGCGGGTCTGCGAAGAGCGTGAAGTGCCGTTCGACGAAGCCGCCTTTCGCTCCCTGCTCGAAGATTTCCATGCGGGCAGCGGCCAGCCCTTGCTGGCGTGCTACCCCCGCGACCTGATCGGGCCGATCGCCGATTTTGCCCGTTACCGGGGCGAGCCGGCACGCCTCACCCAGGACAGCCTGCAATGGGCATGGCATAACTATTTTGCTAGTCGCTAATAACGTAAAAGGCGCAGGATGAAATTGCAGCACCGGCAAGCGGGCGGCGGATGAAAGGTCCGGAATCCGGGCGATAACAGGGGGCTGGCCGCTTGCCGGCGCCCCGCAAGAAAAGGGAGGCTTCCATGAAAGCGAAGGGTCTCGCATTCCTGCTCGTCGCCATGCTGGCCGGGCTTGCCGCAGTCTTTCTGGGTACGCGATGGCTGCAGTCCAAATCGGCCGGCGACGGCACCCGGATCGCGGTGGCCGCGGTCGAACTGCCGCTGGGCGGGCGGATCAACCGCGAAGCGCTGCGCCTGGTTTCATGGCCGGCTACCAGCGTGCCCAAGGGGGCGTTCAGCGACCTCGAATCCCTCGACGGCCGTGTCGCGATCAGCGGCATCCAGCCCGGCGAGCCGGTGCTGGAATCCCGCCTTGCGCCGGTCGGCACCCGCGGCGGCTTGTCTGCGGTGGTGCCCGAAGGCAAGCGCGCGATCACCGTCCGCGTCAATGACGTGATCGGCGTCGCCGGCTTCACCCTCCCCGGCAACTATGTCGACATCATGGTCAATACGCAGAAGACGGATGCGCGCGGCTCTGGCGACGACCAGATGATCTCCAAGATCGTCCTCGAGCGCATCCTGGTGCTGGCGGTGGCCCAGGAGGCCAGCCGCGACGAGACCAAGCCGCGGGTGGTGAATGCGGTGACCCTCGAAGTCACCCCGGAAGAGGCCGAGCGCCTGGACCTGGCGCGCAGCGTCGGCACCCTGTCGCTGGTATTGCGCAACCAGATCGATTCCGAGCCGGCCGAAACCAAGGGCATTACCCGCGCGGTGCTGCTGCGCAGCACGCCTGAGCCCCAGCCGGTTGCCGCCGCGCCTTCGGCGCCGCCGCCGCGGCGGGTGGTGCGGCGGGTGGCGGCTCCCCAGGACAAGATCTGTGTCGAGGTCATTCGCGGCGTTTCCAAAACGATCGAATGCTTCTGACTTCCAGCTCCGGCATGCAGCGCACCGAACAGGGGAACAACATGAGCACGAACAATAAGATTCGCAGTCGCCGCCCGGTGCGGCACGGGCTGTCTGCAGCGGTTGCGCTTGCGCTGATCCTGTCGGGTGCGGCCCTGCCGGGCAGTGCGCTGGCGGCAACGGCCAAGGACGTAATCGGCCCGGCCGGAGGGACGCCCTGCGGGCGGGTCATGCTGGCGCCGATGGTGACCATTCCGGTGGGCAAGTCCTCAGTGATCCAGCCCGAAATTCCGGTGCGCCGCATTCTGCTGGGCAACCCGGAAAATTCGCAGGCGGCCCGCCCCAGCACCGGCGCCAGTCCGGACGGTGGTGGGCAGCAGAAGAGCGGACAGAATGAAGGTCGCCCCGGTGTGGCCCAGGTGGATGTGCTGCTGCTGAGTCCGAATGAAATCTATCTGCTCGGTAAAACCGTGGGTTCGACCAACATCGTGCTCGTCGACCGTGCGGGCGGGTGCACGGCGCTGGATATCACTGTCGGCATGGATGTGACTTCGGTCCAGGGCATGCTCGGCAAGCTGATGCCGGAAGAAACCGGCATCGAGGTCGGTTCGGCCTACGATTCGCTGGTGCTGAGCGGAACCGTCAGCGACGCTGCCAAGGTGGAGCGTGCAGTCGAAATCGCTGCGGCCTATGTTGGCGGGGTAAAGAACGGTGTCAGCCCGCGGGTGCTGAACCTGCTCCAGGTCGGCGCGCCGCAGCAGGTGATGCTGGAGGTGAAAGTTGCTGAAATATCGAAGGCGGTGCTGGACCGCTTCGGCATCGACTTCACCCGGGCCTATGCTTCCGGTGACGGCACGATGATTCGCTTCCTGTCCGGCCTGTTCGGTGGCGGTCCGGTGGCGGGAGGCCATATCTCGGGCACCACGGGGGCGCAGGTGGGCGGCGGTAGCGTCGATTCGATCACCAATGGCAGCCTGACCGGTGCGATCACCACCCCTGTGGGCGATGCGAGTATCGGCGGTGGTACGGTAACCGTGCCGATGATCCCGGCGAACAACACAACCTTGATCGGGATCGATGCCCTGAAGCGCGACGGACTGGTCAAGATCCTGGCCGAGCCGACGGTGATGGCGATCAGCGGGCAGGAAGGCAGCTTCCTCGCAGGGGGAAGCATCTTCATTCCGGTGGCGGATGACGATGGCGGCGTCGAACTGGAAGAGCGGGAATTCGGCGTTTCGGTGCGATTCACCCCCACCGTGCTGGAGGGTGGAAGGATCAATCTCGAGGTCCATCCCGAAGTCTCGGAACTGAACCGGGAAGGGGCGGGGCTGATCGCGCCCAATATCAGCGGGGCGGCAATATTGCCGGCATTTACCAAGCGGCGCGCATCCACCACCGTGCAGCTGGGCGATGGGCAGAGCTTTGCCATTGGTGGCCTGATCAAGAACAACGTCACCACCAATATCAATGCCTTCCCCTTCCTGGGCGAGATCCCGGTGCTGGGGGCGCTGTTCCGCAGTACCGAATTCCAGACCGACCGTTCCGAGCTGGTGTTCGTTGTCACCCCGCGCCTGGTCAAACCCTTGCCGCCCGACTATGCGCTGCCTACGGACAATTACGTGCCGCCCAGCCGCGGAGAGCTCATTCTTCAGGGCCGAACCGAAGGCAGCCCGCCTGCCCCTGCCCAGGAGAGTGGGGTACAACCGGGCATGGCACCGGAAGCCGGTGGCGGCTTCGAACCGACCCCTTGAGGAGCAGATCATGCGCACATTCGCAAATTTTGCTGTTTCCGTGCTGCTGCTGGGACTGAGCGGCTGCATGTCCACCTCGCCGGCCTGGGATGCCCGCTTCGGTGAAGCGGCCAGGGTGGCTAACGCCCAGCAGGTGATCAATCCCATGGCCTCCCAGAGCGCCGACATGGTGAGCGGTGTCGACGGCAAAGCCGCACAAGGGGCGATGACCGGGTATGCCAAAAGCTTTGCCAGGGCCGAGTCTGGTAAGCAATCCGGCGAGCAGTCCGGTGCAAGCATTAGCTTTGGCACTGCCGGGCAGTGAATGGTTGCCGAGCTGAAAGGAGGATCCGATCATGCGGTTTCGCGACTCAGGGCCCAATAAACAGCGCGGTGCGGTGGCCATCATCACCGGGCTGGCGATGGTCGTGCTGGTCGGATTCGCCGGACTGGCGCTGGATGGCGGGCGCTTGTATGTGAACAAGACCGAGCTGCAGAACGCCGCAGACTCCTGCGCTTTGGCGGCGGCATTCGAGCTGACGGGGGCGCCGATTCCGTCGGATGCCTTCGGTCATGCCGAAAATGCCGGGAAGCTGGTTGGCAGCGAAAACAGCGTCGATTTTCAGGGCGATACGATCTCTGCGGGCGATATCGTCGTGGAATTTTCTCCTGCTCTTTCTGGGCCATGGTTGGCGACGGGTAGTGCGGGCGGTGATTCCAAGTACGTTCGGTGCACGATCACCGAGGACGAAATCAGTCCCTGGTTCATGCAGGTTCTCGGTTTTGGGGAGCAGACAGTTGCTGCTCTGGCGACCGCTACGTTGCGCCCGGCGCAAACCAACTGTGCCATCCCCGTGGGCCTGTGCAGCAAAGGCGCCGCAGAGGATGAAGATGGATATGGCCACGTGATCGGCCAGTGGTATGAAGATGGTATATACGAGGCCGGAGAGGGGCAGACCGGTAGTTTCAACTGGATTGATTTTTCGCCGCCGGGAGGTGGTGCTTCCGAACTCTCCGACCTGTTTGAGGGAGAGGGGCAATGCGATTTGTCGACCGATTCGCAAGTTGGGCAAAGCGGTAAGGTCCAGAGTCTTGAAAAAGGCTGGAATACACGCTTTGGTCTGTATAAAGGTGGAAGCAGTGAGGATACCGCCCCACCGGACTGGACCGGCTACGCTTATACCTATAAAGACGATCCCGCCGCGGCACAAAGCTGGCACGCCAAAGCGGATGCCTATGATGATTTCAAATCCAAAAGAGCGGACAACACGCCATACCAGGGGGACACGCTCAGTGGCCTTGAACTGGGAAATAGCTATAAAAGCATATCGGCGGCCACCCACGCGGCAAAGGGGGCCAATCGCCGATTGGTGACTGTGCCGATCGTCCCCTGTGAGGATTGGGCAAGCAGCCAGGTGGTTGATATTAAGGCTTGGGCCTGCATGCTGATGCTGCACCCGGTTACGGGGCCGCACGATACCATCTACATGGAATATCTCGGGCTGTCGAACATGCCGGGTAGCCCCTGCGTGACGTATGGCCTGCCCGGGGACTCGACTGCACAAGGGCCCGCAGTGCCAACACTGGTCCAATGAGAGGGGAGCAAAATGCGCAAGTCCATGCGCGGCGTTGCTGCAGTCGAACTCGCAATCGTGCTGGTTCCCTTGATACTCCTGGGTTTCGGCATTACCGAATTCGGTCGCGCAATGTACACGTACAACACGCTGACAAAGTCGGTGCGCGATGCTGCGCGTTACCTGACGCGGCAGACGCCAGGAGATACTGTTGCGCATGGTGCCGCGAAGTGTCTTGCAGTTCATGGCAATGAAAGCTGTACCGGCGCAGTGCTGGCGCCTGGCTTGAGCACGAGCCTGGTTCAGGTGACGGAGGGTTCGCTGACAACTGGCACCGGTACGATCAACACGGTAACAGTCACAATCAGCGCGTATCCATACAACTCAGTTGTCGAATTCGTGATGCCGGATCTCACCTTCGGCAATATTTCGATCACGATGAGGTCGCAGCTATGAAGCTCTGCACCTGTCGAATATTGAAAGATCAGCGTGGCGCGGCAGCCGTGGAGTTTGCCATTGTGGCGGCCGTGTTCTTCATGATCCTGATCGGCGTCATGGAAATGGGCCGGATGCTGTGGGCCTGGAATGCCGCAACTGAGGCTACTCGCCTGGGGGCCCGGTTGGCAGTGGTCTGTACCAAGGATGATCCGATCATCGAGACGCGAATGCGTGAGAGGCTTCCGGGCTTCATGACTGCAACGATCTCGGTTGAATACCTCGGGTCGTCGGTGCGTGTAAGCCTGTCGAACTATACCCATCAGACGCTGATTCCCTTCGTGTCACTCGCTGTGCCGCTGCCGCCTTTCCAGACCACGCTCCCATTCGAAGGAATGGACAGCGCCGGTAACCCGGTATGTAACTGAAGACGTAGGGCATAACCGACTCAATGAGACCAAGGCCATGAAAATCAGAATCCTCTCCGACACCCAGGACGGCGCAGAACGGCTGCGGTCGATGCTGGCGCAGCCGGACAGGACGATGGACATCGCCGTCGGTTATGGCGACTCGAGCCAGCCTCTGGGCCCGATCAACGGTGTCGTGCCCGACGTGATGGTGCTCGACGCCTTCGCGCCGGAGAACCTGGCGGCGCTCGAATCGCTGACCTTGCGCCACCCCCAGATCGAACCGATCGTCATCTCGTCGGATACTTCGTCGGACTTCCTGCTGCGCGCCTTCCGTGCCGGGGTGCGCGAAGTGCTGCCCAGCCCGGTGCAGGCCGATGCGCTCGGCGGGGCGATCGAACGGATCGCGCGCAAGCGCGGCGCGGCGCCGGCGGCGGACGGACAGATCATCGCCATGACCTCGTGCAAGGGCGGCAGCGGCGCGACTTTTTTGGCGACCAACCTGGCCTGGATACTGGCGGTCGAGCACGGGAAACGGGTGGCGATGATCGACCTCAACCTGCAGTTTGGCGACGCTTCGATGTACCTGACCAACGAGAAGCCGGTGAGCGATCTGGCGCAGCTGTGCCAGGAAATCCACCGCCTCGATGCAGATCTGCTCGATTCGGCGATGATCGAGATCGTTCCCGGCTTCGGCCTGCTGGCGGCGCCGGATGACCCTGCTCACGCGACGGACATCAAGGCCAGGCATGTCGAGGCGATCCTGAAGGTCGCGCGCGCCAACCACGACTTCGTTGTCGTCGATGTCGGCCGGACGCTCGATACCGTGAGCCTGCAGCTCTTTGACATGGCGGACAAGATATTGCCCGTGGTGCAGCTGACCATGCCTTTCATCCGTGAAGCCCGGCGCCTGGTTGATGTCTTCACGTCTCTCGGTTATCCGCAGTCGAAGGTGGGGCTGGTCGTCAATCGCTACGAAAAGAGCAGCGAGATCGGGCTGGAGGATCTGGAGCGCATTGTCCGGGCGAAGGTGTTCAAGACCGTACCGAATTGCTACAAGGCCGTTGCCGCCTCGGTGAACCAGGGGCAGGCGATCGCCCGGCTGGAAAAGAGCAGCCCGGTGGCCAAGGCGCTGCGCGAGATCGCCACCGCGCTCGACACGTCGTCGGCGCTGAAAGGAAAGGGCTGGCTGTCGCGGCTGTTTTCCTCGCATTGAGGAAGCGGCTCCATTGAAGAACAGGGGAGGCTGAAATGAGTCTGCGTCAACGCCTGGAATCGGTTGTGCCGGAAACGGCCGCACGCACCCCTGCCCCGCCCGAGTCCGGCACGGGCCGGGTCTATCAGGCCCTGAAGATGCGCATCCACCAGTTGCTGCTGTCGCGCATCGACCTCGAAGCGATGGAAGGGCTCGAGCCCGACCGCCTGCGCGAAGAGTTGCGCCTGATGGTCGAGCGCCTGCTTACCGAAGAAAACATCGTCGTCAATACCGCCGAGCGCCGCGATCTGGTGCGCGACATCCAGCACGAGATGCTGGGCCTGGGGCCGATCGAGCCGCTGCTCGCCGACCCTACCGTGTCGGACATCCTGATCAACGGTTCGCAGCAGGTCTATGTGGAACGCCACGGCAAGCTGGAGCTGACCAACATCGCGTTCAGCGACGACGACCACCTGATGAAGATCATCGACAAGATCGTGTCGCGGGTGGGGCGGCGGATCGACGAATCGAGCCCGATGGTCGACGCCCGCCTGCCGGACGGTTCGCGGGTCAATGCGATCATTCCGCCGCTGGCGCTCGACGGGCCGTCGGTGTCGATCCGCCGCTTTGCCGCGATTCCGCTGACCATGGACCGGTTGCTGGACTACAAATCGCTGACGCCGGCGATGAGCCAGCTGCTCGCCGACCTGGTGCAGGCAAAGGTCAATATCCTGATTTCGGGCGGCACCGGCAGCGGCAAGACGACCTTGCTCAACATCCTGTCGGCGTACATTCCGACTAACGAGCGCATCGTCACCATCGAAGATGCGGCCGAACTGCAGCTGCAGCAGCCGCATGTGGTGCGGCTGGAGACGCGGCCGCCGAACATCGAGGGCAAGGGCGAGGTGACCCAGCGCGCGCTGGTGCGCAACGCGCTGCGCATGCGCCCGGACCGCATCATCCTCGGCGAGACGCGCGGGGGCGAGGCCTTTGACGTGCTGCAGGCGATGAACACCGGCCATGAAGGCTCGATGACGACGGTGCACGCCAACTCGCCGCGCGACGCGCTCGGGCGCATGGAAAACATGCTCGGCATGGCGGGGGTGAATCTGCCGCAAAAAGTCGCCCGCGCCCAGATCGCCAGCGCAATCGGCGTGATCGTGCAGGTGAACCGCCTGACCGACGGCAAGCGCAAGGTGGTGAGCATCCAGGAGATCACCGGCATGGAAGGCGACATGATCACGATGCAGGAAGTCTTCTCGTTCCGCCAGCAGGGGATCAACGATGCCGGCGTGGTCGACGGCTTCTTCTCGGCGACCGGAGTGCGTCCGCACTTTGCCGAGCGCCTGCGCGCCTTCGGCATCCGCCTGACCGAAGATATGTTCGACCCGAGCCGGCATTTCGAGTGAAGCCGCCATGGACATCCTGACCCTGCTGTTTGCACTGGCCGTGTTCATTGCGGTGGTGCTGTTCCTGGAGGGCGGCTTCCTGTGGTGGAACGCCACCCGCAGTGCCGAGGTGAGGCGTCTGCATCAGCGTCTGGCCGATGCCGCGACCGGTGGCTCGGCGCGCAGCGGCGCGCACGCGACGCCCTTGTTCAAAGCGCAGAGCGCGACCGGTTCGGCTGCCGGCGACCGGATTCTGGACGCCATTCCCCGCCTGCACGGCCTGAATCGGCTGGTCGTGCAGTCGCGGGTGGACCTGACCCTGGCGCAGTTGCTGGGGTGGACGGCGGTGCTTGCGCTGATCGGCTTCGTCCTGCCGCTGCTGCTCGAACGCCCGCTGGTGTTCGGCATCATCGGCGCCGGTGTGCTCGGCATGTTGCCGATCCTGTATGTGATGCGGGAGCGCACCCAGCACCTGAAGCGCTTCGAGCTGCAGCTGCCCGAAGCGCTCGACCTGATGGGGCGCGCGCTGCGGGCGGGCCATGCCTTTCCGACCGCGATCAAGATGGTCGCCGACGAGATGAAGGACCCGATCGCCGGGGAGTTCCGGATCCTGTTCGACGAGATGAACTATGGCGTGCCGCAGCAGACCGCAATGCTCAACCTTGCGGCGCGCACCGACAGCACCGATCTGAGCTATTTCGTGATCGCGGTGCTGATCCAGCGCGATTCCGGCGGCAACCTGGCCGAGCTCCTCGACAATATTTCGTCGATCATCCGCGCCCGCCTGAAACTGTATGGCGAAATCCGCACGCTGTCGGCGGAGGGGCGCCTGTCGGCGTGGATCCTGGGCTCGCTGCCGTTCGTGGTGGCGATCGTGATCAATCTGATCAACCCGGGTTTCATGAAGGTGCTGTGGGAAGACCCCGCGGGCCTCAACCTTATTTACGGCGCGCTGGTGATGATGGTGCTAGGGGTGCTGTGGATGCGCAAGATCATCCGCATCCGCGTCTAGCCGGGAATCGCCAGCGCCGGGAAGGAGACGGACATGGACTTCGTGCAGATCGGGTTTCTCGGGCTGCTGTTCGTCGCCGTGACGGCGGCTGCCTTCTTCGTCCTCGGCCTGTTCGTGCGCTCGCCGACGGCCGAGCGCCTGGATGCGATCGGCGGCGGCAAGCCGGGGCCGGCGCCCGGCGGGGATGCCTGGGTGGAGCGTGTGGTCAAGCTGACCAAGCCCTTCGCCAAGTTGTCTACGCCGGAAGACGGGACCGAGCTGTCGGCCCTGCGCCTGCGCTTCCTGCATGCCGGCTTGCGCCACCCTTCGGCGCCCTACGCCTACTTCGGGGTGAAGACCGTGCTCGCCGTGGGCCTGCCTTTGCTGGTCTATTTCACCTTGCTGACTGCGGCGCCGGGGCTGTCGTTCCAGGAGCTGCTGCTGCTGGTGTTGGTTACGGCCGCGGTCGGCTACTACCTGCCGAACATCGGTTTGAGCCGGCTGGTGTTTCTGCGTCAGCGCGAAATCTTCGAGACTTTTCCCGATGCGCTCGACCTGATGACGGTGTGCGTCGAGGCCGGCCTCGGCGTCGAGGCGGCGCTGGTGCGGGTCGCCGACGAGATGCAGTACAAGAGCGAAGCGCTGGCCGAAGAACTGCACCTGGTGACGCTGGAACTGCGTGCCGGCCTCGAGCGCGCCCGCGCCCTGCGCAACCTGGCCGCGCGCACCGGGGTGGAGGAGGTCGAAGGCTTCGTCGCGATGATCATCCAGGCCGAGCGCTTCGGCACCAGCATCGCCACCTCGCTGCGCGTGCATTCCGACATGCTGCGCACCCGGCGCCGCCAGCGCGCCGAAGAGGCAGCGGCGAAGATCGCGTTGAAACTGCTGTTTCCGTTGATCTTCTTCATCTTCCCGTCGCTGCTGCTGGTGCTGCTCGGTCCGGCGATGATCCAGATCTACCGCGTGCTGCTGCCGACGATGGCCGGCACGGGCTGAGCAGGGAGGTTCTGCCATGAAAAAACAAGTGATTTACCTGAAGCCGGTGCTCGCCGCCTTGGTTCTGGGCGCCTGCAGCACGGGGCCGAAGATGCCGGACAAGGCGTGGGCGGTCGAGCCGGTGCAGGCGGTGCGTCATGGTGCCTCGAGCGCTGCGGGCTATTACGCCCTGGGGCGCTACCGTGAAGGGAGTGGTGCGAGGGACGAGGCGGTGGACGCATATCGCAAGGCGGTTGAGACCGAGCCCGGGCAGGTTACGGCCTGGAGCGCGCTCGGTACGCTGCAGACCCTCCGCGGCCGTTTCGAGGAAGGCCTGGCTGCACTGCAGAAGGCGGTCGACCTGGCGCCGGCGGCAAGCCATTTGCACAACAACCTCGGCTATGCGCTGCTGCTCGCCGGGCGCGATGATGCGGCCGCGAACGCACTGCGCCGCGCGGTGGAGCTGGACGGCGACAACCGGCGGGCGTGGATCAACCTGGCCGCGGCGTATCGCCGCCTGGGGGAACACGACAAGGTCGCGATGGCTGAAGCGGGTGCGCGCGGCGAGCGTGTTCCCGAGCCGGCGGCTTCTGCCGTCGCTGCGGCTGCAGCGCCCGTAACGCCGGCCGATGAATCGTCGCGCCTGGCCGTGGGACGGGTAACGGTGAGAACGGCGGAAACCGGCAATGCCAAGGTGGTAAGGCTGGCCGACAATGTCTATGTGCTGCGCAATGGCCCCGACCGGGTGCAGGCCGAACATCTCCGGGCGGCCCCTGCGCCGGCCTCAGTGACGGTGGCCACCGCCCCGGTAGCCACGACACGCGCTGCGGAGGTGATCCCGCTCCCGCCGTCCGTCGATGAGCCTCTGGTGCTCGCGGCATTGTCTCCGTTGCCCCCATCGCCGGCAGCAT